>NZ_JCANTV010000012.1:0-301214 GCF_059568665.1 Pseudodesulfovibrio halophilus DSM 5663 | reverse complement strand
TCAGCACAGCAATGGAAATGTGGGCTGCCGAGCACGGCGTTGAGCTGGACTTTATCCAGCCGGGCAAGCCGACACAGAACTCATATATCGAGCGCTTCAACAGGACATATCGGGAGGAAGTATTGGATCTGTATATCTTCGACAGCTTGAGCGAAGTCCGCCAAAGCACCGAGGAGTTTGTCAGGGAGTACAATGAGGAGCGGCCTCATGAATCTCTCGGCAACATGACGCCAATCGAATTTGCAGCCCAGAGGGCAGGGGGGACCCCCTGCCCTCTGGGCAACCTCAAAAAACCGGTCGGAAATCTCTACACTTAACTGGCCCTAAGATGGGGGACTTTACAATCCCATGTCAACTCAATCATGGTAGCATGACTGCTGGCAGCGCTCACGCTAAGTAAAAACAATATAAGCAGATTTTGACACAAGAACTTAGCCATCTTTGCCTCCAGTTTGAGATAAGGTTATCTACATCGGAAATGCAAGATATGATCCACCTCGAATGTCAGCGATAAGTATCTAATAATATGCTTACTATTTTCCCTACAAACTGGACGACAGAAACAAACCGTAAGGAAAGTCGGCAAAATTACATAAAGTGTAATGATTTCCGAATAAGCCATCTCAGTAGGGAGGGGAAGCTTCGAAACATAGTTTAACACTATGTGGAGTGGAGCCGATCAAGACTAAAGCTTATGCAACTCCTGCTGCTGGCTTGTAATTTTGACCGGCCCGTATTCGTATCTTTATAAGTGGAAAGTGGTTCCCAGTGGTCCTTGAAAAGCACACATAATGGGCTTTGAGCGCTTAACTACCTTAAGCCCTCTTTTCGCCCTTACGCGCAAGGACAGCCAGCCCTAACAACCCTGCTCCAAGCAGAATAAAGGCCGAAGGCTCCGGAGTGGGAACAGGGGCAGAATTTTCAGCTGTGGTTTCAATGCGCAAGAAAGCAGGGTTTTGTGACTCTGCAGCTGAAAGCCACATACCTGCATAGTTGTCCCGATTGAACTCCCATGCTGACCAATTATACCCTTGATTCAAGTCATTGAGAACATATTCGGTTACATCCACAGATCTCCAGCCAGTAGTCGCCCCTACCATGATTGTTTCTATTGTTCCACCGCCATACAACTGGTCACTTGCATGTCCTGTTGCGGCCGAAGCGTCATGGACATGATAAAGGTAACCAGCGGTATCACCGTAGCCTCTGGCAAGACTTGATGTTCGCAGAAGATTATAATTAAAGGAAATTGATGTAATGTCATCAATTCCCTCAGAAAGGGGATTTAACCCGAATTGTAAGAACGCTTGCCTGTAACTGCCGCTGCCGTCCTCATACCAGTGGTAGACTCCCAATGAGGTTTCATCTGAAATGAAACCGGAGTCTTCCCAACCACTAAAGTATCCATAACGATCCTTTCCCCGCACTCCGTCACCCTCGGGCGTCACAAAAATGTCTATAACGTCTGCATAGACAGGAGAACAAATTAACAAACCAAGAAGCATTACCAAAAGGGTTAACTTGGACTTCATATGACCTCCTCAAGGTTAAAAGCAGATAATTGAAATAAGCAAATTTCGCGCCTTGCGTACTGAGTTGCTTTTGCTTGATTTTCCAATTCCACCTCTAACAAACCTGTCGAATCATTTTGCGATAAGCGTAAAAAAATACGACACCCTCCAAATCTTTATTGCTCCAAATTCAACAGGTTGAGGTTATGAATGTGAGAAATAGTTGTGAATGGTGTTACGATAAACTAGAAAACATGCCGCAGTCGGCATGTTTTCTTATAGAAATACTCATTCATCGTGTTACATAGTGACGAAATGGGCATTCTCGAAGTATGGTGCCCTTTTTAGATCAAAGAACCAGTGCCCCCCAACTTCGTGGCCATCCCGTGTCTTCAGTCGTGCTAAACACGGCTTCCGTGTAAAGGATGCGACCTTCAAACGTCTAAAATAACGTAACTAAGCGGCCTTCACGTTTCTTTTCCGCGCCCCTGCCCGCCGGAGGCTCCTGCGGGTGATTCCGGGTCGACTCTTGCTTTCATTGTATGTATCAGGAATTGGGTAAGAGGTGTATCCATGGAAGATTTTATCCGTAGACCCAAATCGGTGAGTTTGGGGGCGAAGCTCAGGATATTGCTTGTAGTGCTGACGACGGTGACCATTGTCGGCGGCGGGTATACGTTTTGGTACATCAATGAAACCCAGAAACTTTTCAAGCGTATTGAAGACAGGGACATTGCTGCGCTTGTCGCTGCGCAGGGGCTGGAAAGCGAGCTGGTGATCCAGAAAGGGTACGTTACCTATTATTTCCTTACCGGGGATGATTCCTGGCTTTCCGAGCTTGGAAGGCATGTTGCCGCGTTCGAGAACTGGCTGGCCAAGGCGCGTGATCTTGCTTCGGTTCCGGGCAGTCGGGAATTATTGAACAGGATCGAGTCGAGTTATCTGCGTTTCGCTGCTTCCCGGAACAGGGTGGTGGAGTTGTATCGCAAGGA
The DNA here is from genome assembly GCF_059568665.1 of Pseudodesulfovibrio halophilus DSM 5663. NCBI lineage: Bacteria > Pseudomonadati > Thermodesulfobacteriota > Desulfovibrionia > Desulfovibrionales > Desulfovibrionaceae > Pseudodesulfovibrio > Pseudodesulfovibrio halophilus. The sequence continues at coordinate 298,711 of NZ_JCANTV010000012.1, read as the reverse complement.
GGAGCGTCGGCAGGGTCAGCAGCTGCATTGGGAAGTTCGCAAGCATTTTATGGAAATCTATGAGCTTTGCGAAAAGTACAAGCGTATCCATGAAGAGAATCTTCGTGAAAGCGGTGAGTCTTACAGGCAGAAGGCGCAGATACTTGCAGGGCTGTCGCTTTTTGCCATCCCGGTGGCGATATTGGTGGCTTTCTGGCTCGGGTTCCTGCTTTTCAAGCGGATTCTTGATCCTATCAAAAAACTGGCGCATGGCGATGCCGCGACCATGAAGGGGCTGACCGGCGAGATCGGGGTGCTTTCGGAGCGGGTCAGCGGCCTGCTTGAGGATGTGGATCAGGCCAATGTCATGCTGCAGCAGAGCCGGGAGCAGATCGTGCAGGCCGAGAAGATGGCCATGGTGGGGAAGCTCGCCGCTGGGGTCGCCCATTCGGTTCGCAACCCGCTCACCTCGGTCAAGATGCGGCTTTTTTCTCTTGAGCGCAGTCTGGAGTTGTCTCCGGTTCAACAGGAGGACTTCGAGGTTATCTCCGAGGAAATCCGGCACCTGGACACCATCATCCACAACTTTCTCGAATTTTCTCGGCCTCCGAAGCTCAAGATGCAGAATATTTCCCCTTCTGAACTGGTGGACAATACGTTGCAGCTCCTGCGGCACAGGCTCGAGTCGTGCGGGGTGGAGGTGCGGGTGGTCCGCAAGAGCGCGCTGCCGGAAGTCGTGGCCGACCCCGAGCAGCTCAAGGAGGTTCTGGTGAACCTTATCATGAACGCCTGCGATGCGATGGTGGACGGCGGGCGGATCACGATTACGGAAGAGGTGGGCATTTTCGGTGAGCAGGGGGCGATGGTCGTGCTCAAGGTCTCTGACGACGGCCCGGGCATTCCGGCGTCGCAGCGTGACCACATCTTCAAGCCGTTTTATTCCACCAAGGAGGAGGGGACCGGCCTGGGGCTTTCCATCGCCAACAGGATAGTGGTGGAGCATGGGGGCTGGCTTCATCTTCGTCCGAGCAACCGGGGCGCGTCCTTCGTGATTGCGCTCCCTCTGAAGGAGGCCCGCGAATGGCTTCGATCCTGATCGTCGACGACGACTCCCAGCTTCGCAACAGCTTCGGCAGGCTGCTTGATCAGGAGGGGTATTCCGTGCGGACCGCCTCCACGGGCGAGAGCGGCGTGCAGAAGGCTCGGGAGGAGATGCCCGATCTGGTGATCATGGATGTTCGCATGCCGGGCATGGACGGGCTGGAGGCGTTCCGCCTCATCCGCGAGCACGACCAGCGCGTGCCTGTCATCATCATGACCGCCTACGGCACCACGGACACGGCGATTCAGGCCACGAAGATGGGGGCCTTCGACTACATTCTCAAGCCCTTCGACATTCCCGAAATGCTCGGACTCATCGAGCAGGCTCTGGAGGTGGGCAGGCTCGCGCGCGAGCATGTGGAGATGGGCGGTGAGCCCACCGAGGCCCCGGCGGGATCGCTGATCGGCAACAGCAGGGCAATGAACAGCGTCTACAAGGCCATAGGCCGCTCCGCGCCGACGGACGCGCTGGTACTGATTCGCGGCGAGTCCGGCACGGGCAAGGAGCTGGTGGCCCGGGCCGTCTATCAGCACAGCGAGCGTTGCAGCAAGCCCTTCCTGATCATCAACTGCGTTGCCATCCCGGATACGCTTTTGGAGTCCGAACTTTTCGGGTTCGAGCAAGGGGCCTTCACCGGGGCCAACTCGCGTCGGGTCGGGAAGATCGAGCAGGCCGACGGGGGGACGGTTTTTCTGGATGAGATTGGTGACATGCCCCTGAGCGTGCAGGCCAAGATCCTGCGTCTGCTGCAGGAGAAGAAGGTTGAGAGGCTCGGCGGGGCACGGCCTATCGACGTTGACGTGCGGATCATTGCCGCCACCAATCGCGATCTGGAGCAAGCCGTCAGGGACGGGCGATTCCGTGAGGACCTGTACTATCGTCTGAAGGTGGTCACCATCGAGCTGCCGCCACTGCGCGACAGGGGTGAGGATGTCGCGCCGCTGACGGATTACTTCATGAACCGGCTCTCCGCGGAAATGGACCTGCCCAATCCGGGCGTTTCCGAGGAGGGCTACGCGTTTCTGCGGGCACACCAGTGGCCCGGCAATGTGCGCGAGCTTTCCAATGTCCTGCAGAAGGCGCTCATATTCAACCGGGGGGCCGCCCTGAGTCGGGATGAGCTGGCCCATGCGGTGGGTGCCGGACTTCAGGGCGGACAGGTCGATGCGCCGGAGAAAAGCGAGCGCTATTTCCGTCAGGCCATCCGCAGCGCCCTGAGCAGAAATGCGGGCGACAACGTCTTTGAATCGCTGATGGACAGGGCGGGCCGTATGATCGTCAGCGAAGCTCTGGAAATAACCGAAGGCAACCGGACGCGGGCAGCCAAGCTCCTCGGCATGACCCGGCCGACCCTCATCGCGAGGATCGAGAAGTACGGCCTGAAAACCTCCACCAAAGTCGAATGATCCCAGTGTCAGCTATTTTTATGATTGTGAAAAATAGCTGACACGCTCCCCGCCCCCTTCCGCCGAGTCTGAACACGGCTCACTGAAAAAAGTATTACATTTAAAGTCTTTGAGGGTCGAGCACTCCTTCCTTTCTTTGGCATGACGTTTGCCAGAGGCGGGTAAGGAGTAAAGGGATGCGTGGTTCGACAAAGCGAATTTTCATAGTGGAGCGCAATCCGCATGTCCGGGATTTCTTTCGGCGCGAACTGGCCAAGAGAAATTATCAGGTGCGCGGAACGCGGCACGGCGACGAGATATTCGCTGCCGTGAACTCCCCTGAGCCGCCGGACCTCATCATTCTCTCGGCGGATTTCCCCGACGAGGGCAAGGAGGGGGTCCTGCGGCGCCTTTCCAGCGACTATCCGCACATTCCGGTGGTCCTTCACGTGTATCAGGAAGAGTCCGCAGAGCAGGAGGTCGTCAGGTTCGCGGCGGGCGTCGTGGAGAAGAACGGCAACCCGGAGCGGCTGTTCCGCAAGGTGGACGCGCTGATCGGCCATGCTGCGGAAAGCGACGGCCGCAGCGACAGCGAAGAGGGGTGATGGCATGGACAGCAACTACTATCACTCCCTGTACCGCAGCATGATAGGCACCGTGGTGTTTATCTCGCTGCTTCCGCTCATCGCGATAACCCTGCTGGCCGGGTACCAGTTCACCACCGCCTACCAGGAGAAGGTGCTCGATCACCTCCGGGAGATCGTCCAGAAGCACGAGCAGGTCATCAACAACTATCTGGACGAAAAGGTCGCGGAAGTCCGCGTGCTCACCGACACGCTGGAGGCGCCCCGCTTCATGGAGGAGAACCGGCTCAGGCACCTGCACGAGGCGCTCGTCCGTCGTCACGGCGGAGACTTCGTGGATCTGGGGCTGGTGAGTACCGAAGGGCGTCTCGTGGCCTATTCCGGGCCGTTCAGGCTCGGGGACGCCGACTACTCCTCCGCCGAGTGGTTCCGTGAGGTCATGGAGCGGCGGGTCTATGTGTCGGACGTTTTTCTCGGCCTGCGCGGCGTTCCCCATTTCATCATAGCGGTACGCTTCGAATCCGAGGGCAGGGAGTGGATTCTGCGGACGACGCTGGATTTCGTGAATTTCAACCGCCTTGTGGAAGACATGCGCGTGGGCAGGACCGGGCAGGCCTTCATCGTCAATCAGAGCGGCGACTTTCAGACCACGCCCAAGGCCGACCTGGAAACCGAGCTGCCGGTGGTGCGGGAGATACTGGAGAAGGCCGAACCCGCCAACGCCCTGTCGAGCACGCCGCGTGTGCGCACGGCCATCACGGAGCGCCCTTCCACGGGGCGAAACACGATCTTCGTCACCAGCCCGCTCAAGAACGGCGAGTGGACGCTGATCTACCAGCAGGATGTGTCCGACGCCTTTTCCGAGCTCTACACCATCCGCTGGGTCGGGCTGCTCGTGCTGCTTCTGGGCGGTGTCGGCATCACCATCATGGCTTTCATCCTGTCCAGGCGCATGGTCGCCCGCATCCGACAGGCGGACATGTCCAAGGAGATGATGAACGAACAGGTCATCGAGGCCGGAAAGCTGGCGAGCGTGGGCGAGCTCGCGGCAGGAATAGCGCACGAGATAAACAACCCGGTGGCCATCATGATGGAGGAGGCCGGGTGGATCGAGGACCTGATGCTCGAGGGGCTAGAGGTGGACGACAACATGGACGAAGCCAAGCGCGCGCTGTTGCAGATCCGGACGCAGGGCGCCCGCTGCCGCGACATCACGCACAAGCTGTTGTCCTTCGCCCGCAAGATCGACCCGACCGTCAAGTGCGTGAACATGAACGAACTGGTGGAAGAGATCGCCTCGCTCTCGGAGCAGCGGGCAAAGTACGCCAACGTGCATATCAAGACCATTCTCGGGGAGGACATCCCGGATATCCCGGCCAGCCCTTCCGAAATGCAGCAGGTGGTGCTGAACCTCGTGAACAACGCCATCGACGCCATGGACGGCAAGGGCGGAGACCTGACCCTGAGCACCCGTCGCGCCGGAGAGGCGGTCGAGCTGGTGATAAGCGACACCGGCATGGGAATCCCGAGGGCGAACCTCAACCGCATCTTCGACCCCTTTTTCACCACCAAGCCCGTGGGCAAGGGGACGGGGCTGGGCCTCTCCATCGTCTACGGCATCATCAACAAAATGGGCGGAGATATCAGGGTCACCAGCAGCGTCGATCTCGGCACCTCGTTCATCATCAAGCTGCCGGTGCCCGACCCCTCGGCCCGGGATGCGGTCGCGGACGCGGCCCGTAATGAAGAAAAGGCGTGATGTCTTGTCGAACACGAAAACAAGGGAGGCCCCATGAGCGCGAATGTACTTCTCGTCGATGACGAACAGGCTTTCGTGGAAACCATGACCAAGCGACTCGCCAAGCGCGGCCTCGAGGTGCGCACGGCCAACTCGGGACCGGAAGCGCTGAGAGAGCTCGAGGTCTGGAAGCACGCGGACGTCGTGGTGCTGGACGTCAAGATGCCGGGCATGGATGGAATCGACGTCCTCAAGCAGATCAAGGCCGGCTGGCCGCTCGTGGAGGTGGTGATGCTCACCGGCCACGCGACCGTCGAGAGCGCCATCGAGGGCATGAAGCTCGGCGCCTTCGACTACCTGCTCAAGCCCTGCGAGATTGACGACCTTATGGCCAAGGTGCGCGACGCCTACGAGAAGAAGGCGTTTCACGAGCAGAAGATTCTGGAGTCCCGTGCGGAGAGCATCGTTTCCCGCAGAGGTGATTAGGGGAGAGCGAAATGCATGACGAACCCGTCAGAGTCCTTCTGGTCGACGACGAGGCCGGCTTCACCGATGTGCTGACCAAGCGCATGGGCAGACGCGGTTTCGATGTCGTGTCGGCCGAGAGCGGGACCGAAGCCATACAGATCCTGCGCAAGGAAGATTTCGACGTGGTCGTCCTCGATCTCAAGATGGAGGAGATGGATGGCATAGAGCTTTTGCAGATCATTCGGAAAATGGTTCCCGGGCTGCCCGTCATCATGCTTACGGGGCACGGCTCGGAAACGGCGGCCCGCGACGGTCTGCGCTACGGCGCTTACGACTATCTGCTCAAGCCGTGCGACCTGGAGGAGCTGGTCCTCCGGTTGCGGGAGGCCGCCGCGAAAACTGTGCGCGGGGACTTCGGAAAGTAGGGAAGAATCCGGCAGCGAAGATGCCGGGCGGAATAAGGCCCGCTCTCGAGAGGCGGGGCGGGCCGGAGGCAAAACGGAAACATGCCGCAAGGCATAAAATCAGAGGTAAGGGTTTATGCGAATATTGAGACAGGCCTACGAGTCGCTTCAGTGGGCGGCCAGGGCGCACGCCAGATGGGATCTGGAGGTGTCGACCAATATCGTTACCAGCCGCAAGAAGCTGGTGATCTTGGCCATTCTGGCTCTCCCCATCATCATGGTTTCCGTCGGAGTGGCGGCGGACATGGACCTTCCGTCCGTGCTGGGCGGCAAGAAAGCCTATACTCCGGCATTCTACACACCGGAAATCTTCCTGGTCTCCATCGCCATCGGCGTGTGTGCCGGACTCATCACCGGGTGCATCGGGGCCGGGGGCGGATTCATAATCACCCCGGCGCTCATGAGCGCTGGCATCAAGGGGATTCTGGCTGTCGGAACCGACCTTTTCCACATTTTCGCCAAGGCCATCATGGGAACCGCCGTGCACAAGAAGCTGGGCAACGTCTCCGTGGCGCTCGCAGTGGCCTTCCTTGTGGGGTCCGGCGCCGGAGTTCTCGGCGGCGGGGTGCTCAACCGGCTCATCTACGAAGCCAACCCCGTTGCCTCGGACACCTTCATCTCGGTGATTTACGTGGTCCTCCTCGGCTTCCTGGGCACCTATGCGCTCATCGACTTCCTGCGGCTGCGGAAGATGGGGAGCGGGGTGGACGCGCACGGCGGTGGCGGCTCAGGTGGCGGCGGCCTGCCCGCCAAGCTCCAGAAGACCACGATCCCGCCGATGATCTCCTTTGACGAGGACCTGGTCCCCGGCGGAAAGAAGATCTCGGGATGGTTCGTGGCGGTGTGCGGCGCCATCGTCGGGTTCATGGCCGCCATCATGGGTGTCGGCGGCGGCTTCCTGACCTTCCCCATGTTCGTCTACATCCTCGGCGTCAGTTCCTTCACCACTGTTGGCACCGATATCCTGCAGATCATCTTCACCGCGGGATTCGCCTCGATCAGCCAGTACGCCATCTACGGCTTCATCTTCTACACGCTGGCCATGGGGATGCTCCTCGGCTCGCTGATCGGCATTCAGATCGGGGCGCTGACTACCAAGCTGGTCCCCGGAATCTACATTCGCGGATTCTATGCGCTGGCCATCCTTGCGGGCTTCGTGAACCGCCTCTTCGCACTGCCCGGAAAGCTCGGCGACATGAAGCTCATAGAGATCGAGCAGTCCACGGCGGGCCTGTTGGCGACACTGGGCAACTGGGCCTTCTTTGTGGTCATCGGAACGTTCGCCGTATGGGTCATCGGCACGTTCGTGGTGCGGGCCCGAGAATTAAGGGAGGAATAACCCATGCTGATACGAAACAAGAGCGCCTTCAACAAGGGAATGCTGCTGACCATCGTGTTCCTGGCCGTCCTGTGGTACATGTTCACGAACAACTTCGGCGGCACGAACGCCTTCCACGCTTCGGATGCCCTGTTCAACTCCATCTCCAAGGGGTCGACCTACTACATCCCGGACGTGAAGGAGGGGGCCCTCGAGTTCCGCGGCGAGGACTATTCCGTCACGCTGCTGGAAAAGAAGCCCTCTCTCGCGGATGACGCGGTGGCGGTCCTGACGGCAAACGGCATCTCCGCGACGCCGACCGGGAGCGGGGTGGCGGCGCAGGGATCGCTCTCCACCCTGTTCGACGCGGCCATACGCGACGCGGACGAGATGTTCTACAACAACGGGGACGCGCTCGAGAAGCGCTACGGCATGGCCCCGCGCGAAGCCATGTATACATGGTGGGCCGTACTGACCAGCCTCAAGAAGGAACTGGACCACCAGAAGCAGTTCGCGGCGGGGTCGTATGTTGACAAGATGCTCATCAAGCGGGCCGTGGAGGTGGCGTACAACTACTACGGCATCGAGCCTCGCGACGTCTCCGAGGAGGCGGGCATCATCACCTTCGCACTGGTGTTCTATGTGGTCTACACCATGTGGTGGGGCTACTCGATCTTCTACCTGTTCGAAGGGTTCGGCCTCGAGATGAAGGCCGGGAAGAAGAAGGAAGTCTAAACTAGCAACAAGCGGGCCGTGTTATGGGTTTCTGGAAAAAGCTGTCTCTGCCGGGGTTTCTGCGAAGAACCCGCCCGACAGGCACCGACGATGCCAAAGACCTGCTCACGGCCCGCTTTCTCAGCTTCAAGCAGCTGCTGGCCGCCAACACCGAAGCACACGAACTCTTCGCCGAGCTGGAGGAGACCCTCAGAGGCCGCCGGGCGTACGGAATGCACTATGTGCGTGCGCTGTGCACCAAGATTTCCGCCTCCATATTCCGAATGGTCACCAACCTGAACGAAATGGCTCCCGGGCGGTACGACAGACTCTTCGAGCGCTTCAAGGACATCCAGCAGCAGATCAACCCCCACCTCTCTCCGCCGCCAGTCGAGCGTGGCGGCCCGCTGGTCCTCACGCTGGACGAAGTACGGCAGGAACACACGCCGCTGTGCGGGTCCAAGATGGCCATGCTCGGCGAGGCGTCCGCGGAGCTGTCCCTGCCCACCTCTCCGGGTTTCGTGGTCACGGCGGAGGGGTACCGCCGGTTCATCATGGATACGGGCCTCAAGGAGGAAATCGACCGGCTCATCCAGAGCAGCATTCAGGAAGCCGCGTATGACTCCATGTATACGTCCTCCAGAATCATGCAGCTGATCTCCGGCACCGAGCTGCCCGAAGACCTCGCGGAGGCGATCCTTGCCGCCTATTCGGCCGTGGAGGAGGAAGGCGCGCCCGGTCTGGCCATGGCGGTTCGTTCCAGCGCCGTGGGCGAGGATGCCGAAGGCGCCACCTTTGCCGGTCAATATCGTTCGCTGCTCAATGTCGACCCCGGATCGCTGCTCGACGCCTATCGTGAAGTGATCGCGTCCAAGTGGTCTGTGGAGGCGTGCGCCTATCGCGCCAGCAGGGGGATCCGCGACGAGGACGTGCCCATGTGCGTCGGGTTCATGGGCATGGTGGACGCGGAGTGCAGCGGCGTGGCCTATTCGGCCAGCCCGGTGAATTTCAACGACACCCGTGTGCGAATCTATTCGGTGTGGGGGCTGCCGAAGTCCGTTGTGGACGGCTCGACTCCGACGGATGAGTTCACGGTCTCACGCGACCCCGAGCGTATTGAAAACACCAAGGTGGCGGAAAAGGTCGAACGGTACGTCTGTCTGGCCCGCGAAGGCACCTGCAGGCTTGAACTGCAGCCGGAAGAGGCCGGGGCCCCGTCCCTCACCGAGGCGCAGATTCTGGCCGTCTCCCGCATGGCGGTGGCTCTTGAGAAACACTTCAAGCACCCGCAGGACATTGAATGGGCTTACGACCATGACGGCACGCTTTTGCTGCTGCAATGCCGCCCCCTGTCGGAAGTCGAGACCCAGACCGGACCCTCTGTGGATGAGGATCTGCCCGAGCCGCTTTTCCGGGAGGGAGAGACCGCATCCCCCGGTGTGGCGAGCGGTCTCGTGTACAAGGTGCTCAAGGACGCGGACACGCTCTCGTTCCCTGAGGGTGCCGTTCTCGTTCTGAAGCACGCGCTGCCGAGGCGGGCGTCTTTGCTGAACCGCGCCGTGGCGGTGCTGGCCGAGCAGGGGAGCGCTGCCGGACACCTCGCCAACGTCGCGCGCGAGTTCGGCGTTCCTGCGGTATTCGGCCTGCGTGGTGTGCTGGAAAAGCTGCAAAACCAAGAGACCGTCACCGTGGACGCCGAGACCGGGGCCGTCTATGACGGACAGGTCGACGCGCTCCTGAAGCGAAAGACGGTTCGACGGGACCTCATGCGGGGGAGCCCGGTGCGAAAATCGCTTGTGCGCGCGGCGCGGCACATAATCCGGCTGCGGCTGCTCGACCCCGAGTCCATAGAGTTTCGCGCCGGGAATTGCAGGACCTTTCACGACATCATGCGCTTCTGCCATGAGAAGGCCGTCCAGGAGATGTTCAACATCAGCATGAGCAGTCAGGTCCGGCAGAACGCGGCCCGCCGGCTCATTTGCGATGTCCCCAAGCAGTTCTGGGTGCTGGACCTCGGTGACGCCTTTGCCGAGGAAGTGGAGCACCGCACCGACGCGTGCGTCAGCATGGCTCAGGTGCAGTCCCTTCCCATGCGGGCGCTGTGGGAGGGCATGATGGCGGTCCCGTGGGACGGCCCGCCGCCGGTGAATACGCGGGGGTTCATGTCGGTGCTTTTCGAGGCGACGGCAAACCCGAACCTCAACTCGGATACCCGCTCCGAGTATGCCAACCGGAACTACTTTCTGGCATCCAGACGCTACTGCTCCCTGCAGTCGCGGTTCGGCTTTCATTTCTGCGGCGCGGAGTCCTATGTCGGCGAGCGCCCTGCGGAAAGCTATGCGAGTTTTCAGTTCAAGGGCGGGGCTGCGGACCTGAAGCGCAGAATCCTGCGGACGAAGTTCATCGCGGGCATTCTCGAGCGGTACGATTTCAGCGTGAAGCTGCGTGAAGACAACCTCTTCGCCCGCGTGGAGGGGCTGGAAACCGAAGGCATCCTCAGAAGGATACGGATCATCGGCTACATGATCTCCCACACGCGGCAGATCGACATGATCATGGCCGACCCCGATGCGGTTGAGGCCAAGCGCAACGCCATCCTCAAGGACCTGTCGCAGTTCACGTCCGAAGACGATTAGCTGGCTGAAAGAAGCCGATCCTCAGGCTTCGGGCCCGTAAGCCGGCGCATGATCCCATGCGGAAGCTCTCTCTTTTGCCCACGAAAAAAGCCGCTCTCGCCGTCCTCCTGTTCGGGACGGCGAAAGCGGCTTGCATGAACGGGTTGACTTATTTCCCCTGACAGGCCCGCTATCCGTTCGGGCGGGAAATGCCCACAGTGACGGTCTTGGCCTGATGCCTGATGGTGTCGATCGGGCGGGTCATCTCCTCGATGGCCTTGTTGAGGGCGTTGAGGATGGTGTCGAGCCGCGCTTCCTCGACGCCGACGCCGCCGGGCTGGGTGGCGAGCCAGAGCATGTAATTGGCGATGGAGGCCGCCACGCGTGCGGGCAGGGCCGAATCGGTCATGCCGGAGGCGGTACGGTCGAGGGCCGTGTTGAGGCTGGTGAGCAGCCTGTCTCGGTCCCAGGTGTCGGGGTTCTCGATCATGTCGCCGAGGACCATGCGGGCCTCGCGGAAAGGCGTGGCCTGCTCGTCGATGGCCTTGGCCGCCGCAATGCCCCACCAGTGGCCGACCACGGTCGCGAGGACGAAGTCGAGTCCGCCGCCCACGCGCGGAGTCTTGAGGGTCTGCTCGGCGGCGGCGTCGAAGCGGTCCTCGTCGTCGGTGCAGACCACGAGGGGGCGGCCGTTGTGCGCCTTGAAGATGGTGGTCTCCTTGACCGTGTCGGAGACGACCATCTCGGGCAGGTCGTTGGCCATGACCATGGTCAGCGGCTCGGTGGACAGGTCGATGTGCTTCTTGTCTTCGGTGACGTCGCAGGGAATTGACTTGTAGCACAGCTCCGAGAGCTTGATGCGCACCTCTTCCGCCGCGATGCGGTTGGGGCCGTTGCCGACCACAGCCCAGTAGCGGTAGCGGGGCGCGTACTGCTCGGCCACCGAGGTGATGATGTCCTTGTTGGCGAGGACCGCGTCGATCTTGTCGGGCAGGGACTCGAGGGCGTCCATGTCGTCGGCGAGCATCTCGCCGCTCATGGTGCCGAGCTGGTCGCCGATCCACATGGAGAGCAGCTTGCCCGCGGCGATCTGGGAATAGAAGGCCTTGGTGGAGGCCACGGCCATCTCCACGTCGCGTCCGTTGGAGGTGTAAATGTGCGAGTCGGACTTGCGCACCAGCGGCGAGTTGCGACGGTTGACGATGGCGTTGACCCACGCTCCGGCCTCGCGGCAGATGTCCACCACGCGGTTGGTGTCCGTGGTGGTGCCTGACTGTGAGACCGGGATCAGCAGCATGTCGTCCATGCGCTCCCCGGCCATGAAGCCGATGAGCTCGGAGCCCACGTAGCTCTCCACCTTGATGTCGGACTTGCCCAGGGCGCGGCGCATGAGCTGGGCCACACCCATGGCGGCCACGGCGGCGGTTCCCTGTCCCACGGCCACGATGCGCTTGATGGGGCGCTCTCTGTCCTGGAGCCTGTTGGCCAGCGCCGGGCCGTTGCCGAACCCTTCGGGCAGAAAGCGCACGGCGCGCTCCTCGCGCAGGTACTTGCCCACGAGGGTGTTCCGCACGGAGTCGGAAGCCTCGTGCACTTCCTTTTCAATGTAGTGGCTGAATTCGCCCCGGAAGATGTCGCGGGAGAAAATCTGGATGACCTCCGGCTGCAGGTCGATGGCGGGCTGGTCGTCCAGCGGGCGCGCCTGCGGCACGGAATCCGCGGGATCGTCTGCGCAGAGGGTTACGCTGGCCCCGGCGGACCCGGAGGCGGTCATGGGGTAGGAGCTGCGGCAGCGCGCGGCCAGTCCGTAGGCCTCGGAGGCCACGACCCAGCCGTCGAGGGTGCTGCCGACGTAGAAGCTCTGGCCGCTGCCCTTCTGGGCGAGGAACTGGCACTCGGGCAGGTTCATGTCCTGCATGACCACCGCCAGCGAGCCTTCGGAGCGGGTGAGCACGTTGCGGAACCGGCTCTCGGCGTCGGCGCCCTCGGGGGCGTCGAGGTGGAAGAGCACGGGCAGAATCTTGGCGTCGGTACTGATGTGCTGCGGGATGGCGGCACCCTTGGCGGCCACGCTCTGTTCCACGAGGGCGCGGTAGTTGTCCACGTCGCCGTTGAGCACGAACATGGTCTTCTCCAGCCCGGTGGAGACGTCGCCTTCCACCAGCCCGTCCACCGGGTGGCAGTTGGGGACGGAGATGATGCCGTTGGAGGCCCAGCGGGTGTGGGCGATGATGTTCAGCCCGGTCATGCCCTCGCTCATCTTCCACAGCAGGCTGTCGGTGCGGATGAATTCGCGCAGCGCGGCACCGTTGTCGCCGAGCTGGCCCACGAGCTGCGCCACCTTGTAGAGGAAGCGGCAGACGGTGCGACCGTCGTCGAGGGGGCGCACGATGACCTGACGCGTGTCGGCGTGGCAGATGTTGATGCGGTCGGAAAGCTCCGTGAGCTCTTCGTCGGTGAGGCCGTCCTCGGGATTCCTGCCTGCGGGCAGCAGCACGGAGACCGCGATTCCGGCGGAGTCGCGCCCGCGCACTTCCAGCTTGTCGATGCTCTCCAGCACCTGCTCGGTGCCCCACGCCAGATAGTGCCTGTCACGCAGGGAGGGGTCCTGCGCCAGCGGTTCCGGCATCACGGAGCGCACGCGCCCGAGGTTGGCGAGCACTTCCTCGTTTACCTGCCAGAGATAATCTTCCAGCTTTTCGAGCAGCGCCTCGAGTTCGTCGGTCCGCGGTCCGGCGGCGAGCTTGCGGGCGGCGCGGTCGCGCAGGGTGCGCATCCCGTCCCGGAGCTTCTCCATCAGCGCCAGACGGTCCGCTTTGGCCACCAGCTCCATGTGGAGTGCGAAGGACATGAGGTCCTGAAAGCGGGAGGCGAGGGTCTCGAGCGGCTGCTGCGCCTGTTCAAGGTCGCCGTCGGCGGCTTGGGCGATGGCGTCTGCCACGGCGTCGAGCCAGTCGCTGGATATTTCGTCACGCCATCTGTTGTTGCTGAGAAAACTGGCGATTCCGCACATGGTGGGTGAGTCTCCTTATAATGAAAAGGGAGGGCGGTCCCTCCCGTTGTGTCGATGCTCCTGAATTACGTCACCTCAGGTCGCATTGCAAGACCCGGACGCGTCAAGACCGCTGCCGTGCGGGGAGCCGCAGCCCCTGCGGTGCGGGGTGAGTGGTTGGGCGTCGAGGTGTTTTGACCAATTTCGACCTGAAAGACTGGATTTTCGGTGGATGATCAGCTACTGCGGAGGCGCGCGGATCGGGGAAAAAGCACCGGATTCGTGCGGGACGCACATAGCATGATACGACATATAATGAACAAGTGGAACGGGTTCAGTGTTTCCGTGAAGCTGGGCATCGCCCTCGGCTGCATGGTGATACTGCTCGGCTTCATGGCGATATCCGGCCTGATGATGCTGCACACCATCCAGCGTCATGCGGAAGGCGTCGTTGAGGAGAGCATGCTCTCTCAGCGGCTGTCTCTTGAGCTGGGCAATTCCCTGCAACAGGCAAGGCAGGCGGAAAAGAACTTCTTCCTCTACGCTCCCGAGCTGGGAGTGAAGCAGTCCCGGGAACGCTTTGCCCAAAAATGCCTTGACAAAATCGACGAGGTGTCTGCCGCCGCGCACCGGCTTCGGGGCAAGCTGACGCAGAACCTGAGCGAATCCCAGCGCAATCAGGTGCTGGCGGATACCGGGCTGATCCTGTCGGCTTCCACTCAGTACAGGGAGACCTTCCTCCGGTCCGTGAGCATGATCCGAAAGTTGGGCGAGGGCCGCAAGCCGCTCATGGAGCAGTTGCGGAATTCGGTTCAGGAGGCGGCGGTGGCAGTCAGGGCGCTGGAGGAGCCGGACAAGCTCTGGCAGTTCCACCGCATCGAGCGCAAGCTCGGCAAGTTCTATGTCTCGCACCGGGCAAATGTCATTCTGGAAGCCATCGAGATGCTGCGCGGCCTTCGGGATTCGACCCCGGACAGTACCCGCGGCAAGCTGGCCCGGAAGGCATTGCAGTCGTTCATCACGCAGGCCCTGAAGGTCAGCCGCATGACGGAGCGGCTGCGGCTCAGTGTGGACCGGCTCGATGCCAAGGCGAACTCCATGGAGCCCGCGGTGCTCCGGCTGGTGGAGCTCATGTCCGAGGACGCGAAACGGGTTCGGGCCAGCATCATTTCTCACATCAGCAGCCTGCGCTACCAGTTCTGGGGCGCCGTGGCCCTCGCGTTCCTGATGGCCCTCATCCTCGGACGGGTGCTGCGCCGGGCGTTCGTGGACAACATCACAGCGCTCACGCTTGCGGCGGACAGCTTCAGGCGCGGGGAGTTCTCGGTGCGGGCCCCGTGTTCCACCGAGGACGAAATCGGGCATCTGGCCCGCAGCTTCAACAGCATGGCCGATCGCATCGAGGGGCTGGTGCACGAACTGGAGAGCGAGGCGGCCCGGGCCAGCGACAGGCTCTTGGAAGCCATCGAGAGCATGTCGGAAGGCTTCGCCCTCTTCGACAGCCGCGACAGGCTCGTGCTGTGCAACTCCAAGTACCGCGAAATCGATCTGGAGAAGGCCGAGCATATCGTCCCCGGAACGCACTTCGTGGATGTTGTGCGGCCCAACGTCATGGCCGGGGTCTATACCGGCATGAGCGAGGGGCCGGGCGAATGGCTGCGGCAGCGGGTGGAACTGCATCGGAATCCCGCGGGCCCATTCGAGCAGGAGCTGGCGGACGGCCGCACGCTGCGTGTCAACGAGGTCCGCACCCCGTCAGGCGAGACGGTGAGCCTCGTGGCGGACATCACGGAACAGCGCCGCTCGCGCGATGAGCTCGCCGCGCTCAACGAGAATCTTGAAGACACCATCCGCGACCGCACGCAGAACCTCGTGCGCAAGGCGCGCGAGTTGCGTCTCGCCAACCAGCGGCTCATGGAGCTGGACCAGCTCAAGTCGCAGTTCCTTTCGTCGGTTTCCCACGAGCTGCGCACGCCGCTGACCTCGTTGCTGGGCTTCTCCAAGCTCATCCGCAAGGACTTCGTCCGCAGCTTCAAACCCATGGCGGACGGCGACCTGCCCATGGAGCGGGCCTCCGAGCGCATTCTCTCCAACCTCGATGTGATCCACCTTGAAGGGGACCGGCTCACGCGGCTCATCAACGACGTGCTCGACCTGGGACGCATCGAGTCGGGGCGAATGCGCTGGCGCGACGAGCTGCTTCAGGTGCCGGACCTGGTGCGGCGTGCCGTGAGCGCGGTTTCGGGGCAGTTCCTGACCAAGAACGACGTGGATCTCGTCCCTCCGAAGATCAGCGAGGGGATTCCGGCCATCCACGCGGACCCGGACCGGATTCTCCAGGTGCTCATCAACCTGCTGAACAACGCCGCCAAATTTACGCGCAAGGGGTCGGTGAGCGTAGAGGCCGAGACCGACGATCTGGGGTACGTGGTCATACGGGTCCGCGACACCGGCATCGGTATCAGTCAGAGCGAGCTTCAGCGCATTTTCGACCAGTTTCATCAGGCGGAACAGGGTGACACTCTTCGCGTGGCCGCCGGCGGTTCCGGGCTGGGCCTGACCATCTCCAAGCAGATAGTGGAGCATTATGATGGCAGGATCATGGCGGAGTCCCGCCCCGGAAGGGGGACGGTCATGACCGTGCTGCTGCCGCCCGCCGACAGGCATCAGCCGGAGCAGGCCGAAGGCGCCGGGGACAAGACCGTGCTGGTGGTGGACGACGACCCCGTGATGCGCGAATTCATGGTGGGCCTGCTTTCCGGAGCCGGCTATCAGGTGTTCAGCGCCAGAGACGGCGGTGAAGCCCTTGAAGTCGCGGGCGACGTTCACCCCGATCTTGTGACCATGGACCTCCTCATGCCCGGCATGGACGGCGAGGACGCCATTCGGCAGCTTCGCGAGTCCGAAGAGCTGGCGGAGACGCCGGTGCTGCTCGTCAGCGTGGAGCAGGGCACGCACGGGGCGGACGCGGCCATGCTCAAGCCGGTGCGCCCGGACGCCTTCCTGCAGGCGGTGGGCTGCCTCCTCGGCATCGCCGGGGATTCTTTGCGGGTGCTCTTTCTCGGAGATCCTCCGGATGACCTTCCGTGCGGGATGGAACTGGAGCAATGCGGGCTGCATGAGATGCGCGAACGCGTGGAGGCCGGGTTCTCCGGGCTGCTGATTCTGCGGCAGAGCTCGGCTGCAAGTCTGGACGCGTCCCTGCTGGAGGCCCTGCCCGGCGGAGTTCTGGTGCTGCCCTAGTCCCCCCCCTGCCGGAGCCGTCCGGTTTGAAGCGTCTGGATGCTTGCTGTGAAGCCGGAGTTGTTTTACAGTTTTCCAAGATCACCGAAATCACTCAAGGGGTTCCTGATGGGCAAAAAGATTCTGATTGTGGATGATGAAGTCCACATCAAGATGCTCCTCGAGCAGACGCTCGAGGAATTGGAAGACGACTTCGGCGTGGAGCTTTACACCGCGTCGGACGGAGAGGAGGGGCTGGAGCTGATCCGAAGCCATCGTCCCGACCTTGTTTTCCTTGATATCATGATGCCTCGCATGAATGGGTATGAAGTCTGCCGCACCGTTCAGGGCGAAGAGGGGTTGGAAAACGTCAAGATCGTTCTGCTCACCGCAAAGGGGCAGGAGGTGGACCGGCGGCAGGGGCTGGAGCTCGGCGCCGTCCGGTATATGACCAAGCCGTTCGATCCCGACGAGATTCTCGGGGTCTCCAAGGAGATGCTCGGAGTCTAGCTTCGGGAGCGACCGCATGACGCACATTGCCAAATTTCTGCGTACCGTGCCCGTGCGGCGGCTGCTTGAAAAAGCACGTCAGAGCCTGGGCGACGGCGTCCTCTCCGTTTCCCGTAACGGAGACGCGCAGTGTGTGGTGCCGCAGGGGGCTCCCCCGCCCGACCCCGCGGACTCCAGCGTTCTCACCTTCGAGGCCGAAGCCCCGGCCGGGCTGTGCATGCTCTGCCAGCCGGGAGCTTTTCCCCCGGAAAACGCCGCGGCCGTTCTGGAGCTGGCGCTTGAATCCCTGACCCAGCTCGTGGAACTCGAACTGGCCCGCCGCTCCCTTGCGGACGAGGCCCTCAACAAATATCGCGAGCTAGCGCTGCTGCATCGCTCCGTCCCCCGGTTCAACACCTCGCTCAGACTCAACGACGTGGTGCGGGCCCTGCTCAACGAGTGCCGCCGCGAGTCGCTGCCCGGCGAATCCTGCGCCATTTTTCTGAACAACCCGGGCAAGGACATGCGGGGCGCGGTGCGCTCCTTCGGCAGGCTCTCGTGGGCGGACCTCAAAACGCTGCGCGGCTCGACGCTCTTCAGCGACGTCATAGGCAAGGCCCGCCCGGAGATCATCAACGATCTTGCCCATGACGAGCGCTGGGATGTCTCCCTTTCCTCAATAGGGTCGCTCATGGCCGTGCCGCTGGTCTCTCCCAACCGCTGCGAGGGGATGCTGATTCTGGCCTCCAGCGAGACCGGAGTCTTTCAGGCGGCGCATCGCAAGCATCTGGCCACCATGGCCTCGGTGGCGGGAACCTCCCTGAGCAACGCGTTCCACTTCGAGGAGACGCAGATCCTCATGGATGCCATGCTGCAGGCCCTCGCCGAAGCCATCGACTCGCGGGACCCTTTCACTGCGGGACACTCCCGCAGAGTGGCGCAGCTGGCAGCGGCCTTTGCCCGCGAGGTCGGCCGCGACACGCGGGATTTCCCGGATATCGCGCTGGCCGAGCACGAAATCCGCGAGGTCTATTATGCCGGTATCCTCCACGACGTGGGCAAGATCGGCATTCGCGAGGAGGTGCTCACCAAGGACTCCCGGCTGCCCGCCAAGACCATGGACATCATCCGCGCGCGTATGGAGCTGTTCGACGAATACGGGGAGTTCGACCGCGAAGACGTGTTCAGGCGCCTCAATGAATTGAATCAGGCCATGACGCCTTCAGCCGAGCAGCTTGAACTGGTCGAAAAGCTGGGAGAGATGTGCCGCCGCAGCGAGAGCCGTGAGCTTCCGTTGCTCTACAGCGACGAGTGCGCCTGTCTGACGCTGCCTTACGGCAACCTCACGGAGTCCGAGCGCAGTGAAATCGAGCGCCATTCAGCGGAATCCGAGCGAATCCTGAATCACATCCCTCTGGGGCGTGGATTCCCCAATCTGCTGAATATCATTCGTCAGCACCATGAGAGGCTCGACGGTTCGGGCTACCCGGACGGTCTGCGCGGCGGGGACATTCTCTTTCAGAGCAGGCTTCTGGCCGTGGTGGACGTTTTCGACGCCGTGACGCAGGAGCGCCACTACAAGCCTGCCATGACCACAGCGGAAGCCGTGCGCATCCTGCGGCTGGAGGCCGAGAGCGGAAAGCTGGACATGCGGCTGGTGGATTTCTTCGTGGAGAACGTGGAAAGCATCGAGCGTCAGGCCGACCGGTTCGGCGTGGACGACGCGGCCTTCATGCAGGGCAACGGCGGAATGCCGACACAGACGGGCCTCAGCCGCTTTTGAACGTCCCGGTCCTGAGCGCCGCCTCCGCGAGATCGAACGGTGCCTCCCCGCACTCCAGAACAGTCCGGCAGAAGTAGGCCAGGTCGCCGTCGGCGTAGCGCTCGTAAAGCCGTTCGAGCTGGAAGCGCCCGAGCACCGAGGCGATGCGTTCCCCCGGCTCCAGCATCATGTTGCGCAGCACGCGCAGCGACTCCTCCTCACCGTACCCGGCCTGCGTCAGCATGGAGACGCAGTGGTCCTGATCGAGGCTGCCGCCGTGCAGCGAAGTCTCGATGAAGGCGCTGGCCGCGCGCCTGAGAAGCCGCCGGTGCAGCAACAGCCGCTGGATCGGGTCGTCCATCAGCCCGAGCCGTTCGGGAATGGACTCCGCAAAGGTGCGCCAACCCCACGATGAGAGCGGGTTGCGGACCTGCCCCAGTACGGGGTCGTCCAGCGAGAGCTTGACCGTTTCGAGCAGGTGGCTGCCGGGATAGCCGAGGCCGGCGGCGATGTGCCGGTACTCCAGCGCGGCCCGGCGGTGCTTCGTGTTGCCGTGGTCGGAGACGGCGAACGCCTCGGGGTGGACGAACAGGATGGCCGGATCGCCCGAGCGGGTTCCCGGCGGCTCGTAGAAGGCGGTCAGAGACAGGGACATGGCGTAGGGCGGCGGCGTGCGGACCTCGAGTCCGCGGTCCCGGAGCATGCCGGGGAAGGCCTTGCCCGAGAGGATGCCGCGAAGCTCCTCCATGCTTTCGCCGAAGGCTTCGCGCGGGGCCGGAATGTCCTCGGGGCGAAGCCCGTCCAGCACTCCCTGCCAGTTCTCGCCCGGGAAAAATTCAGAGGCGATCTCGCTCAGGGTTTCGAGACTTTTTTTCCATTGCTTTTCTGCAATGATGCGGATGTCTTCCACCGATGCGTCGGTGCCGAGGCCGTAGCGCAGAACGTCTTCCAGCGGCGGCCCCTGCGCCTGCGTCACCTGCGGACGGGTGATCACGAAGCGGTCGAACTCCCGCAGCGCCTCCAGACAGCCGTCAAGCAGGCCGCGGAGCTTCGGCTCCGACGGGAAGGGCGGTTCCGTGGCGATGGTGTTGATGTAGCGGGCGCAGTCGCGGGTCATGGTCTGTGCAGTGGCGCGCGAGACCGTGGTCACCGCGTCCAGATGCTCCTGCGAGGAGGCCAGTAGTCCCGGAACCGCCTTGAGCCGCTTGGCGAGTCGGGAATTGAGCTTGCGCGGCGACTCGCAGGGCTTCTCAAGCGCGTGACGGATGCCGTCGAACGCCGTCTTGAGATACAGGGCCGGGGAGCGCTTCCACGGCTCGTTGGCGGTCAGTTCGAGCAGCAGCCCGTCGGCGTTCAGGGCCAGAGCGCGGGCACGCGCCTTGTCCCAGCCTTCGGAGCGGGTGGCCATGGCGCGGAAATCGTCGCGAAAACGGCGAATCTTTTCGGTGATCTTTTTGAGTGCCTTGGGGGAAAAATCTTCAAGCAGGTCAAAGCGTCCTGTCGCGTCGCGGGCGGCGGGCAGATAGCGCAGGCCGCCCGTCGCGCACAGGACCGGGAAAGACTTGGAGAGGAAAGAATAGTATTTTTCGATGGTTCTGTTTTTCATGTCCCCTCCATTAGGTATCCTTGAGCGGCTAGACGGGCAGGAAGCGCTTCAGGGATGAGATGAGGTTGCCCAGTTCCGCCTTGGAGACCTGATCGTCCGCACCGACGGCCTCTCCCTTGTGCTGGAGCGTCTCGGTTATGATGGAGGAGCAGAGTACCACGGGCAGCTCCCGCAGGACGGGGTCATCCTTGATGCGTCTGGTAAGGTTGTGTCCGTCCATGACGGGCATCTCGACGTCGCTGACCACCGCGTCCACGAAGTCCTTTACCGGGCGTCCCTCCTCGGCGGCCTGCCTGCGCATCCTGTCGAGCTGGGCCCATGCCTGCTCGCCGTTTTCCGCGAGCGTCACCTCGTAGCCCGCCTTCCGAAGAATCCCGGAGATCATCTTGCGTGCCATGTTGGAGTCGTCCGCGAGCAGCAGCTTGTAGTGCTTGCTCTGGATTTCCTCCACGTCGTTGGTTTCCGGCTCGCGCAGGAAGTCGGCTTCGGGGTTGAGGTCGGCGCAGATCTTTTCCATGTCGAGGATGAACACGATGCGATTGTCCATCTTGACCACGCCGGTGATGGAGTTGGCCGTAAGCGAGGACACGTACTTGGTGGGGGCCTCCACCTCGCGCCAGTTGATGCGGTGGATGCGCGTGACCCCGGAGACGAGAAACGCGCTGCGCATGCGGTTGAATTCGGTGACGATGACCTTGGGCTCGGCGCTGGCGGCCCGGGGCTTCTTGAGCCACAGGGCAAGGTCGATCAGCGGAATGATCTGGTTGCGGAGGTTGAACGCGCCAAGGACCGAGGGATGGGAAATCTCCGGCATTTCGGTCAGATCCGGGAGTCGGATGATCTCCAGAACCTTGGCGACGTTGATGCCGTAAAAGAGCCGGACGGGGTTGCCGCCTTCGATCTTAGGCTCCTCGTCGAGGTAAAACTCAACGATTTCAAGCTCGTTGGTTCCTGATTCGAGAAGGATTTCGGACTGTTTGCTCATTCAAACTCCTTTGGCGTGCCGCGAAGGGACGTGTCTGCGGATAGTACCATTACACCAATCGCGCACGCTCCCGCAAGCAGGGTATTTTAGCTTTCCCGTTCCGGAGCGAGTTCGTATTTGTTGATCTTGTAGTGAATGGCCCGGCGGCTGATGCCGAGTTTTTCGGCGGCCTTTTTCTTGACCCAGCCGCACTGGTTCAGCGCGCGCAGGATGGTGCGGCGCTCGTTTTCCTCCAGCGACAGCGGCTCCGGCCCGGAGTCGCGGCTGTCGGCCGCCGGCGGCGTGAGCTGGACGTGCTCCGGCAGCAGGGTCTCGCCGTCGCAGAACACGAGGCCGCCCTCGATGGCGTGCATGAGCTCGCGGATGTTGCCCGGCCACGGATGGACGCGCAGCTTTTCGAGCGTCCTGGAGCCGATGCGTACCGCCGGACGCCCCATTCGGTCGCAGTACATGGCGGTGAACCGCTCGGCCAGCTCGGGGATGTCCTCGGTGCGCTCGCGAAGCGGCGGAATCTCGAGCGTGACCACCCTCAGCCGGAAGTACAGGTCTTCCCGGAAGTCGCCTTCGTGAACCATGCGCAGCAGATCGGCGTTGGTGGCGGCGACCACCCTGCAGTCCACCTTGCGCTCGGTGGTGTCGCCAACGCGGCGAATGGTCCGCTCCTGAAGAAACCGCAGCAGCCGCGTCTGCATTTCGGGCGAGATGTTGCCGATCTCGTCCAGAAAGAGCGTGCCGCCGTCCGCTTCCTCGATGAGGCCGCGCTTGTCCCTGACCGCGTTGGTGAACGCGCCGCGCACGTGTCCGAACAGCTCGCTCTCGAGCAGGGTGCTCTGGGTGGAGCCGCAGTCCACCGGCACGAAGGGGCCGCCGGAACGCTTGCTGCCGTCGTGGATGAGCCTCGCCACGCGCTCCTTGCCGGTGCCGGACTCGCCCAGGAGCATCACGCTGACGTCGGCGGCGGCCACGCGCTCGAGACGGGAGACGAACTCCTGCATGGCCGGGCTCTGGGTGCCCCAGAAGTCTTCCAGCGGCAGGCGCGACGGCTTCGGAACCTTGGGCGGGCGCTGCTCCAGCGCGGCGTTGATGCGCGAGACCAGCTCCAGTCCGTCGAAGGGTTTTGTGAGGTAGTCCGCCGCCCCGTTCTTGAGGGTGTCCACGGCCTCGGGCACGTTGCCGTAGGCGGTGAGCAGAATGACCGGGATGTGCGGCCACCCGCGCGAGACCTCGTGCAGCAGGCCCTTGCCGCCCATGCCGGGCATCTTGACGTCGGACACGATCAGGTCCACCGGCTCCTCGGCGATCATTTCGAGGGCCGTCTCCGCGCAGTCGGCGGTGAGCACATCGTAGTCGGCGCTCTGAAGTCTGGCTTCGAGTACGGTGAGGATGTCGTCATCGTCGTCCACGGCAAGTATCAGCGGGGTGTCTGTCATGGGTTATTCCTGTTCGTTGATTGCGGGGGGCAGCACAAAGGAGAAGCGGCACCCTTCGCCCTCGGGGCAATGCAGGTGCAGGGTTGAGCCGTGCGCCTCGACGATCTTCCGGCAGATGGCGAGGCCGAGGCCCGCGCCGCTTTTCTGCTCCCGGACGCCCTCGGAGCGGTAGTACTTGTCAAAAACCAGTTCCTGCTCCTCATCCGGGATGCCGGGGCCGTGGTCCTGCACCGCGAATTCCGCGCCGCCGTTGGACGGACGCAGGCTCAACACCACGCGGGAGCCGGGGGGCGAGAATTTCACGGCGTTGTCGCCGAGGTTGGTCAGCACCTGCCGGATGCGTTCGGCGTCGGCGCGCACGGGGTGGCGGGGCGCGGAGACGTCCGCCTCCAGCTCGATTCCCGCCTGACTGGCGGCCGGGAGCAGGCTCTCGGCCACTTCCTCGAGCAGGGCGCCGCCGTCCGCGGCCTTCGGGGAGACGTCCAGTCGGCCGGACTCCAGCCGGGAAACGGTCATGAGCTTCTCCAGCAGGTCGGAGAGGTTGCCCGCCTGCTGCTGGGAGATGTCGATGAATTTGGCCTGTCGTTCGTTGATTTCGCCGAACACGCCTTCGCGGATCATGTTCAGGGACTCGCGGATGGTGGTCAGGGGGGTGCGTATCTCGTGGCTGAGCATGGAGACGAACTCGGCCCGCATGCGCTCCTCGGCACGCAATCTGGCGCCCATGCGGTTGAAGGCCGCGCCCAGCTCCGCCAGTTCGTCGCGCGTGGCCACGCGGACGGGTGTGCGAAGGCCGCCGGTGCGGACCTCGCGGATGCCGCGGCGAATCTCCCGCAGGCTTCGGTTGAGCCGCCATGCCAGAAAGAGGCTGCCGCCGGTGCCGAGCATGAAGCAGACCACGAGACCCCATATGCCGGTGAGCATGGCCGCGCGTCCGGAGCGTTCCAGTTCGCGCAGCCGTCGCTGCATCTCGGAGCGGTTGCGTTCCAGCGTCCCGTTGAGCACGCCGAGCCACTTGCGGATGGTGGGGTTGGGTTCCAGCGCCTTGTCCGGCGGGCCTTCCTGATCGATGGTTATCGAAAACTCTTCGGTCAGCGGGGCCCACTCCTCGCTCAGTTCGGGGTGTTCGTTCAGGGTGTCCTGCAGAATTTCGCCGAAGCGGTCGATATCTTCGACCACGTAGTCCACGGCCTCTTCCGCGCCGAGCAGGGTGAAGCGACGGATGTTCTCCTGCACGCTCTCCAGCCGTTCCGCCATCTGCCTTGCGGCGACGCCGATCTCGTGGTTGCGGGCCACGAGGTCTTCAGCAGCGGCGGTGTTCTCCGAAACACGCAGAATGAGCCAGCCGGACGTGACGAAAAAGACGGTCACCAGAAGCAGGGACCAGAGCAGGAGCTTGTTCGAAATGCTGATTCTTCGAGCCATGTGGACCTGTTGTTTGGCGTTGGCGGGCACATGAATCATAGCCTTGCCGGGGCGGCAATGCAACGGGCCGCCGGGACATCGGTCCCGACGGCCCTGCCCGTTCCTTAAAGTCTCGGGGAGAATCAGCCCCGCATTTCGAATTGGTCGTAAGTCTTGTCGTGGTCGAAGGGGTCGCAGTGGATTTCGTCCACTTCGGGCAGGGGTGCCTTGGTCCGGAGCTGATGCTCGAACTGCTTGAGCTTCTCGGTGTCGCCCTGAACGAGAATCTCGGCTTCGCGGTCCTTGACGTTGCGGACCCAGCCGGTCAGCCCGAGGTGCTCGGCTTCCCTCTGAACCCAGCCCTGAAAGTTTCCACCGTGAACCTTGCCTTTGACGATGCAGCGGTAACTGTTCATTTAGAATGCCTCCCTAGGAATTTTCCCCCACGATACATTATTCTGCGCATTTGGAAAAGTGGGGAGCGCCAATTTTGTCGTTTCGACATCCCGAACGGACATTGGAGTACGGGGCAGTCTACTGAAAGTGGATTGCGGGCCACGATCCGTAGAAAATCCATGAATCGTGGGTTCGGTGTTTTGCCGTGCGCAAGTCTTTTTCCGTAAAATACATGTCATATCGGCGCATTGCATGTGTGGAAAATTTTGGCACGGAAGGTGCTTTGATTGGGTGACCAAGAATTATAATCGAGGGCCGATCAATGACTGGCAAGAAGAATCATACAAGCAGCAAGTCCGGCATGGCAGCCGTGGAGATGGCATTCATCCTGCCTCTCTTTTTCGTGCTCATGCTTGGCATGTTCGACATCGGTCGCTGGTGCTGGGCTCGCAACGTGGTCAATGACGCGGCTTCGCAGGGCGCCCGGGCCGCCATGCTGCACGAATATACCGAGGCCGACATCTGGTCGGTGGTGGAAGGCGAAGTGCAGGGCGGCGGCATCGAGTCCGCGCCGGAAGTTGTCGTGAGCGAGCGGATCCCCGAGGAACCCGTGAGCGTGACGGTAAGCGTGCCGTTCGAATTCTACACGCTGGGTTCCGTCCTAGAAGGACTGGCGGAAAACAGGACGATAACGGCAACAGCGGTGGTGCGCCATGAACGATAGGAACAGACGAAACAACACCCGAAAGGGCAACAGCACCGTGGAATTCGCCCTTGCTGCGAGCCTCGTGCTGGTCCCGCTGCTGCTGTTCATGGTGGACGCCCACCGGATGTACACGCTGCACACCTCGCTCAACCGCGCCGCGCGGGAAGGTGCGGTGCAGGCTTCGCGGGGGCAGGACGCCCGTCAGGCCGTGGTGGACTCCCTGAGTTCCGCGGGATTTGATCCTTCCCTGCTGACCATGGCCGTGCAGACCGCGGCCGCGGGCGACTACGGCGACGCGGTCGACGTGAACCTGAGCTACGACGCCTCCGGGCAGGTCGTCCTTCCGGTGCAGGACATTTTCTCCACGCTGGCGGAGGCTTCGGCCACCGCCAAGGTGGAATAGAAGGAGGGACGCCATGCAAATAATCAGACGATTCGTTCGTGAAGAACAGGGCATAACAAGCATCCTCGTGGCTGCGGCCCTCGTGGCTCTGGCCGGGGTGGCCGCTCTGGCGGTGGACCTCGCCCACATGCAGTTTCGCAGAAGCGACATGCAGAGCGCTTCGGACGCAGGCGCGCTGGCAGGGGCGGACGCCCTGCTCTCGTACGGGGATGATCAGGTCTCCGTGGCACAGGCAGCCGTGGAGTTCGCCCGCAGAAACCTTCGCGAAGACGACGTTCCCGCTTCCGCCGTGACCACAGCGGACGTGCGCTTGCTGCGCGACGGCGTAGTGGTGACCGAAGACGCGGACACCGTGGAGGTGCGAGTGACCCGCAACGCCGCCCGGAACAACCCCGTGGAGCTCTCCTTTGCCCGCGTCTTCGGCGTGGACTGGGCCGACGTCTCCGTGGTTTCCCGGGCGCGGATCGTGCCGGTCGGCTCCTCGCTCTGCGTGAAGCCATTCAGCGTGCCTGACAAGTATACGTGGGACGACGAAGCGGAGCCGGTGGGCTCGCCCTACCGCTCCAACGGCCAGCTGGATACCGACAGCGCCGCGGAGCTGGCGAGCGTGCAGGTAACGGGGTATTCGGAAAGCGACATCGGCACGGTGATCCAACTCAAGCCGGGTGACCCTCATGACACCGTCGTTCCCAGCCATTACAATCTCATCGACCTGCCTCCGGTGAACAAGGGTACTCCGGTGACCGGTGCGTCCATGGTCAACGAGAACATCATAGGCTGCACAGGCTCCAACGCCGAGGCCACGGTGGGACCGGAAGACGAACTTCAGCTCGAGCCGGGCAACAGCAAGGGGCCGGTGACCAAGGGCGTGCGCGACCTCGTCGATCAGGACCCCTATGCCTACTGGGACGACGCCTCCAATTCCATCGAAGGCAGCTTCGAGCCGGACCCCATGGACAGTCCCCGCGTGGTGCTGATTCCGTTCTATGATCCGGCGCAGCCGCCCGTCTCCGGACGCAACACCATCTTCGTGACGCAGGTGGCAGCGGTCTTTGTGGAATCCGTTTCCGGCAACGGCACCGTAACGGCGCGGTTCATTCACGCCACCGCCCATTCTCCGGAAACCGGCGGCTCAGGTGGGCTGCTCCGCATGACCAGACTGGTTCGGGCACAATAGCCTCCTGCGGGACTTTACGAAATCATGACTCCACCGTACAACGGGACCGGCCGCTTCGGTCGGTCCCGTTTTTCACGTCAACACCGGGGGATTCGTGTTCATACATCCGGGTTTCGATCCCGTCGCCATATCTCTGGGCCCACTGGCCATTCGCTGGTACGGACTCATGTATCTGCTCGGCTTTGCCGCGGGCTGGTATCTCGGACGGTTGCGCACGCGGCAGGCGTGGCGGGGCTGGAGCGCGGAGCAGCTGGACGACCTGGTAACGTGGGCCATCCTCGGCGTGGTGCTCGGCGGGCGGCTCGGCTATGTGCTTTTCTACCAGCCCCAGATCATCTGGACCGATCCGCTGGAGATTCTCGCGGTGTGGCACGGCGGCATGTCCTTTCACGGGGGGCTGCTCGGCGTGGTCACGGCATGCTGGTTGTTTGCGCGCAAAAACGGCAAATCGCTGCTGGAAGTGGGCGACTTTGTTGCCCCGCTCATCCCGCCGGGGCTGTTCTTCGGCAGACTGGGCAACTTCATCAACGCCGAGCTCTGGGGCCGCGTCACCGACGGGCCGTGGGGCGTGGTGTTTCCTCAGGCCGGACCGCAGCCCCGGCATGCCTCGCAGCTCTATGAAGCCGCGCTGGAAGGGCTGGCGCTCTTCGTCATTCTCTGGCTGTATTCATCGAAGCCCCGCGCGGCGGGACGCGTGGGCGGCATGTTCCTGCTGTGCTACGGAGCGTTTCGTTTTCTCGTGGAGTTCGCCAGAGAGCCGGACGCGCATCTGGGCTATATCGCCTTCGGGTGGCTGACCATGGGGCAGCTCCTCTGCCTGCCCATGCTGCTGCTCGGCGCATGGTTCGTGCTCCGTCCCGGCGGCGAATCAAACTGATTCAGTCTTTTTCTCCATATCATTTCAAAGACACCTGGCGCGACAGCGCAACGCAAGGAGGCCCCTCATGCGGGTATTGGGTATGGCAATGGCATTGATTCTGATCTCGGCCGCGGGCGTGTGCGCTCACGGGCTGGAGGAGTTCGGCGTGGAAGCCAAACGGCAGTTCCTGTGGGAACAGAAGGCCATGGAGACTTCCTGCAGCCGGGACGCCCGTATGGTCAACGGCAAGCTGCATCGTCAGATGTTCGGGTGGGACAATGAGCGCAACGAGTATTTCATCCTTGATGCATTCGCTCGGCCGGGCGACGACAAATGGACCCTGCGACGGTACTATTTCAATGCGCACGCGCTGAAGCGCATGAAGCTGGTGCGGTACATGCCCAGCCGTATGGCGCGGGAAGCGGGTCTGAAGCCGTGGAGCGGGCTGATCATGAACTTCAGGGACAAGGCCGTCAGGGTGGAGGAGCTCTCCATCAGGGCCGAGGGCCGCGAAGATCGGACCACCCCCGCGGAGAGCTTCAGCAGGACCGGCCTCGTGCGCATGGACATGTGTTCCCCGGAAGCGGGCGAGCACCTGCTGCGGGCGTTCAAGGCCGTAAGCGACTGGACCGAGTTCGAAGACATGGCCGTAACCTTTAAGGCCGAGGGCGAGAACTAGCGAACCTCGGGAGGCTTCACCAGTATGCCGGGAAGGGCGATGCGGAACATGGCGTTCCAGTCCTTCCCGGTGACGTACAGCGCATCATCCCTTTCATCCCATGCGATGCCGTTGGCAACCTCTGCGCCGGCATTCAGGCGCTCTCTGAGGGGGGAGATATCCAGCCGGGCGGCCACGATGCCGGTGGCGGGATTGATGATTGCCACCTCGTCGAGCTTCCAGATGTTGGCGAGCAGCCAGCCGTTGACCATCTCCAGTTCGTTGAGCCGCCGCACCGGCCTGCCCTCGTCGAGGACCAGCCTGCTGCCGGTGCGTCCGAATCCTTCCGGCTCATGAAAGTGCACCCACGCCGAGCCGTCGGACATGATCAGCCGTTCGCCGTCGAACGTGAGCCCCCATCCCTGCCTGCGCGAAAAGCGTTCCGAGAGTTTATGCCATCCGGATGGTTTCAGAGTGTGCGGGTCGAAGGTCCAGACCTGTCCGGATTTCCATGTGAGCATGAACAGTTTCTCTCCCGCCATCGCGATTCCTTCGGCAAAGAGCTCGTCCGGCATCCTGTAAACGGAGAGCACGCGCCCGCGTTTGTTCAGGCGGCGCAGAGAGGACTCCCCGTAATGCCCGGTGCTCTCGAGAAATCCGTCTTTGAACCGGAGCAGTCCCTGCGTGTATGCCGTTGCATCGTGCGGCAGGGTCTCCAGAACCGTCACCGGCAGCACCGGGGCGGCGAATGCTCCTGCGGGCAGGCACAGGGCGATGAGCAGGGCGAGCAGGCGGACCATGGTTCCTCCGAAGGGAAAAAGGGTGACGCACGAATGCGTCACCCTAGGGATACTGCCAGTGTCGCGGGCCGGTCAAGTTAGGTGCGGCTGCGGCGGCGCTCGGCGAAGCTCTCCTTGAGGGAGCAGAGCACCGGGACCACCACCAGCGTCAGCAGCGTGGCCACGGCAAGGCCGAAGATGACGGCCACAGCCATGGAGCCCCACCACTGGGAAGACTCGCCGCCAACGTCCCAGCGGAAGTTCACGAAGTCGAAGCTCACGCCCGTGGCCATGGGCAGCAGGCCCAGTATCGTGGTGATGGCCGTGAGCAGTACGGGCCGGAAGCGCGTCAGGCCCGCTTCCACGAGGGCGTCGCGCACCTTCATGCCGGAGCGCTTGAGCTGCTCGAAGTAGTCGATGAGCACGATGGCGTTGTTGACCACGACCCCGGCGAGGCTGACCACGCCGACCCCGGTCATGATGACCCCGAAGGGCGTCCCCGTGACCAGCAGGCCGAGGAACACGCCGATGAAGGACAGCAGCACCGAGGTCAGGATGATGAACGGCGTGATCATGGAATTGAACTGCGTCACCAGCACGAGGAAGATGATGAAGATGGTGGCGACGAAGGCCTTGGCGAGGAAGCTCCCGGCCTTGTTCTGCTCTTCCTGCTCTCCGGTGAAGCGGTAGGAGTAGCCGCGCGGCCACTGCATGTCCGCCAGTCGTTCTTCGGTTATCTCGCGGATGATGTCGTTGGCGAGGCGGCCGTCCACGTCGCCCTCGATGGTCACCACGCGCTTCTGGTCCTTGCGGTTGATGCCGCCGAGGCCGCGGGTCACTTCTGCGCGCGCCACGGAGGTGATGGGGATGGGGTCGCCCTCCGGTCCGGAGACCGTCAGCCGCCGCAGGCTCTCGATGGAGCTGCGCTCCGCCTCGGGGAGCTTGGCGATGATGTCGTACTCGTCCTTGCCCTCGCGGTAGGTGCCCACCTTGGCGCCGTTGACCGCGCTTTTGACGGTCCACGCCACGGTGTGGGCGTCGAGTCCCATGAGGGCGGCCTTTTCCTTGTCCACGCGTATCTGGATTTCCGGCTTGGCGGAAACGTAGTTGTCCTTGAGGTCCACGAGGCCCCGCACGTTCTTGATGCGCTTTCTGACCTCGGAGGCCAGCTCTCCGAGCACGCGCATGTCCGGGCCGGTGATCTCCATGTTCACGGGCGCGCCGGTGGGCGGCCCCTTTTCCTCCTTGTCCACGATGATCTGCGCGCCGCGGATCTCGCTTCGCAGCCTGTCGCGCATGTCCGTGAGAATTTCGGAGGACGGGCGCGAGCGGTCGTGCATGTCCACGAAGTCCACCGTCACCTGGCTCCAGTGGGTGCCGAACTCGTCGGCCTGACTGGTCTTTCCGGTGTTGGCGATGACGTATTCCACGTCGGGCCGGTATTCGTCGCACACCGCTTCCACCTGCCGCACGATCTCGTCGGAGGCGTCGAGGTTGGTGCCGACGGGAGCCTTGATCTTGATCCATGCACGCTTGGGATCGGTCTCCGGCAGGAACTCCACGCCCTTGCCGAGCATGCCGAAGGCCACGGTCATGAGCACCAGCAGGACGAAGGAGCCGCCCACTACCTTGACGCGATTGTCCAGCGCCCATTCGAGCATGGGCAGATAGAGCCGCTTCAGATGCTCCAGCGCCCGGTCGATGCGGGTCGGCCTGCCTTCAAGGTCGGCCTTTCGGATGGTCTGGAACCGGGCCGAAAGCACGGGGTTGATGACCAGCGCCACGAAGAGCGACCCCGCAAGGGCGATGATGACCGTCCTGGGCAGGAAGGACATGAATTCGCCCATGATGCCGGGCCAGAAGACCATGGGGGCGAACGCGCCCACAGTGGTCAGCGTGGAGGTGATGACCGGCCATGCCACCTCGTCGGTGGCTTGCTGCGCCGCCATTTCCCGGCTCTTGCCTTCCTGCATGTGCCGGTAGATGTTCTCCACCACCACTATGCCGTTGTCCACGAGCATCCCCAGCGCGAGGATCAGCGAGAAGAGCACCACCATGTTCAGGGTGATGCCCAGCGCCTGCAGCGCGATGAAGGTGATGAGCATGGAGATGGGAATGGACAGGGACACGAAGAGGGCGGAGCGGCCGCCGATGAAGGCGAAGACCACCGCCAGCACGAGGATCAGCCCGGAGATGATGTTGTTCTCCAGATCCGCCACCATGCGGCGGATGTCCTTGCTGGTGTCCGAAGTCAGGGAAATGTGCAGGTCCGGCGGCAGGTCGTGGCGCATCTGCTTCACGATGCCGCGCACGGTGTCGTTGATCTCGATGATATTCTCGCCCGCGCGCTTCTTGACCTGAATGGTGACGCTGACCTCGCCGTCGAGCCGGGACTTGTCCGTGGGGTCCTTGTAGGAGTCCACGATCTCGGCAACGTCGCGCAGGTAGACGGGCTTGCCGTCGCGCACGAAGGCCACGATGTTGTCGATCTCATTGGGGTGGTGGAAATCTTCGGGCGTGCGCACGGTGTAGCGGCCCTTGCCGATGTCCATGGTCCCGCCGGGCATATTCACGTTGCCCTTCTGCACCGAGTCCAACAGCTTGGAGAACGGCATCTTGTAGAAGGCCACGCGGTCCATGTCGAACAGCACGTGGATTTCGCGCTCAAGGCCACCCACGATCACTGCGTCGAGCACGCCGGGGATGGATTCGATGCGGTCCTCGAAATCCTCGGCAAAAACCTTGAGCCGCCGCAGGCTGAAGGGACCGGAGAGCACCACGTTCATGATGGGCCGCTCGGAAAGGTTCAGCTCCCGGACTTCCGGCTCGTCGGGCAGCTCGTCCGGCAGGTCCGGCTTGGCCTGATCCACCTTGTCGCGCACCTTCTGCAGCGCGTCGTCCACGTCCACGTCGGGCGTGAATTCGATGGTGATCATGGAGATACCGTCGTCCGAAATGGACTTGAGCTCCTTGAGGCCGGAGACGCCCTTGAGCTTTCGCTCCAGCGGGATGGTCACCAGCTTCTCCATGTCCTCCGGCGCCACGCCCTCGTAAGAGGTCTGCACGAAGATGTAGGGGACCTTGATGTCCGGGGAGTCCTCGCGCGGCAGGGAGGCATAGCTGGAGAGCCCGGCCACCACGATGAAGAGCAGCAGGACCAGAACCGTGGATTTACGGCTCAGGGCAAGGTCGTTGATGATCATCGCACGTTCACCCGGGTGCCTTCCTCGACCTCGGTGTGGCCTGTGACGATGAGCCGGTCACCCGGTTCGAGCCCTTCGAGGATGCGGGCGCGCTCCCCGCTGATGACACCAACCTTGACGGTGCGGGCCTGCGCCCTGCCGTCCTTTTCCACAAACACCAGCCGCTCGCCGCCCTTGTCCAGAATGGCGAAGAGCGGGGCGGTGGTCACGCCCTGCAGCGAGCGCCGCTCGAACGACGCGCGCGCAAGCATGCCGGGGCGGATGCTGTTGTCGTAGTTGGGCACCACCACGCGCACCTTGAAGGTCTTGGTGGCCGCGTTGGCTTTGAACGCCACGAAGTCCACCACGCCTTTCCAGCGGCGTTCGGGGTAGGCGTCCACGGTCACCTCCACGGGGTCGCCCTTGGACAGGAAGCGGACGTCCATTTCCGGTACGTCAACATTGATGCGGATGGTGTCCACGGCCACGACGTTGACCACGGGATCGCCGGGGCGAACGTACTCGCCCGGATCCACGTAGAGGTCGTTGATGACGCCGCCCACCGTGGCGGTGACGAGGCCCTGCTGGAAATTGACGCGCGCTTCCTGAAGATTGTTGCGGGCCAGGGCCAGGTCGGTGTTGGCCTTGTCCAGCTCTTCGTGGGAGACGACCTTTCGCTTGCGCAGCTTGGCCTTGCGGTCCGCGGTCTTTTCGGCGAGCTCGAAGCTGGCCTGCGCGCGGTTGAGCACGGCCCTGAGCGCGGACACGTCGATCTTGGCGATGATGTCCCCTGCCGAGACTTCGTCGCCCTCGGTGAAGGCCACGGACTCGACGCTGCCGCCGCGTTCGGCGGAGAGGGTCACGTCGTGGCGCGCCTCGGTCTGGCCGGGCAGGGTCAGAGTGTCCACGATGTCCATGGGGACGACGGTCTCCACGGTGACGTTCACGCCCGGATCGGCTTTCTCCGCCTCGGGGGGCCGAGGTTTCTCGCCGCGAAGGGCGTAGGCCGCGCCGGCGACGACGGCAAGAATCAGGAGGAGCGGTATCAGCGTCTTCCTGCTCAGACAGACTCGTTTCATGAGGGCTCCGGGGGTCCCGGTTAAATGGTTTCTTTCAGCGCCCTGAGGCCACCCAGCGTGAAGGCGACCACGTGGTCGGCAAAATCGTCGAGGTATTCCTGAACCCGTGGACGGGGCGGGCGGAAGCGGTCGGTGATGGGCATCATGACCAGCGGGTCGAAGAGCTGCGCCCAGATGCTCATGGAGCTGTCCAGCACCTTGCGGTGGGTGGGTTCCACGCCCAGATATTCGCTCACGAGCTGACGCAGGTCGCCCGCGTAGCCCTGAATGTGCTCATGCACCAGCGAGTCCAGATGCGGGCTGGGGGATGCCATCTCCATAAGGAAAATGGCCCAGTGGTCGGAGGCAACCCCGCTCCAGCCCTCGTCGGCGTAAATTTCGTGAATGTGGGTGCGGATGTAGGCGCCGATGCGCTCCTCGACGGGTGCGTCCTCGGCCACGCCGAACCGCTCCCGAAGCGCCTCGGTTTTCTCCAGATCGAAGGTATGGTCGAGCACGGCGGCGTACAGCGCGTCCTTGCTGCCGAAGTGATAATTGACCGCGGCCACGTTCGCGTTGGCGAGCTGACAGATCTCCCGCACGGTCGCGGCGCGGAACCCCTTGCTGGCGAAAACCCGCACGGCTGCAAGCAGCAGGGCTTCCTTGGTGCTGATGTCGCTGTTTCCGTTCATGGCGTACCACCTTGTTTGAAACATTCGTTGCAGACGCTTGAGAGCACATCGCAGGGCGGGTGTCAAGACGGTCGGTCCGGTGGTGCTTGCCAAACGGGGCCATGGAGTTTACACGCTTGGGTTCCGACTCAGAGGCGCACGGGAGGTGGCATGAAAGTCAAACTGGCCGAAACGGCAGGCTTCTGCATGGGCGTCGATCTGGCGCTCACCAAGCTGGACAGGATCATCGAAGAGGGCGTGACCGGACCGGTCTTCGTCCTCGGCCCCATCATTCATAATCCGCAGGTGCTGGAGCGTTACGCCAAGAAGGGTGTGCTCATCGCGGAGTCGCCGGACGAAGTGCCGGACGGCAGCCGCGTGGTCATTCGCGCGCACGGCATCGCCCGGAAGGTGGAGCAGGGGCTCAGGAATCGGGGCGTGGACATCGTGGACGCCACCTGCCCCAAGGTGAAAAAGGCTCAGAAGCTCATCGCCCGCCACACGGCGGAGGGGCAATTCCTGCTGCTCTACGGCGAGGACGACCACCCCGAAGTTCGCGGGCTGGTGAGCTACGCCGGGGGCAGCGGGCTCGTTTTCGACGAGGTCGCCATGCTGGACGAGTTCTACTTTTCTCCGGACAGGAAGTACGTGCTGGCGGCGCAGACCACGCAGGACAGGGATCAGTTCGAGGCGCTCGCCAAGCGTCTTCAGGCGATGGAAGGCGTCGAGGTGACGGTGCTCAACACCATCTGCGATGCGACCAAGCTGCGCCAGCACGAGGCCATGGACCTTGCCAGAGAGGCGGACTTCGTGGTGGTCGTCGGCGGTTATTCCAGCGGCAACACCCGCAGGCTCGCTCAGGTGGTGCGCGATCAGGGCAAGCCGTGCCTGCATGTCGAGACGGTGGACGAGCTGCCCGTGGACGACATCGGCGATTACAATGTCGTTGGAGTCACGGCGGGGGCCTCCACGCCGAGGGACCTCGTGCTGGAAGTGATCAACCGCCTCGAAAGAATATAATTCATTTTCCCTGTCTCATGAATGAAAGATGCCGGACGATTCGGGACGGGCTTCCGAATCGTCCGGCTGTTTTGACCGCTCCGGGAAAGGGGCGGGACTCTGAAAGGCCGTTCCCCGCCGCTGATGTTGGAGGGCTGGGCGGCGGTTCCCGGTGGTTCTTCCTTCCTCGGTCCCAGGCGTCCTGGCCGGATGGACGCCTCGATTCGGACGGGCTGGCTTTTCTGCCCGGAGCGGCGTGAGGGAGGAATCCTGATGTCCGGAAGTCCACACGGACTCCCTTGATGCTCACCATAAGCCCAGCGGATAGCCGCATCATATTATATTCGGGCATCGATTTTTTTCGTTTCGCAGGTGCAGAACCTAGCGGATATGAAACAGGGCTTGCGGCGCTTGCCGCCCGGTACTATTGTGTGCCTTCCAATTGAAAAAACATCCGGAGGCATGCATGGATATCACCAAGGCTCTCAAGGACCTCAAGGCGGAACCGGGATTCAGGGAAAACGTCGGCATGGTGCTGGTGCACAACGGCGTGGTGCGCGGCTGGTCGCGCAACGACAGGCAGGACGTGGCAGCCATCGAAATTACCCCCGACAGGGATAAAATGGAAGAAATCCGCAAGGAAATCGAACAGCGCGAAGGCATCTGGCGCGTGGTGTGTCATGCCAACGAAGGGAGCATGGAGCCGGGCGATGACGTGCTTTTCCTCATCGTTGCCGGCGACATCCGTGAAAACGTCAAGGCCGCGTTGTCGGACCTGTTGGACCGCATCAAGGCCGAAGCCGTGAGCAAGCGGGAAATCTTCGCCTAGGCCCTCGGGCCCATTATCATCTCACAAGGACTGACGATCGAATGAACATCGGCGATTACACTTTCGAGGAATTCAAGGAAAAGGCGCGCCAGTTTCACGGCTATCCCGCGCCGGGGCTGCTGATCGGCGGCTACATGGTGGAGCTAGCCAAATCCCACATGCCCGAAGGCACGCTCTTCGAGGTCATCGTGGAATCCCACAAGTGCCTGCCGGACGCAGTGCAGCTGCTGACCCTGTGCAGCACCGGCAACAGCTGGATGCGTGTGGTCAACCTCGGCCGATACGCGCTCTCCATGTTCGACAAATACACCGGCGAAGGCGTTCGCGTGTACATCGACACCGAAAAGATCGAAGAGTGGCCGGAAATCGCCGACTGGTTCCTGAAGCGGACCGCCAAGGCGGATCAGGACACGGACCTGCTCTTTGCCAAGATCAAGGAAGCGGGCCCCGCCTACACTTCGGTGGAAAGGATCGTCATCCCCGAGCACAAGCTCGGCCACAAGCACATGCGCTCCATCGGCCTCTGTCCGGCCTGCGGCGAGGCTTACCCTCTCAACGACGGCGCCATCTGCCGTGGCTGTCAGGGCGAGGCCCCCTACGTGACCACGGACCAGCGCTCCGCGCCGCTTCTCTCCCCGGACCTCGAAGCCGTGGAAGTGGAGGAAGCGGTCGGGAAATCCGCCCTGCACGACATGACCCGGATCGTCCCCGGCGAGACAAAGGGGCCGGAGTTCAAGGCGGGGCAGGAGATCACCGCGGGCGACGTGTGTCGCCTTCAGCGCATGGGCCGGTCCCGCGTGTTCACGGACGACGTGGACCCGGGCGAAGAGTGGATTCATGAGAATGCCGCGGTCAAGGCGTTTGCGCAGCGCATGGCCGGTGACGGCATCGGGTTCGAGGAGGATCCCTCCGAGGGCAAAATCGACTTCACCGCCACCTGCGACGGCCTGTTCACCGTCGACCGTGACAAGCTCGAGGCGTTCAATCTGGTGCCGGACGTGATGTGCGCCACCAGACAGGGCGAAAGCCTCGTGCAGGGCGGCAAATGCGTGGCCGGGACCCGCGCCATCCCGCTCTACATCTCCCGGGAGAACTACAGCCGGGCCGTCTCAATGCTCGGCGGCGAGCCGCTTCTGGAGGTCAAACCCCTGCGCCGGGCCAGGGTGGGCATCCTCGTCACCGGCACCGAAGTCTTCAAGGGGCTCATCGAGGACAAGTTCGTCCCCATCGTCTCCGGCAAGGTCACCCGACTCGGCAGCGAGGTCATGACCTCGGACATCGTGCCGGACGACCGCAAGGCCATCGCCGCGTCCGTGACCCGCATGATAAGCGAAGGGTGCGACCTCATCGTGACCACTGCGGGGCTCTCCGTGGACCCGGACGACGTGACGCGCCCGGCGCTGCTCGATGCGGGGCTCACCGACTATCTGCACGGAGCACCCATCCTGCCGGGAGCCATGACGCTCACCGGCCG
The DNA here is from genome assembly GCF_059568665.1 of Pseudodesulfovibrio halophilus DSM 5663. Lineage (NCBI taxonomy): Bacteria > Pseudomonadati > Thermodesulfobacteriota > Desulfovibrionia > Desulfovibrionales > Desulfovibrionaceae > Pseudodesulfovibrio > Pseudodesulfovibrio halophilus. The sequence goes on along the minus strand of NZ_JCANTV010000012.1, from coordinate 261,263 downwards.
CATCGGATCCGCGCAGGTGCTCGGGGTTCCCGCCTGCGCCCTGTTCTTCAAGACCACCAGCCTGGACCTGCTGCTGCCGAGACTTCTGGCCGGGTTGACCATCACCCGCCGCGACATGGCGCGCATGGCCGAAGGCGGATACTGTCTGAACTGCCGCACCTGCACCTTCCCCAAGTGCCCGTTCGGCAAATAGCGAGGAGCCATGGCCGGTAAACTTCTGGACGCCCACGGCCGAAAGGCCAGCTACATGCGGGTCAGCGTCACCGACCGCTGCAATCTGCTGTGCCGCTACTGCGCCAGCAAGGAGCGCGTGTTCATCCCTCACGAGCGGATTCTGCGGTATGAGGAAATCCTCAGGTGCATGGGCATCGCCCGCGAGCTGGGCATCGAAAAGGTCCGGTTCACCGGGGGCGAGCCGTTTGTCCGCAAGGGCTTCATGGATTTCGTGGAGGAAGCCGGGAGGCGGTTTCCGGACCTGACCCTCGCCGTGACCACCAACGCCACCATCATCGGCAAGCACGTCGACAGGCTGGCGACCTCCGGCCTGTCCCGCGTGAACATCTCCCTGGATACGCTTGATCGGGACCGGTACCGGCACATGACCGGACGTGACCTGTTTCGGACGGTTCGCGACAACATCGACGCCTGCGTGGATGCCGGGATGACCGTAAAAGTCAACGCGGTGGGCGTTCGCGGCTTCAATGACGACGAACTGCCCGCCTTTATGGAGCTGGCCCGGACGCGGCCGGTGGACGTCCGCTTCATCGAGTTCATGCCCATCGGGCAGGACACGGGATGGAGCGAAGGGTCGGTGTGGACGGCCGCCGACATCGTCCGCGAGGCGGGGTCGCTCGAGAAGCTGGTTCCCGTTGCCGGGCGCCATCGCGGCCCAGCGACCATGTATGCGTTGGCCCGGGGCAAGGGCCGCGTAGGCGTCATCTCTCCGTACAGCAATCACTTTTGCGGCACCTGCAACCGGCTGCGCTTGACCTCTGAAGGAGACCTGCGTACCTGCCTCTTCTCCGACAGGGTTTTCCATTTGCGAAAAATCCTCAGGCATCCTAGGCTTGAAGACGAGCACGTGATCCGGGTCGTCCGGGCCGCGCTCAAGAGCAAGCCCATCGGGCACGATCTGCTTGCCGCCAAGCGCGAAGGAGGGGTCTGCTCAACGAAGATGGCTGCCATCGGCGGCTGACACGGGCTTTCGGGGGGTGACGGCCCCGGAACACAACCAATGGTTGAGGCATGGCATTTATCACTCGCACGCTGCGTACGGTCAGAATCCGCACGCGGCTCGTTCTCGGCTTTACGATACTGCTGACCGCGGCGCTGCTCGCCACCGCCTTTGCGGTCAACACGCTCGTCAGCCGCGTCATCACGAAGGACATCGACGAAGAGCTCCGGAACGCCAACCGGACGCTCGTTTCCATGATGGAAGCCGCCGTGGATGTCTCGGTGCGCAACCACTTGCGGGCCGTGGCCGAAAACAACCGCCAGATACTCAAGGGGCTGCACCAGCGGCAGCTCGACGGTGAAATAACCGAAGAAGAAGCCCGCAAGCGGGCCCGCGACATCCTGTTGAGCCAACACATCGGCCAGACGGGCTACATCTACTGTCTCGACAGCAGCGGACGCACAGTGGTCCACCCCCATGAAGGCGTGGAGGAGACGGATACCAGCAAATTCGGGTTCGTGCGGTATTTGACCGAGGTGCGGCGCGGGTACACCGAATACGACTGGCGAAATCCGGACGATCCCGTGCCCATGCAGAAGGCGGTTTACGCGGAATACTTTGCGCCGTGGGACTGGATCATCGCGGCCAGCGCCTACAGGCATGAATTTTCCGACCTCATCACCATAGACGATTTCCGAGACACCTTCGAGTCCCTGCGTTTCGGGGAGAGTGGGTATGCGTTTGTCGTGGATCGCCACGGCGACGTACTGCTGCATCCAAACGGTCTCAAGACGGTAGCCGGGCTGGTGGACGAGCGCGGAAAGGACATCGGGTCGACCATCATCAACGAGCGCAACGGCATCATTCATTACTGGTGGAAGGACACGCCCGATGCCGAGCCTCGCAAGAAGTTCGCCATGTTCAAGCACATGCCGGAAATGGGCTGGATCGTGGCCTCCTCCGGTTATATGGATGAAGTGTACGCGCCGCTCGACGACGTGCGGACACTGTCCTACGGCATCTGCGCCGTGACGCTTCTGCTGGTGCTCACTCTGTCGCTGGCCATGGCCGGCTCCATCACCGATCCTCTCGACGAACTGACCGAAGCCGTGGAAGAGGCCGAGAACGGCAACTATTCCGTTCGCAGCAGGGACGACCACCCTGACGAGATAGGCAGGCTGGCCCGGAGCTACAACCGCTTCATGGAGGCCCTTGTCCTGTCCGTTTCAAAGCTCGAAGCGGAGACGGAGTACCGCAAGTTCGAGGCGTTCCAGCGCCATCTTTTCGAAGAGGTCTTCGAGAACGCCCTTGAAGGCATCTGCATCACGGACCGCGACGGCTCCATCATCGCCGTCAACCCTGCATTCACCACCATCACCGGTTATGGCGAGGAGGAAGTGCTCGGCAAGAACCCCAGCGTCCTCAAGTCGGACCGGCACAAGCCGGAGTTCTACGTCGAGATGTGGAAAAAGATTGTCGAGCAGGGGCACTGGGCCGGGGAGATCTGGAACCGCCGCAAGAGCGGGGAGGTATACCCGGAGCTGCTGAGCATCAGCGCCATCACCGACAGCGAGGGCGAGGTGCGCCACTATGTTTCCGTGTTCCACGACATGACGGACATCAAGCGCAAGGAAGAGCAGCTCTACATGCAGGCGTACCACGACGCCCTGACCGGTCTGCCGAATCGCGAACTGCTGCTGGACCGTCTGGTCATGGCCATGCGCCATGCCCGCCGGGAGGGGACCGGGGTCGGGCTGCTGTTCATCGATCTGGATAATTTCAAGAACATCAACGATTCGCTGGGCCATTCGGTGGGCGACATCCTGCTTCAGCAGGCCGGAGACCGCGCCAGACACTTCGGAAATCCCGACGACACGGTGGCCCGTTACGGCGGGGACGAGTTCGTCTTGCTGGTCAATGACGTGAACGAGCGCGACCTGGTCCGGCTGGCGCAGACTCTTCTGGAGGAGTTCCAGAAGCCGTTCCACATGAACGGACACGAGGTTTTCGTCACCACGTCCGTGGGCATGTCACTCTTCCCGGAGGATGCCGAGGACCCCGAGACACTGGTCAGGAATGCGGAAATGGCCATGTATCAGGCCAAAGAGTCCGGCAAGGACAATTACAGCCTCTTCGCCAAGGAAATGGACGACCGCATCGCCCGCCGTCTCGAACTGGAGAGCAAGCTGCGCAATGCGCTCAGAAAGCGCGAATTCGTGGTCTATTATCAGCCCAAGGTGGCCATGAGTTCGGGAAGAGTGGTCGGCGCCGAAGCCTTGGTGCGCTGGGCGCTGCCCGACGGAACCATGGTCAGCCCCGGCGAGTTCATCCCGCTGGCCGAGGAGACGGGCATGATCGTTCAACTGGGCGAGCAGGTGCTGGAAACCGTCTGCACGGACATGGCCGAGCGAAATTTCCCGGAAGGCTTCCGGGTATCCGTGAACCTCTCGGCCAACCAGTTCCGGCAGGAGGACCTGCTGGGCAGCCTTAGGTCCATAGTGGAGTCCGCGAGTGTCTCTCCGGGCCGGATCGAGTTCGAGGTCACCGAGTCCGTGCTCATGCACGATATCGACGAGAACGCCCGCATCCTGCAGCGACTGGTGGACATGGGCTTCTCCGTGTCCATTGACGATTTCGGCACCGGGCACTCTTCACTGTTCTATCTGAAGAAGCTGCCCATCAGCACGCTCAAAATAGACCGCTCGTTCGTCCGCGAGCTGGGCAGCAATCCCAGCGACGCGCTCATAGTCCAGACCATTCTTCTCATGGCGGGAAGTCTGAACCTCTCCGTGGTGGCGGAGGGCGTGGAGGAGCAGCAGCAGGCGGACCTGCTGATGCGCTACGGGTGCAACACGGCGCAAGGGTTCCTGTACGCCAAGCCGGTTCCTTTCCGCGAATTTCTGGCCCTGATGAAGATCAGGAACTCCTGACCTACCAGTAGAGCCCGATTACTTCCGGCCCCTTCGGACACCTCCCTGTTCCGTCCAGGTCGTAGAGGCGCTGCCCTTCGCGCCATGGCATACCGTGCAGATCGAGTGAGGCGAAGTGGCGGCCAAGTACGACCGCGTCGCTTTCCTGTACCATTGCCTGAGGGTCCGTGGTGAGCATCTCTTCGTAATGGGGCGTCGTTTCCCGCAGGTAGCAGAGGTTCAGGGCGCACAGGTGTTCCGGGTCCAGTGCGGGGTCATAGGCGAGCACCTTCACGCCCTTGCCGCGCAGTCGTTCAGCCAGCTTCAGCAGCGCCGAATCCCGCAGGTCGTCCGTGTTGGCCTTGAAGGCAAGGCCGAACAGCCCGACGCTCTTGGGCGACTCCGAAAGGATCCGCTCCGCAAGCTGGTCCACTTGCCGCTCGTTGGACTTTCCAACGTGGGCGAGCATCGGTACGTCCACATACTCGCGACGGCAATATGCGGTGAGCGCGCCGAGGTCCTTGCCGAGGCAGCTTCCGCCGTACGCGAAGCCGGGCCTGAGGTATTTGTCGGAAATGTTGAGCTTGGTGTCCTCGCAGAACATGCGCATGACCTCGCGGGAATCGACACCCATTTCAGCTCCGGCCAGCCCGATCTCATTGGCAAAGGTGACCTTGAGCGCATGAAAACAGTTGTCGGCGTATTTGAGCATGGCCGCCTCGAGAGGGCCGCAGTGCAGCAGCTGCGCGTCGATGCCGGGATACAGGTCCTGACACGGCCCCCACGCCTCTTCATCGCTGGTGCCGAAGACTATTTTGGGCGGAGCGAAAAAGTCGGCCACGGCCGTGCCCTCGCGCAGGAACTCCGGGTGGACGGTATAGGCCAGCGGCTGCCTGTCGCCCAGCAGGTCGCGAGCCTGTTCCATGATCTCGCGGTGGAACACCGGAAGCGCGGTGGAGCGCACCAGTATGGGTACGACGCGCCCCTGATCCAGCCGCGCCCGCATGATGTCCAGCACCACTGCGCGAAGGGTGGATGCGTCGAGCGATCCGCCGCGCCCCGAGGGCGTGCCCACGCAGACGAAAACACAGTCGGACTCTCCAACGCCGGCGGCAAGGTCCGTGTGCGCCGTGATGCGTCCCTGGGCGGCGTGGGTGGTGACCATATCGTTCAGTCGTGGCTCCGTTACCGGGACCGCCCCGGCCATGAGCGCTTCGGTGCGTGAACTGTCCACATCCATCCCGACGATCCGGTGGCCCAGTTCCGCCATGCAACCCACGGTGGTGCTTCCGACGTAGCCGAGTCCGACAACTCCGATTCTCATGAATCCTCCAGTGAAAAATGATATTTGTAAGTTTTTGTAATTTTTTCTTTTTGATTCACATTCCAAGAGTAAGTCTGATGAAATCCAGAGACGGCGGGTGCAGGATGCCGATGTATACCAGCACCGCGAAGAAGAGGCACATGACGTAAACCAGCGTCAGATAGGATGCGAACAGGTGCTTCAGCCGCCATTTGAGGGTCTCGTCAAAGTTGAGATGCTGGTCCTTCCTGTTGGCCCAGCGTTGCATGGGCAGCCGGAAGAGGATGTAGATTTTCACGGCGGCCGCCACCAGCTGGTTGGCGTACAGGATGAACGGGAAGGACATATCGACCCGTTTTGCGTAATAGAACAGGAACATGCTCAGGATAAGGCGCGTGGAGAGTACCCACAGGATGTACGAAGAAAAGAAGATCGGCGAGATGGCGAAGCCTGCGGAGAGCATGGCGAGCGGGCCGCAAAGGCTGGTCCACATGGCGATTCGCTGGTCAACGATGCACCACCATATGAACGGCCCAACGCGCTTCGGGCCCAGCGCGATGGCTCTGGAGCCGTTCCTGAGCATGTTGCCCGACCAGCGCAGGAGGTTTTGAATGGCGCGGTCCTTCGGGTCGCCTTCCACCACGTCGATGGTCCAGACGAGCGCATCCGGGATGTAGAGCATCCGCGAACCTTCCTTGAGCAGGGCATACCACGTGCTCTTGTCGTCGCCGGAGAGAAAGCGGAACCGCCCCCACAGCCAATGAGAGAGCTGATCCTTCTCGATCATCTCCACGAACTCCGGCCGCAGAACGCGGGACGCTCTGAAGACGCTCATGCGCCCCGTCAGGGTCAGCACCTTGCCGGCCAAAGCGTGCGACTGCATGGCGAGGTGGCGTTGAGCGAAACGCAGGTCGAGCCAGCGTTGCATCCACTTGGGGCCGCGCACGACCCCCATTTCGTCCGTGGTGAGCGCGTGCATCCCCTTGTCGAGATGAAAGTGGGGCAGACAGCGGCGGAGGCAGCCCGGCGCGAGGATGGAGTCCCCGTCCATGAAGACCACGGGCGTGTCCCCGCCGAGGCCGTGTCGCGAGATGGCGCGCAGGGCCAGCCCGATGGCCACCCGCTTGCCCGGCTGGTTTTGTCGCACGAAGATGACTTCGATGCCGTCGTCTGGCGCGTACCGCTCCATGATGGAAGTGATGAGCCGCTCGTCGCTGTGGTGTCCCGTCCCCACAAAGAGTTTGGTCGGAACGCCGATATCACGCGCCTCCTGAACAATGCCGAGGATGACTTTTTCCGTGATGTCGCGCTTTTCGTGGAAGGTGGTCATCATGAAGATGAGGCCGTCGGGCCGCCAGCCGCTTCCCCAGAGCTCTTCGGCGCGCTGGCGCAGCTTGGGGTAGTAGGTCTTGGCGTAGATCACTGATCGTACGAAGTGCGTGAACCACCAGAGATAGCGCCACGTGCCAAGCACACCGAGAATGATGATGACCCGGCCCGAGTCGCTGTCCCAGATGTTGTTGGCGATGTTCTGAAAGCCGATGAGCAGCAGGCCGACGAATACATACAGCTTGAAATACTGGGCGGGGCTCATGCGCCGCCGTTCGAAGTGGCCTGCCGGTCCGGACATGCGCTACTGCTCCAGACGCCTGCCGCGCAGAGGGTCGGGCTTGGGGTCGACCGGCGCGTTGTAGATATGCTTTCGGGTCTTGTCTGCGTCTTCAAGCTCAATGGTCCGCTCGTTCTCGATGCCGAGCATGGTGAAGACCCCGGAGAGCAGGTCCGAGCTGGCGACACGCCTGAAGTTGACGACGGCGGGCAGCCCCGCAGGGACGCTGCGGGGCAGCTCGGGGCGTTGCGGATCATCGAACTCCACGATCGCCACTGCGGAGCGGTCGCGAGTGGAGCGCCACTGAAAACGGCCTTCCATCTCGTTGACGAAACCCGCGGTGCGGTCGATCATCGCCACGCGACCGTCCACTCTCAGGTCCAGCGCAGGGATGAAGACCAGTGCGTTGTCGCCGAGCCTGACGTTTTCCACCTCGCCCTGCGTGAGGTAGGCCGTGATGAACCGGTCCTCGTGTCGCTCGATGATGGCGAGCTGTTCGCCGGTCTCGACCGTGTTGCCCACCGTCTTGAACACCTTGACCACGATGCCGTCGAACGGGGAGCGCAGCACGTACTTCTTGAGCTGGTCGCGCGCCACTTCGAGCCGTTTTTCCTCTATCTCCACGTTCTTGCGCGCCGCGTCCACTCTTGACTGAAGGGACAGAGTCTCGCCTTCCACCTGATTTCCGGAGAAGAACAGGCCCTTTTGCAAGGCCTCGTATGCATCCTTGGCAAGCTGCAGTTCGGCCCGTGCCTCCAGCAGGTCGCGCTGGATGACCGTGACCTGCTGCTGCTCCCGCTCCACCTCCGAGCGGCTGAGTACGCCCTTTTTCAGCAGCTCGCGTTTTCTGTCCAGCTCCGCGCGGGCCAGCCGGAGCTCCTCGGCAAAGGTCTGCACCCTGTCTCTGGCCGCGCGCAGGCGCGAGTCGCCCACCTTGCGATAGATGCCGAGGGTCACATCCTCGGCGGAGAGTCGCTCCCGCAGGTTCTCATAGCGATGCTTTGCGGCCTCCACAGCCACTTCGGCCATGCGCACGGCCTCCATTTGCTTGGTGTTGTAAAGCATGATGATGGGGTCGCCTTTTTTTACGCGACCGTCATCGGGAACGATGATCTTTTCCAGAATCCCGTCCTGTGGTGAGATGAGCGGCTCCACATGGGCGGACACCACGCCGGAATCCACCTGAACCCGGAAGATTGTGGAGTAAAGGGTGATGCCTATATAGACGGTGATGGCGAGGCCGATCGTCAGGTATACCGCCCCGATGAGCACGCGGCTGATGCGGCGTCGGGCGGGGATATGCTCCCCCTTGGGTTCGTCGGAAAGCTCAGTCGGCGTCACCGGGGTGTCGATGCGCCGGATGGCCTCGCCTGCGGTGCCCATCTCGCCTGAGACAAGCCCTTTGCTGAAGTAGGCCAGCACTTCGCGCGTGCGCTCGTCCATATCCACGAATTCCGTGGCAAGCGTCCTGTTTTCAGGGTCGTGCCGGACAACCTTCGCCTTCTGGTCAAAAGTGATGGCGTACCCCTGAAAGTTGACCGAGATGGTGCAGTCGATGACGGTTCCCGTCTCGAACGGGCCGTCGATGCCTTTGATCTTGAAGCCCCCCATGGACCAGTCCGCGGATTTGTATTCCTTCTGACCGATCCCGACGGTGATGGGGACCGTGATGCGGTAGTGCATGCGCTGGCTTGGTGCTTCGTGCTTGATATCGGCCATGGCGAATCCGTTCAGTTTGAGGGTGGAACCGGTATTGTGACTTTATGAAATATTCATGAAGAAAGGAACCTTGCTGAGGAGATTAATAAGTGCTTCAAAACATCGCGATAAGCCGCTGTGTAAGCAGCTTCAGGAACGCCTCTTCGTCAGCTGCGGTGACGCAACGCACCGTGACGTCGCCGGGAGCGTCGCAAAGGAAGCTCGCATCGGGGCGCAGCAGAGTTTTCGTGTGCACGCCCATTTCCTGAAAGACGAAGAGGTCCGGACGGAAGGCCGCGGCCATCGCCAGCGGGTCATGCAGGTGCATGCCGGGGATGCCCCGAATCTTCCGGCTCCAGCGAATCCACGGAAGGCAGGTGGCGTGCAGGAAGCGGCCGAACGGGGAGGTCGCAGGGGCCGCGGCGGGCAGCGAGTTTTCGGCGAGGCAGATGCGCATGGTCACGTTGGCGGGCACAAAGGTCACGGGCGCGCCGGAGCGAACCACGATTTCCGTGGCCTCGGGGTCGTAGAGGGGATTGAAGCGCAGCACGTCGCGCCATGTCTCGGGTGGAATGTCCGGGGTGGAGCTTTCCCACTGTTCGTCGTCCGGCGCGGCGGGCCACGCGCCGCCCATGTGGATGATCTCGCCCAGTTGCGGGACGATTTTCGGCTCCCGTCGCATGGCGGTGGCGATGTTGGTCAGCGACCCGGTGGCGACGACCACGAGCTCTCCGGGGTGCTGCCGGGCAGCGTCGATGATGAGCTCGGCGGCGGAGGTGTCCGGAGGGTACTTGTCCGGGATGGCGATGGAAGGGGCGTCCTCCCATAGCTCGCAGCCGGCTGCCCGCCTTTTTGCGTCAAGGTGCGCGAAGTGAGGCCACCTGTCGCGTTTGAGCGGATTGTCTGGCCCGAGGCCGAGGGGGATGTCCTCCCGCTCGGCCAGCATCAGCATGTGCCGGGTGACGGCGTAGGATTCCCGCGCAAGACAGTTGCCGGCAGACGCGGTGCACGCGGTCAACTGGACTTCGGGGGAAGCGAGGGCGAACGCCAGCGCCAGCGCGTCATCCACATCGGCGGCCGGAATCGAGCAGGCGTTGTCCATATCGAGCAGAACGGGAAGAGGCATTGCAGGCAAATATCATGAAATGATGAATTGCGAAACGGTCGGCTTGCTCGTGCCTCCCGGCTGCGATACAAGCGGCGCATGCGAATCTGCCATACAGTGAGCTTCGTTAAGTCCGTGGTCGGGCAGGTCGTGCAGCCCGGCTGCGTGGCCGTGGACGGCACCGTCGGCAACGGGCACGACACTCTCTATCTCGCCCGTCTCGCCGGACCGCAGGGGGCTGTGCACGGTTTCGACATCCAGCAGACCGCGCTCGATTCCGCCCGCGAAAGGCTCCGCCGGGAAGACGCGCCGGACTGCGTGCGCCTCCACCTGGCCGGGCACGAGACCATGCGCGAAACGCTGCCGCGGGAAACCGTCGGTCGGGTGCGCGCGGTCATGTTCAACTTCGGCTACCTGCCCGGAAGCGACGGCAGCGTCATCACCCGTCCGGAAACGTCCTGTGCGGCGGTGGACGCGGCGCTGTCGGTTCTTGCTCCGGGCGGGCTGGTCACCATGGTGCTCTACACCGGCCATCCCGGCGGCGCCGAAGAGGCCGACGCGCTGGAAACCCATTGCGCGGCTCTGCCAACCGATACGGCGTGGGTCATGCGCTGCGGGCTGGTCAATCATCCCAACGCGCAGACTCGCGTGCTCCTGGTCGAAAAACGGTAGGGAGTCCTTCCCGTAAATATTGAAGTAAGCCTTTTTCGGTGGCTACGGCAGGTCTTCCACCGGTTCCCAGTCTTCACCGGGATCGATGCCGGGCAGGGAGCAGGGCTTGATGTCGAGGAAGCGGTTGCCGCGTCCCTTGTCAACCACCGGGCCGGACTTTCCGAGAACGGAATTGCCGTCGCTGCCGAAGTAGAAGTTACCCCGAAGGGCGTCGAAGCCGGAGGCCTGCGTCCAGCCGAAGGTGTTGCCCGCCGCCCGGAAGTTCTCGAAGGGAGCGGTGTAGACCGCATATCTGCCCATGCCCCTCACGCGGTTGTTCATGAAGAATCCGAAGGAGCCGGTCTGGGCGATGCCCATGGCGTCCTCACCGCCCGCGAGAATCAGGTCGTTGCAGACCGCGACCGCGTTGTTGGCGAACAGCGCCAGCGCGATGGAGCGCTCCCCGCGAACCTCGATACGGTTTCTTGAGACCACTGGAGGCGCACCCGCGCTGGGGGAGGCCCCGGTTGCGGTGTCGAGGAACCAGCCCGCGGCGATGCCGTTTGGGGTGAGCGGGTTGGGATATTCGACGCCTTCGCGGTCCGTGATGATATTGTTGCCCTCGATTTCGAGCACGCCGTCCGGGCCGGTGTAGTTGTCGAAGGCCTCGATACCGTTGCGCGTGGCGTTGCGGACCACGTTTCCCGCGATGCGGATGGCCGCGGCATGGGTCCAGACGCACATGATGCCCCTGCCGAGGGTCCGCGAGGGGTGATCCACGTCCATGTAGAAACGGCTGTCCGTGATGCGCACCTTTCCCGTCACCGCGTCCTTTATCGGCTTGCGCCGCTGTGCGAGGCGGGTCCCCACCACGACCCCGGCGGCGAATTTGGCGCTGCCGCTCTGGAAGCCCTTGAGCCTGATGGTTTCCGGCTTGACCTTTTCCACCACGATGTTGCGCACCGTGAGCGCGCCAACGTGCTCGAAGTGCAGGGGAGTCCCCCGCGCGCCGGTGAAGCGCACGTTCTTGAGGGAGACGATGGGGCCCGGCTTGGACGGCGGGGCGCCCGGGACCGGCAGCGGCGCGTGCAGGCTCCAGCGACCGCCCATGATGGTGGTGTCGGGACGGCCGTCGCTCCCCAGCACGCCGGAGATGCGCGTCTGCTGGCGTATCTTGATGCTGCCGTCCGGGCCGAAGTCAAAGCGGCCCTTGAGGAGTATCTCGCCGCCGGCGTCCACGGCTTTCTGCACGTTCCGGAGGTCCATGGAAGGCTCCCCGGTGCCGGTGACGGTGACGGCGGCGTTCGCGACCCGCGGCAGGCAAAGCGCGAAGGCGCACAGGATAAGGAGCGCAGCAGGCGTTGCGCACCTTCTCCTGTATGTATGGAGATCAATAAATAATGGATTACATATTCTCATGTGTTAGCAATTTACTGACTGGAGCCCTGTTGGTCCAGTCCCGAATTGACGAAATGCCGGTTTCTGCACTTTACGAGGGGGATGAATCATGCGCCTGCGGACCAGAATGACGCTTTTTCAGTTCGTAATGATCGGCCTGACGGTAGCCTGCCTGTGCGCTGTGTTTCTTTACGACATAGAATCCTACGCCGACGAGGAGATGGCCCGGTATCGTTCCGAGGCCATGGAGCGCGAAAGGCTGAGGCTTCGCGAGTTCCTGTCCATGGCTGTGTCCGTGGTGGACGAGTTTCATCAGCAGTCAGAGGACATCGAGCAACTCAAGCAGGAGAAGTCCGAGGATCTGAAGCGGGTCGTGGACGCGGTGTACGGCCAGATTCAGGCGCTCAAGCGTGAGCGGCTGTCGCAGGTGGGGCGCGACGCGTTTCTTGAGGAGATAGGCGAACTGGTGATGGCGGCGCGGTTCGACGGTGACAACTATCTCTGGCTCAACGATCTGGACAGCCGGATGGTGGCCCACGCCGACAGCGGGCTTGTGGGAAAGAGGCTCGCCGGGCTTCAGGATGACCGTGGCAATTACATCATCCGCGACATGACCGAGAAAGCCGTGAGCGAAGGCGAGGGCATGACCACCTACTATTGGCCGCGTCCGGGGGAGAGCGAGCCAAGCCTGAAGATTTCCTATTTCCGCCTGCTGCCCGACCTCGGGCTGGTGCTCGGCACCGGCGCGTGGGTGGAGGACATCACCGGCGAAATGAAGCAGGCCGCGCTTGATCAGGTGGCCGAGATGCGGCTGGAGAGCGGAGACTATTTCTTCATTCTCGACGACAAGGGGACCACCCTCATGCATCCTGCCAATCCGGACCTCGTGGGCAAGAGCCTCATGAGCCTCAAGGACAGGCAGGGCAAGAGTTTCATGCGCGAGATGGTGGAGCAGGCCAACGCGGAGGGCGGCGGCTTCACCCGTTACATGTGGACGCGTCCGGGGCGGCAGGGCGATTTTCCCAAGCTGACCTATGCCCGCAAGTTCGATCAGTGGGGCTGGATCATCGGCATGGGCGTCTACGTGGACGAAATCGACGCGACCATAGCGAGCAGGCGTGCTGCGCTCAATGACACGGTGATGGGCATGATGCTTTCCGTTCTGGTGGTCGCGGCGGCGATTCTGCTGGCGGCGACCTTCGCCTCGGTCCTTTTCTCCAAGCGGGTCACGGACGCCATCGGCGGCGAACCGGAGGAGATCGCCGGACTGGCCGGACAGGTCAGCGAAGGCGACCTGACCGCGGCCGACGACGAGACGCAGGAGCGTAGCCTCGGCATCCGCCGGGCCATGGGCGGCATGGCGCACAACCTCAAGCGCATTGTCGGGCAGGTACAGGACTCCACCAGCAACGTGGCCGCCGGAAGTCAGGAACTGGCCGCCTCCTCGGAAACGCTCTCGCAGGGGGTGACCGAGCAGGCCGCGTCCGTGCAGGAGGTCTCTTCATCCATCATGCAGATGGCCGGGAGCATCCGCGAGAACGCGGACAACGCCAGGCAGACCGACGAGATCGCGACAAAGGCCTCGGAGGACACCAGAAAGGGCAGCGAGGCGGTCCAGCGCAGCGTCGACGTCATGCGCGAGATCGGCGAGAAGATCACTTCCATCGAGGAGATTGCGCGACAGACGAACCTGCTTGCGCTCAACGCGGCCATCGAGGCGGCCCGTGCCGGAGAGACGGGCAAGGGTTTCGCGGTGGTGGCTGCCGAGGTCCGCAAGCTGGCGGAGCGCAGCGGCGGAATCGCCGGAGAGGTCAGCGATCTAGCCGTGGCAAGCGAGGAAACCTCCAAGGAGGTCCACGACCTTTTCGAGCGCATCGTGCCCCAGATTCGTGAAACCGCGGAGCTTGTCAGCCGCATTTCCAAGGCCTGCGAGGATCAGAGCTACGGCGCCCAGCAGGTGGAAACTGCCATGTCGCAGCTCGACAGCGTGATTCAGCAGAACGCGGCCTCGGCGGACGCCATGGCCAGCACCGCGGAAGAGTTCTCGGCTCAGGCGGAAGAGCTTCGCGCCGTGCTCGGATTCTTCAAGACCGATGACGAGGCCGAGGTGCAGCGGGCCGCGCTGGAATCAGGAAGAGGCGGAGCCTAGAACCCCCGGCGCCGTTCGAGGTCGTGCCGCTGCTCGCGGTCACCCTCCATGCGGCGGTCGTGCTGGTCCTGACGGTTCCACGCTGCGGCCACCGCTTCGCAGGCCTCCTGTGGCGAAGCGCCGCTGCGAAGGTTTCGGACCTGCTCCTTGAGGGCGTTGCCGATGATCCCCTGAACAGGGTCGGCGGGGTACGCTTCCCAGTGCGCGGCGGCGGCCTCGGCGTCGCCCAGCTTGGCATGGGCGGACCCGGCGTGCAGGCGCGCCTCCGAGGCGTAGCGGCCCGACTCAATGACCGGTCCCAGCCACTCGAGCCCCTCCTCGTTCCTACCGCTTCTGACGCAGGAAATCCCGGCCTTGAGCCGGTCCCGCAGTACAGGGGCGCTCCCCTGATCTTGCGCCTGACGGTAGAGGTCGGAGGCTTTGCGGTAGCTCTCCCGCGCTTTTTCGTAGTTCCCGTTGCGTTCGGCGCGTCTGGCGCGGTCAAAGGCGCCGGCGGCGCGACGGACCAGCGGGGTCAGGTTCTTGAGAAAATCGAGCAGTCCCACGGCTCAGTCCCTGACGTCCGAGTCGCTGCAGACGCGGTTGCGGCCGTCGTCCTTGGCCTTGTAGAGTCGTTCGTCGGCGCGGTCCAGCGCGGACTCGAGCGAATCGCCCTCGCGTACCTGCGTGACGCCGATGCTCACGGTAAATTCTATGGTGCCGTCCGGAGTCTCCACCGGGGTCGCGGCCAGCTTTTCCCGGATGCGCTCCGCCACTTCGGTGGCCCTTTCTCTGGTCGTCTCCGCCAGACAGAAGGCGAACTCCTCGCCGCCGTATCGGCCGAAGGTGTCGTTGGCGCGCACGGCTTCCTGACAGACACGGGTCAATGCCTTGAGCACCTCGTCACCCGCCTGATGCCCGTAGGTGTCGTTGACCTTCTTGAAATGATCGATGTCCAGCATCATGAAAACCACTGGGCTTCCGTAGCGTTTGAAGCGCTCCAGCTCCTCGGCGGCGCGCTCCATGAACTTGAGGCGGTTGTTGGCGCCGGTGAGCATGTCCGTGGTGGCCATTTTTCGCAGGCGCAGCTCCAGCTCCTTGCTGTGGTCGATGTCCTCGATCACCGCGATGGCCGCGGGGGAGCCGTCCTCATCGCTTTCGAGACGCGAGACCGTCACGTTGGCCCAGACGAGCGAACCGTCCTTGCGCCTGAAGCGCATTTCCCGGCTGACGGAGTCCTCGCCCTTGCGCAGCCCATCCAGCAGGGTCCTGACGGCTTCCTCGTCTTCGGATGAAGAAATCCGGAGCAGCGGGCGTCCGAGCAGTTCCACCTCGGAGACGCCGAGAAACTCGCAAAGGCGGGGGTTGACGCGAATGAACTCGTCGTGCCGGTTGAGCATGCAGATGCCCACCCCCGCGTGGTTGAACGTGGCCCGGAACCGCTCCTCGCTCTGCCGCAGTATCTCTTCGGCGCGCTTGCGCTGCGTCACATCCCTGCTGACTCCCGCAATGCCGAGGACCGTACCGCCGTACTCGGTCACCGGGACTCGCAGGGTCTCGTAAATCACGGGTCTGCCGTTCTCGTCCAGATTCGGTTCCTCGTGGACGGTATTCTGAAAGCTCTCCAGCACGACCGTGTCCCGACGTTCCTGCTCCTCGGCGTGCTCTTCGTCGAACAGGCTCTCGGATTTGCGGCCGATGACGTCGCCGGGCTTCTTGCCCAGTCGGTCCGCGAACGCCTTGTTGCAGCCGATGTACGTTCCCTCGGTGTCTTTGAAGAAGATGAGGTCAGGCAGGGCGTTGATCACGGTGTGCAGCATGGCCCGCTGTCGCAGGGACTCGCGCTCCGAGCGGCGCTGTTCGGTGATATCCTCGAAGAGCCAGATGGAGTCGTCCCGGCGCGGTTCTTCGGGGTTGATGGCGTGCCCCACGAAGCGGCACCAGAGCTTGCGCCCGTCCTTGTGCAGGAAGCGGTAGACCGCATCGAAGCGGTCACCGTGGGCAATGGTCCGATAGGCCTGTCTGCCCAGCTCGCGATAGGCCTGATCCGATTCGAAAAGCGTTCGCGTGGGGGCGCCGGAAAGCTCCCGGACGCTGTAGCCGGTAATGTCCGCCATCCGCGCGTTGACCCACTCGAAGTGGCGGTCCCTGACCAGCGCGATGCCCACGATGCTGTTGTCGAGTATGAGCGACTGCAGCCAGTTGGTCTCGCGCAGCTCGTTTTCAATCTGCCGGCGCTCGGTAATGTCCCGCAGGGCGCCGCGATAGGACAGCGGGCTCCCGTCGTCGGCGCGCTCGACGCGCAGTTGTCCGTAAAGGTCCCTGTGGCTGCCGTTCGGAAGGACAACGGGCAGCTCGAAGTCGTAGGCGTCCTTTGACATGGACAGGGCTTCATCGAGCATTTCGCGAAAGCGAGGCATGAAATCATCGGGGATGCGGGCTTCGAGGCCCTTGATGCTGGGGGAAATCTCGCCGGGAGCGTAGCCCAGCAGCCGGTACAGTTCGTCCGACCACCAGCCCGCGCCCGTGGTGAGGTCGCGCTCGAAGCTCCCCACGTGCGCGATGCGCTGGGCCTCCTTCAGCCGGGCCTCGCTGGCCGTCAGCTCTTTTGTCCGCGCCTCGATGCGCTGCTCCAGATCGCGTCCCGACTCCCGGAGCTTCTCCTCGGCCTCGCGCCGGAGCAGATTCTCCCGTCCCAGCCGGGCGATGATGGACACGGAGCTGCTGAAGGTCTCGGCAAGCGCTTCGGCGCGCTCCTTGGGGATGACCGGTATCTCGCGGACTCTGGCCAGAAAGGCCTCTTCCTCCAGCGCGAATTCCCTCCTGAGGTTGGCAAGCTGCGCTTCGCGTGGTTCGTCGAGAAAGAGCTGGCCGATGGAGAAAACGCCCATGATCCGCCCAGCCACGAGGACCGGGATCAGGATGTCGGTCATGCCGTTGGGGCAGGTGTGCATGGCGTACGGGTTGTCCGCGAGGGAGGAGAGCGTCTTTTCGAGACGTTCGGCGCATCCTTCGGCGCACTGGGGCGTTCCGCGCTGTTTGGGGCACAGCGCGGTGCGGCGGACTCCCTGCGTCACTTCCGACAGTTGGGGGTGGTAGGTGCAGGCGACGCCGAAGGCCTTGCGGAAGGATTCCAGAAGGTCGTCGATCATTTCCTGCGGGAGAAGTTTGTAGAGCTGCTCTGCCATGGTTATGCTACTCCGCGCAAACCCTAGCATACGGATTGGGCCGCGAAAAGACGTAAAAAAGGCCGGACGCGAACGCCCGGCCTTGAATAATCGACTCTGGAAGAGCTGACTACTCTTCGTCTTCCGCCGGGGCTTCGGAGATGGTGCACTCGGTGGTGAGCATCATGCCGGAGATGGAGGAAGCCTTTTCGAGGGCGATGCGCACGACCTTGCGCGGGTCGATGACGCCGGCCTTGATCAGGTCGCAGTACTCGCCGGTGCGGGCGTTGTAGCCTTCGGCACCCTTCATGCCCTTGACCTTCTCGGCCACCACTGCGCCTTCGATGCCGCAGTTCTCGGCGATCTGGCGGATGGGGGCCATGCAGGCGGTGCGGATGATCTCGATGCCGCTGAGTTCGTCCTCGTTGGCGGCCTTGAGCTCGTCGAGCACCACGGAGGCCTTGAGCAGCGCGGTGCCGCCGCCGGGCAGGATGCCTTCCTCCACGGCCGCGCGGGTGGCGTGCAGGGCGTCTTCCACGCGGTCGCGGCGTTCCTTCATTTCCACTTCGGTGTTGGCGCCGACGCGGATGATGGCGATGCCGCCCACCAGCTTGGCGAGGCGCTCCTGCAGCTTTTCACGGTCGTAGTCGGAGGACGCGGCGTTGATCTGTCCTTCGATCTCGCGGCAGCGCAGGTCGATGAGTTCCTGGCTTCCGCCGCCGTCGACCACGGTGGTGCTGTTCTTGTCCACGGTGATCTTCTTGGCGGTGCCGAACTGGTTCATGGGGAAGTTCTCGAAGTCCACGCCGGTGTCGTCGGACACCACCTGACCGCCGGTGAGGATGGCCAGATCGCGCAGCATTTCCTTGCGGCGGTCGCCGAAGCCCGGAGCGCGCACGGCGCAGACCTTGAGGTTGCCGCGCATGGCGTTGACGGCCAGGGCGGACAGGGCTTCCTGCTCGTAGTCGTCCGCGATGATCATCAGCGGGCGCTCGGTCTTGAGCACGGACTCGAGCAGCTTCACGATCTGCTGCAGGTTGCTGATCTTCTTCTCGGAAATGAGGATGAGGGGCTCTTCGAGCTCGCAGACCTGCTTTTCCTGATCGTTGACGAAATAGGGGGAGGACCAGCCCTTGTCGAACTGCATGCCCTCGACGATCTTCAGCTCGGTCTCGGTGGACTTGGACTCGTCGATGGTGATGACGCCCTCGTGCCCGATCTTGTCAACGGCCTTGGCGAGGATGTCGCCCACGGAGGTGTCGTTGTTGGCGGAGATGGTGGCGATCTGGGCGACTTCGTCGTTGTCCTTGATCTTGGTGGCCTGCTTGCCGAGCTCTGCGATCACGGCTTCCACGGCCTTGTCCATGCCGCGCTTGATGCCCATGGGGGAACGTCCGGCCGCAAGCAGCTTGACGCCCTCGGTGAAGATGTTCTGGGCCAGCACGGTGGCGGTGGTGGTGCCGTCGCCGGCGATCTCGTTGGTCTGGGAGGCGACCTTCTTGACCATCTGGGCGCCCATGTCCTCAAGTTTGTCGTCGAGATCGATCTTTTCGGCGACGGTGACGCCGTCCTTGGTGACCTGCGGCGCGCCCCAGGTCTTCTCGATGATCACGTTGCGGCCCTTGGGGCCGAGAGTGACCTTGACGGCATCGGCGAGGTGATCCACGCCCGCCTTGAGTTTGAGACGTGCTTCTTCCTTGAAATCCAGGGATTTTGCCATTGGTGCGAAGCTCCTTTCCGCTACTGTTCGACAATGGCGAGGATGTCGTCCTCACGCATGATCATGACGTCTTCGCCGTCCGCACTGAATTCGGTTCCGGCCCACTTGGCGAAAAGCACGGAGTTTCCTGCTTCAACGCTCTTGCATTCGGGACCGGCGGCGAGCACTTCGCCGCTCATGGGCTTTTCCTTGGCCGCATCGGGGATGATGATGCCGCCGGAGGTCTTTTCCTCTTCGGGGAGACGCTTGATTATCACGCGGTCGTGCAGGGGTTTAAGAGCCATGATTCTCTCCTTGTCTAATGGGATTGTCCCCGTTCGGGGATTGTCGTTAACGTAAACCGCTGAGCTACATAAGCCGCCTGTGCGACTTGTCAACCCGGAAGGGCGGAATTTCCTTTCCACAACGTCGCCTTGCGTTCGCCCATTTGAAACGGTATGCCTGATATCAGATGAAAATCCGTAGCGAACGGAAAAGGAGATATGATGACTGACACCGGAATGAGGCGCCTCGTCGTGGTTTCCAACAGGCTCCCTGCCGCCCTGAAGTTCGTGGACGGCGAGTGGACCGTCAAGGGCGGCGCCGGAGGGCTCGTCACCGCCCTCGCGCCCGTTCTCAAGAACCGCGGAGGTGTCTGGATCGGCTGGGACGGCGCGTTCGGCGCCGAGGAAGAGTCCAAGCGGCTGCTGGACGAGTTTTCCGGCGAGGCAGGGTACGAGCTCAAGGGCGTCCCCCTCACCGAAGATGAGGTGAAGAAGTATTACTTCGGGTTCTCCAACGAAATCATCTGGCCCCTGTTCCATGACCTGCAGACCCGCTGCCGCTTCGATCCCGAATACTGGCGCAGCTATCTCGAAGTGAACTTCAAGTTCGCCGAGAGCGTGGCACGCATGACCAGCAGCGAGGACTTCATCTGGGTGCACGACTACCATCTCATGCATCAGGCCTTCTTTCTCAAGAGCATGGGTGTCAAGCGCAGCATCGGGTTCTTCCTGCACATCCCGTTTCCGCCCCCGGACATCTTCCTCAAGCTGCCGTGGCGGCAGAAGCTCATCCTCGCCCTCACCGAGTTCGACCTCGTGGGCTTTCAGACCACGCAGGACCGCTACAATTTCGAGCGCTGCCTCGAGATGCTGGCCCCGGACGCCAAGGTCAGCGGCGAGGGGGCCGTGGTCTCGGTGGAACTTCGCGGCCGCGAGTTTCAGGCCGGGACGTTCCCCATCGCCATCGACTTCAACCAGTTCGACGGTATGGCCCGCGACCGCGAGGTGGCGCACGAGGCGTTCCGCATCCGCGAGGCGCTCAAGCACCGCAAGATCATCCTCGGCGTGGACCGGCTGGATTACACAAAGGGCATCCCCGAGCGCATCCTCGCCATCCGGGAGCTGTTGCGGCTGTACCCGGACCTCAAGGGCAAGCTCAACTTCATCCAGATAGCCGTGCCCTCTCGCGAGGACGTGGACGAGTACAAGGAACTGCGCGACGAGATCGAGCTGCTCGTGGGCCGCGTGAACGGGGAGTTCTCCATCCCGGGCTGGGTGCCGGTGCATTATCACTACCGCTCCCTGCCGCAGAAGGAGCTTACCTCGTACTACGCGGCGGCGGACATTGCGCTGATCACCCCGCTTCGCGACGGCATGAACCTCGTGGCCAAGGAATACTGCGCCTGCAACGTGAACGAGTCGGGCGCGCTGATTCTCAGTGAATTCGCCGGCGCCGCGGCGCAGCTTCAGGAATGGGCGTACCTCGTGAATCCCTATGACCTCGAGGGCGTGGCAAAGGCCATCCACCGGGCCATTCACTGGGACATCGAGGAGCGTCGCGACTCCATGAAGAACATGCGCGATCAGGTGCGCAGCCACAACATCTACTGGTGGGTCGACTCTTTCCTGCAGGCCGGGATATCCAAGAATCTCGACGATTTTCCGTCGGTGGATACCGTGCGGTTCGAGAACAACTAGCCCGCGGACGGCACATGCTGACGCTCAAGTGCGCCGCATGTCGCGGCAAGCTCTGGAAGTATCACAAGATCGGTCAGGGAGAAGTCCTCCGCTGCCACAAGGACCGCATCGACAAGGTCTGGAACATGGAGGAGCGCAACGGCAAGGTCTACTGTCCCTGCGGCGAGGCCGTGGGCATCGACAAGGGGACCTTCTTCAAGATGAACAAAGGCGCGTTCACCTACAAGGGGACCAAGGTGAACAAGTAGTCGTTAGACCTTTTAGTCCCGGTATAGATTCGGCCCGGCGGATGCGTCCGTCGGGCCGTTCTTTTCCGGATGCCTCGGCCTGCCGTCGGGAGGCCGAGGCTCGAGCGGAAGAGAGGGGCGGTGGAGAAAATCATGGAGCTATTGCGGGTAAAAATAGGATAAGCAAGGGGAAGGCACGAGGCCATTTTCGGTGAACAGTCTTGCAGGGGGAGGGGGATGAGAAAGGTATCGGGCGTTGTTTTCCTAGCGGGATTCATTGCCTTTTGCGTTTGCGGCGTAAGTCTTGCCGGCGAACGAATAACGCTGGTCGGAGACGACAACTATCCCCCTTACACATACCTTGAAGACGGGAAGGCCGCCGGGATTTACGTGCGGATTCTGGAGCGGGTGCTCCCGCTAGTCGAAGGGTATGATGTAACCCTGAAACTCAAGCCTTGGAGAAGGGCTCTCGAGGAAGCCGAAAAGGGCGAGGCGTTCGGTGTGTTCCCACCGTATTTCCGACCGGAGCTTCGTCCATGGATGACGCGGTATTCCGATCCGATTGTTCTGGAAGAAGTCATCATCGTCTGCAACAGGGAGGCGGCCTCAAGAGTCCGCTGGCCATTTCCGCAGGGGTATCGAGGCATGATGTTCGGAAACAATCTGGGGTTTGCGGCGGGAGGGACGTCCTTCATGAGCACGGTTCGGAGCGGAGACATTTTTCTGGATGAAGCCGGCGGGACGTACACCAACCTGAAGAAGATCGTTCTCAAACGGATTGACTGCTATATCAATGACCGACGCGCCATTTATTGGGCCTTCAAGAACCTCGCCCTCTCTGAGCCTCCGGAGGGGTTGGCTGAACGGTGGCGGCTGAACCTGAACCGGGAGAACGTTGTGGAAATGCAGGTGCTCCAGGTCGATGCCGGTCATATAGGTTTCTCCTCTGAAGTGGACGCGGCTGACTTCATTAGAAAATTTAACGCCGCCCTCGCCGAGGTGCGGCAGCGCGGCGATGTGGAGCGGATCATCAAGGAGTACGAGCAGGCTGTCGGCATTGAGTGACCATGAAAAAAGGGCTTGCGGCAAATTGCCGTAAGCCCTTGGAATTTCATGGTCGGGATGGAGTGATTCGAACACTCGATCTCTGCGTCCCGAACGCAGCGCTCTACCAAACTGAGCCACATCCCGTCGTGATGAGAGATGGCTTTTAGCTGAATCAGAAATGCTTGGCAAGGAAAAATTATACTTGAGAGATGTTGGACAAAAAAATGAAATATTCATACTATTACCTACCGATACTCTGACCGTCCTGACCTCCTTGCCGGACCGGGCTGGCCGCGCGGGGACGGGAGACGGAATGGGTGTCTTGTTTTTGTTACTGATCTCAAGGAGTTGAGTCTGTGATTAAAGTCGTGGTCGTGGATGATTCCGCCTTCATGAGAAAGGCGATCAGCACCATGTTGAGCAAAGATTCCGAAATTCAGGTCGTTGCGTCGGCCAAGAACGGTCAGGAAGGGCTGGAGGCCGTTCGGCAGCATGACCCCGACGTGGTGACTCTGGATATCGAAATGCCCGTCATGGACGGTCTTTCCGCGCTGCGGCGCATCATGATGGAGATGCCGCGCCCCGTGCTCATGGTCAGTTCTCTGACCACGGAAGGAGCGGAGTCCACCCTCAAGGCGATGGAACTCGGCGCGGTCGACTTCATCCCCAAGCAGCTTTCCAAGGTCTCGCTGGATATCATCAAGATTGAGAAAGACCTGATAAGCAAGGTTAAAAGCGTTGCCCGGCGCAAGCTCCGGCCCATTCCGACACGCAGCGCCACGGCGACGAAACCCGCGCCCCGCGAGATGCCGCGTCGGCACGCCGGAGGAAAGGTGGCGCGCGACGTGGTCGCCATCGGCGTCTCCACCGGCGGGCCCCCCGCGGTGCAGAAGGTGCTTTCCCGGTTTCCGGCGGATTTTCCCGCGAGCATCGTCATCGCCCAGCACATGCCGGGCGCCTTCACGGGGCCCTTCGCCAAGCGGCTGGACGGCGTCAGCAAGATCACCGTCAAGGAAGCCGAAAACGGAGACGTGCTCAAACCCGGACATGCCTATGTCGCACCGGGCGGGCTGCATCTCAAGCTGGACCAGAAGGTCAGCCAGATAAACCTTGTTGTTTCCCCCGATCCCGGCGACGCGCTGTACAAGCCGTCGGCGAACGTGCTGATCAGCTCGGTGGCCGGAGCGGTCGGTCGGCGCGGGCTGGGGGTCATCCTGACGGGAATGGGCAGTGACGGCGCCGAGGGCGTCAGGGATTTGAAAGCGAAAGGCGGCAGGGCGCTTGCCCAGAGCGACGCCACCTGTGTCGTCTATGGCATGCCCAAGGCCGTCGTTGACGCCGGCCTTGCGGACGAGATCGTCGATATCGACGACATGGCCGAGGCGATCATGACCAACATCTACAAATAGGGTCGAAGACAAGCATGGAGGCCACAGCCCGATGACCGACTGCAACGAGTACTTGAATCAACTGGACAGCGACGACAGGGAAGTCGTGCGGGAAGGTGCCTTTCGCGCAGGTGAAGCCATGTGCGCGGAAGCGGTTCCCAAGCTGGCGGAACTGTTGAAAGTGAACAATCTCGGGGTGCAGGAGGCGGCGGAAAGTTCGCTGCGCAAGATTGGCGGCAAGGCCACGGTGCACGCCGTGCTGCCGCTGCTTCGCTCGGAAGACCCGCCGGTTCGCAACCTGTCAATGGACATTCTGCGCGAGATCGGCGGGGAAGACCTGCCCTCGCTCATGGATATGATGACCGACAGCGACGACGACATCCGCATTTTCATGTCGGACATTCTGGGCTCGTGCAACAACGTCATGGCGGTTCAGCCGCTTTGCGAGGCGCTGCTCAGGGACCCGGAGGTCAATGTTCGCTATCAGGCGGCGGTGAGCCTCGGCAATCTCGGTTACGTCGAGGCGGCCGAGTGTCTGAACAAGGCCATGCAGGACGACGAGTGGGTTCAGTATGCCGTCATCGAGGCGCTGACCAAGATTCAGCATTCCAGTTCAGTGGACGCGCTGGTCAAGGCGCTCGGCAAGTCTTCTGACCTTGTCGCCTCAATGATCATCGACGCGCTCGGCGAAATGGGCAACGTCAAGGCCGTGACCATGCTGCTGCGGCGCATGGAGGACTCTCCCACGGCGCTGCGGAACAAGATCGTCAAGGCCGTGGTCAACATCCTCGGCGGCAAATCCCTCAAGCTGCTCTCCGGCGAGGAGCGGGAGAACTTCCGCGAATACATGCTGGCAGCCCTGAAGGACGAGGACGAGGAAATTCAGGACGCCGCCATTCAGGGGCTCGCCTTCGTGGGCGGCCAGAAGGCCTCGCAGGGCATCCTGCTGCTGGCTGAAGAGCTTGACCCCGACACCGATCAGGAGCGGCTCAAGGCGATGGTGGACGCGCTCGCGTCCATCGGGCTGACCGACGCCATGCGCAACGCGCTGACCGGGGAGTCCCCGAACGCGGCCGCGGTTGCCGTGGAGGCTCTGGGACAGGCCGCGGATGCCGGCAGCCGCGAAGTGCTCGATACGCTCATCGACTCTTTCTGGAACGTGGACCTCTACGTTCAGCGACAGATCATCGGCGTACTGGCCGTTCTTGCGGGCGACGAGCAGCGCGAGTTCCTCATGGACGTGCTGGAGCGTCACGACGACGGAACCGTCATCAAGGCCGCCGCGCACTGCCTGGGCGTGACGCTTCGTCACGAGCCCGCCGCGGACGGCATCTTCGCCCTGCTGCAACATCCTTACGACGACGTGAAGGAGGCCGCCCTCGACGCGCTTATCGCCATCGCAAGTCCCGAGGTGCGCCAGCGCTTCGTGGAGCTCTTCTCCAGTCCCGAGCCCATCGACAGGCTCATGGCCACCTATGCTCTGGGCAAGCTCGGCGAACCCGAGAACATGGCGCAGATCGTGGACGCACTGAGCGACGAGGTGCCGGACATTCGCAAGGTCGCCGTGGAGGCGCTGGCCGAGGTCTGCACCGACTCCTGCGGCTGGGCGCCGCACCTCAAGCCCATGCTGAGGGACGAAAACAAGGACGTGCGTCTTGCCGTCATCGAGGTGATGGGCAACCATTGCGAAGAGGAATTCGTGGGACATCTCATCGAGGCTCTTGGCGACGAGGACGACTGGGTCCGCATCAGGGCCGTGGACGCGCTCGGCGCCAAGGCGATTTCCGATGCCGTGCCGCGGCTGGTCGAGCTGTTGGAAAGTCCCAACCGTTTCGTTGCCATGAAGTCCGTCGAGGCGCTTGGCAACATCGGCGGCACCGCGGCTTTCCGCGCGCTGCTGGCCGCCTCGGACAGCGACGACTACGAGCTGGTGCAGGCGGCCGAGGACGCCATCGCCCGCATCAGGGAATCCGAGGAAGCGGGCAGTTAGATGTCGTCTCTTTTTTCCAAAACAATCACCCTCGGCCGGGAGCTCAAGATCACGGACGAGGAGTTCCGCAACCTGCGCGACTTCATTTACACGCAGTGCGGCATCTACGTTGCCGACAACCGCAAGTACCTGTTGGAAAACAGGCTGGGCAACCGCCTGAAGAAGCTCAGCCTCAAGGACTTCGGGGAGTACTACTATTATTTGCAGTACGACTCGGGCAGGCGCGAGGAACTCAAGAAGCTGTTCGAGGTCATCACCACGAACGAGACGAGTTTCTACCGAAACCCGCCGCAGCTGAAGGTCTTTCAGGACAACATCCTGACCGAGGTCATCGAGCGCTGCAGGAAGGCGGGGCGGAAGCAGTTGAGAATCTGGTCCGCGGGATGCTCCACCGGGGAAGAGCCGTACACCATCGCCATGATCATCCACGAGCTGCTCGGGCAGGAGGTGGGGTCCTGGGATATTCGGATAACGGCCAACGACCTCTCGCAGCGCGTGCTTGAGTCAGCCCGCAAGGGCGTCTACAGCGACTACAGCCTGCGGACCACCCCGAAGGAGATCATCGAGCGCTACTTCGACTCGGACGGCAAGAGCTTCGCGGTGCGTCCGGAAGTGAAACGGCTGGTGCATTTCGGCCAGATCAACCTCAAGGAGAAGTCGCAGCTCAAGATGGTGGAGCGTTCGGACATCGTGTTCTGTCGCAACGTCATCATCTACTTCGACGATGAAATGAAACGGCAGGTGATCAACGCGTTCTACGACAATCTCAAGCCCGGGGGATACCTGGTGATCGGTCACTCCGAGTCGCTGCACAACATAAGCAGGACCTTCAAACCGAATCATTATCCCGGCGCGATCATCTACCAAAAAGAGGCATGAACTGATATAGTCTATAGGGACGAAGTCTTCCAAACGGAGGAATCATGGCTAAACATATTCTGATAGTGGACGATTCAAAGACGGTAAGGAACCTTGTGGCCTTCATCATGAAGAAGGAAGGATTCAAGGTGACCACGGCCGAGGACGGTCTCGACGGGCTGGAGAAGCTCTACGGGGCCGGCGAGGTGGACCTGATCGTTTCCGACGTGAACATGCCGCGCATGGACGGTCTCACCTACATAAAGACGCTGCGTGAGCAGGACGCGTACAAGGACATCCCCATCATCGTCCTCTCCACCGAAGGGCAGGACAAGGACATCGAGGCGGGATTGACGCTCGGCGCAAACCTGTACATGGTAAAACCGGCGCAGCCGGAAAAACTGGTGCGCAACGTCAAGATGCTTCTGGGATAGCAGGCGCGGGCCCGCTTCGACGGGGCTTTGCGTGCTGCATCAATCAGGGAGAACAGGATGAGTCAGGATTTTCTGGATCCGGAAATATTGGCCGACTTTTTCATGGAGGCCAAGGAACACCTTGAAACCATTGAGCCGAATCTACTCGAACTGGAGCAGAACCCGGACAATCTCGGGCTGCTCAACGAGATATTCAGGCCCATGCATTCGCTCAAGGGGGCTTCGGGTTTTCTGGGTCTGAACAAGATCAACGGCCTCGCCCACAAAGCCGAGAACATCCTGGACGAACTGCGTCAGGGATCGCTGACCGTTACGTCGGCCATCATGGACCTCATCCTTTCCGCAACCGATGCCCTGAGGAACATGGTGGAGAATCTGGAGACGCATGGTTCCGAAGGCGATTTGGACACCACTCCCATCATCGACCGGCTCGACGCCGCGCTTGCGGGCGAGCTGGAGCCGGATGGCGCGGCCCCTCAGGCAGCGGAGCCGGAAGTGGTGACCGAACAGCCCGCCGAAACCGTTCCCGAGCCGCCGGCAGCACCGGAGGCGGCCCAGGCCGCCGAACCGGCACGGCAGGATACCGTAACCGAGCAACCGGAGAGCAGGCCCATGCCCGAGTTCACCCCAGTCCCGGACCCGGATTTTGACCCGACCCCCTACTCGCTGACCACCGTCGGAGAAGGGCACCTTTCCGATTTCCTCGAAGAGGCTCAGGAGATCATCGAGAACCTGAACAGCTCTCTGCTGGCTCTGGAGGGCAACCCCGACGGAAGCAGCGAGCTGGTCAACGACACCTTCCGGTACTTCCACAATCTCAAGGGCAACAGCGGTATCATCGGGTTCAGGGAACTCAACGGCCTCACCCACGAGGCCGAAACGCTGCTCAATTACGTACGCAAGGGCGAGATGCCCTGCACCCAGCAGATAGTGGACCTCATGCTCTACGTGGTGGACCGCATCGAGGAGCTCGTCAACAAGATCGAAGTGGAGGAAGGCCGCGTCACGCCCATGGACATCAGCATGCTCGTGCAGGTGCTCCAGAAGGTGACCGAGACCGGCGACTCCTCCTATGCAGGCTCCATCCTCGGAGAAGGGAACGGGGCCGCATCCCAGCCCTCCTCGGCCCCGGCGGCCGAGCAGGCCCCGGAAACCACTGCCCAGCCCACAGCAGGCGGGCAGGAAGAAACCAGTCAGGAAGCGCCAGTGCAGGAATTCGACCCCGAGGACGCGGAACTGTTCGATCAGACCATCAGCCAGCAGATACAGGCTGCGGTCCAGGCCCTGAAGATGCTGCGTGAGGACTCCTCGCAGAGCGAAGTGGTCGACGGTCTCTTCCGATCGCTCCAGACCATTCAGAACTCCGCAGGATACATGGGCTTCGGCGACATCCGGACCTATGCCGAGCGCACCCTCGGCCTCGTGGATCAGGGGCGTAAGTCCGACATGGACTTCGGCCTCATGCTGGACCTGCTGGATCAGGAATTCGACATTTTGAAGGATATGCTGGATGTGGCGCTCGAAACCGTCCGCCAGTCCATGGATCCGAACGCGTCGGGCGGCGAGGACGAAGCCGCGCCCGCAGAACCCGTCGCCGCTCCGGAGCCTGCTCCCGAGCCCAAGCACGAGGTCTCCGCGGAAGCCGCCCCGGAGCCGAAGCCCGAGCCCGCGCCGGCCCCCAAGCCCGCACCCGAGCCGGAGCCGAAGGCAGAGGCCGCGCCCGAGCCTCCGCGCGAGGCCGAAAAGCCCGAGGCAAAGCCGCAGAAGGCCGACAACACGCCCGCCCAGTCCACGAGGAGTGCCATGAGCAACGTCAAGGCCGCCGTGCAGGCCGATCAGGGAGCCGGCGCTTCCTCCGCTCCGGCCAAGCACAAGGCGTCTACCACCATCCGTGTTGACCACCACCGGCTCGACCATCTCATGAACCTGATCGGCGAGCTGATCATCAACCGCAACCGCTACTCCATGCTCGCCCGCGCCCTCGAAGAAGGGGAAGAGGAAGTCCACGTCGTCGCCCAGCAGCTCACCGAGACCACTTACGCCATGGCGAGGATATCCGACGACCTTCAGGACACCATCATGAAAGTCCGCATGGTCCCGGTTCAGACCGTCTTCTCCCGCTTTCCGCGCCTCGTGCGCGACCTCAGCCGCAAGAGCGGCAAGCAGGTCGAGCTCATCATGGAAGGTGAAGAGACCGAACTCGACAAGAGCGTGGTCGAGGAGATCGGCGATCCGCTCGTCCACCTCGTGCGAAACGCCGTGGACCACGGCCTCGAAGACGAACAGGAACGCGTCCAGAACGGCAAGAGCGTCAAGGGTCACGTCTGGCTGCGCGCTTACCACAAGGGCAATTCCGTCGCCATCGAGGTCGAAGACGACGGACGCGGCATCGACCCCGACCGCATGCGAGCCACCGCCGTGCGAAAAGGCGTCATGACACAGGAAGAAGTCAACGCCCTCGACGACCGTGAAGCCATCGAGCTCATCTTCCATCCCGGCTTCTCCTCCGCAGACAAGATCACCGACATCTCCGGCCGAGGCGTCGGCATGGACGTGGTCAAGACCAATATCAAGAACCTCAAGGGCAGCGTTCATACCCAGTCCGAAGTGGGCAAGGGAACCAAGCTCACCCTGACCCTGCCGCTGACCCTCGCCATCATCGACGCCCTCATGGTGCAGGTCGCAGGCGATACCTTCGCCATCCCCCTCGACGCAGTCTCCGAGACCACCAAGCTCGAACGCTCCAAGCTCTCGGACGTCAACAGCCGCAAGGCCGCCACCATGCGCGGCGAAGTCCTCGGCATCGTCGAACTCGCCGAACTGCTGGACCTCGCCCCAAGCGCCGAAGAGCGCGACATCCTCCCCGTCGTCGTCATCCACGACAACGACCGCAGGCTCGGACTCGTCGTGGACCGCCTCCTTGAACGACAGGAAATCGTCATCAAGCCGCTCGGACAGTATCTCAACAACTTCAACCTCAAAGGACTGTCCGGCGCCACCATCATGGGCGACGGCTCCGTGGTGCTCATCCTCGACCCCCACGAAGTCTACAGCCTGTCCACACAACTCACCCGCCAGCCCGGCGGAGGCTCCGGCAGCGAACGCCAACAGCAAGTGCGAGGCTCCGACGCTCCCGCACTGCCCTCGGGCAAATAGCCAGAAAAGACAAGACGATGGAGAGGCCGGACTGCATGCAGTCCGGCCTTTTTTGTCTCCGACGGGCAGGGGTCCGCCCCTGCACCCCGGCAAAGGGGCGGGCCCTGTTTGCAATCTCTGGGATGTCAGCGGGGTTGCAGCGCATGGTTCATGCGGTCGCACTACCCGCGTCCATACTGCACCCCGCTGACGGGGATTTGGTTTCCGTGCCTCTTGGCTTACGGGTTCCTTGAGAGGGCGGCTGCCCCCACCTGCCAGCGATGGTCGTCCAACAGGCTGAAACCTGTAACGGATGCCAAGCGGCAATGGCTCCGATGAATCCCGACTGCGGGGGGTGCCGGTCTGATGCCTCCATGTCGAGTCTTAGGGATGTAGTGAATATTGTTTTCCTTTTTAGTCTGTTGCACCCCGTAAATCGCTTTTGTGAAACTTTTGTGAGCATTGTAGCAACTGATGCTTCCCATTGTAGTGTGGCGAAAGTGTTACAACGACACTCTGTGGAGGTTCTGAAAACGCAGTATGGCCTTTGGTGCATCGATTATAATTACAGGCTTGTGACGCGGGAAACGGTTTCGTGATACCGAAGGGTGTGAGTGAAGAAATGTATCGTTTCTGTGTCCTTGGTTGATCTGTCGTCAGGAACGTATACAAGGGATACTTCTATCATGGAGGTGGAAAACTGTGAGTGAAGAAAGCAAGATCGCGCGTTTTATGGAAAAGCAGGAGCTCGTTTCCTTCTTCAGGGATGTTGCCGATGCGCTGGAGAAGGGCGGCAAGCCTGGACTCGAGGCGCTCGAGGACTTCAGGAAGCTGAAGATCGGGGTCAAGAACGAGTTCGGCCAGTTGGAACTCAAAATGAAAATCAAGCCCGAAAAGCAAGAAGCCGCTGCGGCGGATGCGAGCGGCCAGCCGGGGCTGCCGAAGTACAAGACATTGAAGAAGCGCATGAAAAGCAGCTTCAAGATGATCTTCACCATGCTTCACGACGGCGCGATGCCGCCCGAACAGGCCGTTGAATCCTTTCTTTCGGATTCCGACCTGATGGTCCGCTACGCGGGGTACGGCGACGAGTATTACGAGGACTACACCAAGGCGTGCGAGTCGTTCCGCAAGGCATACGAGGCGGGAGACGTGCAGACGCTCGTCGCAGCCGTGGATGCGCTGGCCGAGCAGAAGGGTCGCTGCCACGCGAAGTACGACTGAAATCCCAAAGAAGCGCACAGGGAGAGCTCAGTGAGTAAAAAGAAGAGTGAAGTGGACTGCCGCGTCTTTCCGGAAGTGCAGGCCGAAGAGATAACGGATGACGACCGCAGCCGGTTTTTTCAGGTCGTCTCCGTGGACCTTGCCCCGTGGCAGGTGGAGCAGGTGGTGAACCCCTCGCACCAGTATGTGCGACAGGAAGCGCTGCTTGCGGTGCACTGGCACCCGGAGTTCGTGTCCATGGACCACATCCACCGCCGGGTGAACGCCATGTTCCCCAATCGCAAGGAGGAGCTGCTCATACCGACCCAGCACAATGTGCTCATGAGCTGGGACGAGCACAGTGGCGTGGAGGTGGACTGCTACGCGAGCGGCTTCCACCGCAAGGTGCAGCTGTTGCTGCATTTCACCAACGACAAGGTCGAGGACGCCAGCGTGCTGAAGTCGATGCTGGCGCATACGTTCAAGTACCGCTCCAGTCAGTTGTTCGACTTCATGCACACCATCACCTCGCCGGACGAGGAGCGCATCGGTCGGGCCGCCAAGTCCACGGGCGCGGACGAGGAACTCATCGCCTTTGTCCACGCCAACGTCCGCAAGATTCAGAGACTCCTCGACGACGAGTGGACGAACATTCCCCGCATGTCGGTCAAGAACAAGCTGCTGCGCAACTGGTTCGACACCATGCGTACGGAGCTCGGCGACAACGCGGTGGATCGCGTGCAGGCCTACCTCAAGGCGGTCAAGAAGCTCGTCAAGCAGGGGTTCAACCTCAAGTTCTTCTACCGGGCCAGCGAAATCATCGAGGAAGTCCGCGGCCTCGGCGGCTGCGTCGTCATCCCGCACCCGGAGCAGTTCTGGCCCATTCTGCTGCGCAACTACGATGTTGACGGCATCGAGGTCTGGAACCCCCAGTCGCAGGAGTACACGGAGTTTCTCATTTCCGTGGTGAATGAACAAAACGCGAGGCGGACCGCGTCCGAGCGGCAGATGTTCATCTTCATGGGCGACGACTGTCACATGGGCGAGAAGACCAAGCCGCTGGAACAGCAGGATACGAAAAAGGCGGCCCGCGAAATCGGGCTTCAGCCCGCATGGGACGACCTGAGCATCCGCAAGAAGCTCATAGTCAACGGCATCAGCCGTCGTTCCGTGATCAGGGAGTACAGAGAACGTCTGGCCGGATAGCCGGATAACGGAGGAAAGTCATGTCTGAAGAAAAGTTCCTTTTCGATTCGCTGCAGGACTGCGAGTCCATCTGCTCGTTTCTGGAGTCCCTGACAGAGGGTTTCAGAAAGGGCAGCATCACCCTGTCCACGAACGGTGACGAGATCGTCATGCATCCGGAAGGGCTGCTGAATTTCACGGTAAAGGCCAAGCGCAAGGGGGGCGAGAACAAGCTCGCTCTTAAAGTCAACTGGAAGCAGACCTCCGGCCCCAGAGAAGGCGAGCCGGGATCCCTGAAGGTTCGATAGCTCATGATCACATTCGAAGGACTCGACGAGAACTTCAAGTTCCTTGTCCTGGAAGTGGATAATCAGGCCCGGTCGGCGCAGCGCTTCATCGAGGCCCCCTCGCGAAAGAGGTTCTCCAGAATCACCTCGCGGGACGACTACATCGACAACCTGAAGACGATCATCGAGAACAAGTGCTATTCGCGGATACATTCCGACCGCGATCTGGACCGCAACCAGCTCAACAAGATCAGGGCGGTCCAGATCATGGCAGTCAATCTGGAGCGCATAGCCGACCATTTCGTGAACATCGTCAAGCAGATGCAGTACCTCGACGACAACGGGTTCATGGACCGGTTCGACTTCGAAAGGAGCTTTGAACTGATCACTGACACCTTTGCGCTCATCCGGCCCGCGTTCCACGAGGAGGACATGTCCAAGGCCCTGACGATCTGCAAGGCGGAGCCCGAGCTGGATACCGTCTACAAGCAGAACTTCGACAGGATTCTCAATGAGATGGGCATGGGCCGCGACGCCCAGAGCCTTGTGACCGTGCTGTTCATCTATCGGTATCTGGAGCGGGTGGGCGACGCCCTGCTGAACATTGGCGAGGCCGTCATCTTCTCGCTGCTGGGCGAGCGCATCAAGATCGAGCAGTTCGACGCGCTGCAGCAGACCCTGAGCAAGTCCGGGTTCAGCGACTCGTTCTCGGACATCGACTTCCGGGCCATCTGGGGCACGCGCTCCGGCTGCCGCATCGGCAAGGTCGAGCAGCGCGAAGGGCAGGAGCAGGAAGGGCGCTCGCTGGCCGAGAAGCACGGCAGCATATACAAGGAAGGAAATCTGGAGAAGATCCGCAAGGAGCGCATGAGCATCAAACGCTGGCAGTCCCTGTTTCCGGGACTCGTGGCCGAGATATACGGCTTTCACGAGGACGCGGACAAGGGGGCCATGCTGGTGGAGTTCCTCAACGGCTGCACGCTCGACGAGGTTGTTCTGTCCGGAGAGGACGACTTCGTGCGAAACGCCCTGTTCATCTTCGAGAGCACGGTGCTGGACACATGGACGACCACCATGGAGCGCCTGCCCGTGAAGACCAACTACATAGGGCAGATACAGTCCCGACTCGACGACGTGCTTCAGATGCACCCGGAGTTCTGGCGCACACCGCAGAATCTCGGCGGCACCGAAGTGGAGTCCACCGAGGAGCTCCTCCGCGAGTGCGCGAGTTTCGAAAGCGAAATCGAGGCGCCCTTCTCCGTGTTCATCCACGGCGACTTCAACATCAACAACATCGTCTACAATCACGGGGCCCAGCAGGTCCACTACATCGACCTCTACCGTTCCAGAGACTTCGACTATGTTCAGGACGCTTCGGTGTTCCTGATCTCGAACTTCCGGATGCCGGTGTTCGACGAGGCGCACAGGAGCCGCATCAACAATGTGATCCGGCAGTTCTACCGGTTCTGCAAGGGCTTCGCGCAAGAGCATGAGGACCCCACCTTCGAGGCGAGGATGGCCTTCGCGCTGGCGCGGTCCTTCTATACGTCCACGCGGTTCGAGCTCAACTACAAGTTCGCCCGCGAGATGTTCAACAGGTCCATGTTCCTGCTGGAGAAAATCTATCACTTCAGGGACGGGGACTGGGAGCAGTTCTCCCTGCCCACGGATGTTCTGTACTACTAGCCGTCAACGAGGAGCTTAGGCGTGAAAATTGGAGTAATCGGCACCAGCGGCGGCTGGTCTTCGGAGAAACTTGCGGACACCGTCGCCGAAAAGACCGGAGAGAGAGTTCTCATCAGCATGGATCAGGTCCGCCTGGATCTGCCCTCGGGAAACGCATACTACAACGGGCACAATCTCAGGGACTTCGACGCCCTGATCATCAAGAAGATCGGTTCGCGCTACTCGCCCGACCTGCTGGATCGGCTTGAAGTCCTCCGCTACATTTCTGAAAAGGGGACGAGGATCTTCAGCTCCCCCCTGTCCATCCTTCGCGTGCTGGACCGCCTGAGCTGCACCATCACCCTGCAGCTCGAGGACATCCCCATGCCGCCCACGACCATCACGGAGAGCGTGGATCAGGCCCTGCACGCGGTGGCGGAGTACGGCGAGGCGGTGTTCAAACCCCTTTACACCTCCAAGGCGCGGGGCATGTTCGTGCTCAAGGACGGCCCGGGCGCCCGCAAGGCCATCGAGGAATACAAGGCGGAGAACCCGATCATGTACATCCAGAAGACCATCGAGCTGGGCGACCTTGATCTGGGCATAGCCTTCCTCGGCGGCGAGTACATCACCACCTACGCCCGCTGCAAGACCAACGGAGCGTGGAACACCACCACCGCTTCCGGCGGCAAGTACCGGGCGTACGAGCCCCCGCAGGAGGTCATCGACCTCGCCTACAAGGCCCAGTCGCGGTTCGACCTGGACTTCACCTGCGTGGACGTGGCCATGACGGATGACGGTCCCTACGTGTTCGAAGTATCCGCCTTCGGCGGCTTCCGCGGTATTCAGGAAACCAGCGGCATCGACGCCGCGCAGCGATACGTCGACTACGTCATGAGGAAGGTGAAGGCATGAGACTCACCGGAACCACTGTTCGGGAGATGGCGGAAGCGGTGCGCGAGAGCGTCCCCGCAGTGAGGGAGCTGCTTCTGGATCTGGGCGGCTGCGTCATGGCGGCGCGCAGCAGTTCGGACGCCCTGCATGACGCGCTTGCGGATTATTTCAAGGAATTCACCATCGCGTCCGGCGAGCCGGACATCGTGATAACCGCCCACGAAACCGCGGTCCCGGAAACGGACTTCGAGTTCAACGTCAAGCAGCCCGATCCGGGCAAGACCAAGATCAAGGAAGAATGGGTGGACCTGCCGGACGGGCGCATCGTGAAGAAGCGGATCACGGGCATGTACTTCGTGTTCGGCCGGGGCGATAACGTTGCGGTGGGGCCGTGTCTTGAAAATTCCAATCAGGTCATCAACTTCATCAACAACCGCTTCATCGAGTGGAAGCTGAACCGGGGCGGATTCCTCGGCCACGCGGCCGGTGTGATCCATGACGGGCGCGGTATCTCTCTTGCGGGATTCTCCGGTGCCGGCAAGAGCACGCTGGCGCTGCACCTCATGAGCAGGGGCACGACTTTCGTCAGCAACGACCGCGTCATCGTGGAGAACAACGGCGCCGGCCTGACCATGTACGGCGTGGCCAAGCAGCCCAGAATCAACCCCGGCACCGCGCTGAACAACCCGGACCTGTGCGATATCGTCGAGCCGGAGTTGCGGGAAGCGTTCATGTCCATGCCCAAAGAGGAGCTTTGGCAGCTGGAGCACAAGTACGACGCGCTCATCGACGAATGTTACGGTCCGGGGCGGTTCCGGCTGCGCTGCGGGATGAACGCCCTCGTCATCCTGAACTGGAAGCGCGGCCACGGAGCCATGAGACTTGCCAAGGTCGATCCGCGTGAGCGGCGCGATCTGCTCCCGGCATTCATGAAGGCGACCGGCCTGTTCTACCTGCCCGACGACCCCTCGCGCGAGGAGGACCCCGGTGAAGATCAATACGCCGAACTGCTCGCAAAGGCCGACCTGCTGGAGATTTCCGGCGGCGTGGACTTCGACGCGGCGGCGGACGCGTGCATCCGGTACATGAAAACCGGCGACGTGGATGAGCACTGAGGGAGCCGAATGCGAATCAGCATCACCAGAGAGGTCGGCATACCCGACCCGCTCAAGCTGGAGCGGTACAAGCGCGCTCCGGAGATGGGGCCACGGGTTCTCTTCTTCAGCGGCGGATCGGCGCTTCGCGGGGTCTCGCGGGAGTTGACGCGGTATACGCACAACTCCATCCACTTCATAACGCCTTTCGACTCCGGCGGCAGCTCCGCCGTGCTCAGGCAGGCGTTCAACATGCTCGCGGTGGGCGACATCCGAAACCGCCTCATGTCCCTCGCGGACCAGTCGGTTCAAGGCAATCCGGAGATATTCGACCTGTTCGCCTACAGGCTGCCCAAGGACAAGTCGCAGGACTCCCTGTGCGCGGAGCTCGACTCTCTCGCCCGGGGCAAGCACCGGCTGGTGCGGCGCATCCCGGACCCCATGCGCAAGATCATCCGCAACCACTTCCACCAGTTCATCGATTCCATGCCGACGGACTTCGACCTGCGCGGCGCGAGCCTCGGCAACCTGATGCTGACCTCGGGGTATCTGTTCAACAGAAGACAGATGGATCCGGTGATCTACATTTTCTCCAAGCTCGTGCAGGTCTGCGGCGTGGTTCGCCCCATCGTGACCAAGAACCTGCACCTCGCGGTCAGGCTGCAGGACGGCCGCGTCATCGTCGGACAGCACCGCATGACCGGGAAGAGCACGCCCCCCATCTCCTCCCCGGTGGAAAAGATCTGGCTCACCGGATCGCTCGAGGACGAGCGCCCTGCACATGCGGGCATCCGCAACAAGGTGAAGGAGAGGATAGCGGAAGCGGAGCTGATATGCTTCCCCATAGGCAGCTTCTATTCAAGCGTGGTGGCGAACATCCTTCCCGAGGGGGTCGGCGGGGCGGTGGAGGCCAACCGCTGCCCCAAGATATTCGTCCCCAACCCCGGGCACGACGTGGAGGCGCTCGGACTGAGCGTCGCGGACCAGACGCGGCTGCTTCTGGATTATCTGGCCGAAAGCGGGGCCGGTGACCCGGCTGCCGCGCTCGGGTACGTGCTCGTGGACAGTCGGGGCGGCCTGTATCCCAACGGGCTGGAGCTGGAAAGGATTTCCGAAATGGGCATCAGGGTCGTGGACTGCGGTTTTGCGGCAAGAGAGGACGGCGCCAAGGTCGATGACCGACTGCTGGCCGATATCCTGCTGTCGCTGACATAGTCTTCAAAGGATATGTAACCCCAGGAGGTTTGCGATGGAAAAACAGAAACTTGAAGTCAAGATGATGCTTCCCTACGAGGAGGCTGTCGAGTATCTCGAGAGCTTTTTGGCGAGTCTCAAGTCGGGGCGGGTGGTCATTCGCAAGGATGACGAGGTGGTCTCGATGGAGCCTGCGGAGCAGCTGCACTTGACCATCGGCGCCAAGACCAAGAAGGGCAGACACAAGTTCTCGTTCGAGGCTTCCTGGGAGGACACCACCGACAGCGGGTTCTCCATTTCCGACAAGCTCCCCGAGTCTGTTGGGGACAAGTCCGGCGAGGCTGACGAAGCGGCTTCGAAACATAAAGCCGCTGCCGCGCCTTGTCCCTGCGGCGAGACTGCTTCGGCGAAGCCCGATGAGGCCGCCCCGGAGCCGGCCACGGAAGCGGACGCAGGGAATGCCGAGGCGGACGGGGTGGCTGGAAAGCCAAAGGCCTCCAAGGCGGCAGCCAAGTCTGCGTCCAAGCCCGCCGCCAAAAAGACGGCCGCGAAGGGCAAGAGCGCTCCCGCGTCGAAGGCGAAGACGGCCAAAAAATAAGGATGGAGCACTGCTATGGAAACCAAGGAACGGCCTGACGA
Source organism: Pseudodesulfovibrio halophilus DSM 5663 (assembly GCF_059568665.1). NCBI lineage: Bacteria > Pseudomonadati > Thermodesulfobacteriota > Desulfovibrionia > Desulfovibrionales > Desulfovibrionaceae > Pseudodesulfovibrio > Pseudodesulfovibrio halophilus. The sequence goes on along the minus strand of NZ_JCANTV010000012.1, from coordinate 223,200 downwards.
CGTTTTTGACTGGAATGAACTGCGGGACATCTTCCACATTCAGGAGTCGGAGGTCTCCGACGAGGGGCAGCGCAGGAAGATTCTTGATAAAATCAACGCGATAGCTGACGAGTACGGTCGCGATTACGTGCTGAGAAAGATCGCTCTGACCGGAGAGTAGTGGACTTCACGCCGCCGCCCGGCCGTGCATTGTTCGCCGGGCGGCCCGAATGGAGCGGAAAAGGGACCTGCGAATTCTCGCGAGGTCCCTTTTGCTTTTGTGCATGAGGTGGTGGTCCGTCTTATTTCCAGCGCTCCATGAAGGAGGCGCAGTCCCCGCCGTCGTTGATATGGTTGATGAGAGCGGAGCCGAACACCGCGGCGTCCGCAAGCCCCTGCAGCTCCTCCAGCTGTTCCGGCTTGTGGATGCCGAAGCCGAGCGCCACGGGAATGTCGAAGGCCGCCTTGGCTTCGCGCAGTTTGTCGAGAACTTCCGCGGGCAGCTCGTCGCGCTGGCCGGTGGTGCCGAGCACGGAGACGAAGTAGCAGAAGCCGCTGCCGCATTCGGCGTAGAGGGTCATGCGTTCGGGGCCGGTGTTGAGTCCCACGAGCGGGATGAGCGATACACCGTGTGCCTCGAGGGTTTCGCGCAGTGCGGCGGATTCGTCCGCGGGCATGTCGGCGATGATCAGACCGCTGATGCCGGCCTGTTCGCAACGCCGGGCGAATCGTTCCGGGCCGTACTGGAGGACGGGGTTCAGGTAGCCCATGAGCAGCAGTCCGGCGTTGAAGCGTCCTTTGCGTTCCATGAGGCCGTCGAGGATATAGTCGAGGTTCACCCCGAGTTCCAGCGAGCGCAGGGAGGCTGCTTCCACGGCGGGTCCGTCCGCGACCGGATCGGAAAAGGGCATGCCGATTTCGATGACGGACGCTCCGGCTTGGTCCAGCGCTTCCAGTTCGGTCCAGAAGCGGTCGAGGTCCGGGAATCCGGCGGGGAGGAAGGGGATCAGGGCGGTGCGGCCCTGTTCGTTGGCCTCCCGGATGCGCTTGGTCAGAATTGAAGTCATGATGCGTCTCCTTTAGATGAGGCCCGCGACGATGCCCATGTCCTTGTCGCCGCGTCCGGAAAGGTTCACGAGAATGTGCTGTCCCTGAAGGTCGTCCGCGTTCTCAAGCGCCCATGCCAGCGCGTGGGAGGATTCGAGCGCGGGGATGATGCCTTCGCGGCGGGCAAGGAGCTTGAAAGCGTTCAGGGCCTGCGAGTCGTTGATGGTCACGTATTCGGCACGGCCGCACTGTTGCAGCCCCGCGTGCTCCGGGCCCACGCCGGGGTAGTCCAGCCCCGGGGCGATGGAGTGCGACGGCAGAATCTGGCCTTCGTCGGTCTGGAGCAGGCGCGTGCGCATGCCGTGCAGCACGCCTTCCGTGCCGAGGTTCAGCGGAGCGGAGTTGTGGCAGCCTTCCTCGCCGGACCCGGCGGCCTCGACGCCCACCAGCCGCACGGATTCGTCGGGCACGAAGTGATGGAACGCGCCGATGGCGTTGGAGCCGCCGCCGACGCAGGCGGAAATCGCGTCGGGCAGACGGCCGGTGCGGTCAAGAAATTGCTGTCTGGCTTCCTCGCTGATGACGGCCTGCAGCTCGCGCACCAGCAGCGGGAACGGATGCGGACCGGCCGCCGTGCCGAAGCAGTAGTGCGTGTCGCTCTGTGTGGCGATCCAGCGGCGCAGGGCGGCGTTGATGGCGTCCTTGAGCGTGCGGGTGCCGGACTCCACCGGGATGATCTCGGCTCCCAGCACTTCCATGCGGCGCACGTTGGGTTCCTGCCGCTCCACGTCCTTGGCGCCCATGTAGACGAGACATTTCATGTCCATCATGGCGGCGGCTGTGGCTACGGCGACGCCGTTCATGCCCGCGCCGGTCTCGGTCAGCAGCACCTCTTTGCCCATTTTGCGGGCCAGCAGCGCCTGTCCGAGGGTGTTGTTGATCTTGTGCGCGCCCGAATGGTTCAGGTCCTCGCGCTTGAGCCAGATGTTGACGCCCGTATCTTTCGAGAGGTTGGGACAGGGCGTGAGCGCCGAGGGGCGCCCCACGTTGTCCTTGAGCAGTCGCTTGAAGTCGTTCTGAAAATCCTCGGTGTAGAGGATTTCGTCCAGTGCGCGCTCCAGTTCGATGAGCGGCGGCATGAGCAGTTCCGGCACGAACTGACCGCCGAAATCTCCGAAGTATCCTTTTTTCATGACTCTTCCCTCAACCGGGAGAAAACGTCCCGGATTTTTTTGCTGTCCTTGATTCCCGGCCCGGACTCGACGCTCGAATTGAGGTCAAGCCCGCAGGCGCCCGTCTGGAGGGCGGCCTGTACGTTGTGGCTTCCGATATTGCCTGCAAGGAACCATGGTTTAATCATTTCAATATTTTGTAAGGTTGTGAAGTCGAAGCTCTCCCCGTGCCCGCCGCCCTTGGTACCGGCGTCGAACAGTAAGTGCCTGCAATAGGGCGAGAAGCGGTCCACCTGGTCCTGAAGCGAGGCGGCGGACTCGTGCCGCTGGGGCCACAGCACCTTGATGACCCGGTCGCGTCCGACGGCCTCGCAGATCTCGGGGCCGTGGTCGCCGTGCAGCTGGGCCAGATCGAGCCGACATGCGTCCATTATGGAACGTATCTCCTGCGCGTCCTGACGCACGAACACCCCGACCTTTTCCGGAAAGCCTTCGGGGACGGACCGCACGAAATCCGGTTCCGCGCAGCGCGGGCTGGGTTCGTGGAAGATGAAACCGATCATGTCCACGCCGAGAGCCGTGCACAGCTTCACGTCTTCCATGCGCGTCATGCCGCAGACTTTTATCAGCGGCCGGGGGCGGTTGCCGTAAAGGATCATTCACTTGCTCCCGTCAGCCGGTCCAGCTTGGCGGCCGGATCGTCGGCGAGCATCAGGCTCGTGCCGACAAGCACCGCGTCAAAACCCATGGCCGCGACCTCCTCCACCTGTTCTCGTGTATCCACGCCGCTGGCGCTGATCCAGAGTTCGCCCTCTGCCCTGTCCTGCACCAGCCTGCGCGAAATCGTCAGCGTGGTCTTCAGGGTGTCGAGGTCGCGGTTGTTCACCTGAATCACCTCCGCTTCGGCTTCGCGAGAGCGGATCAGATCGGCTTCGTCGAAGATCTCCACCACCGGGGTCAGGCCTGCGGAGGTCGTCAGGCGGACCATGTCCCTGAGTTCGGCGGAGTCCTGAAACATCCGCGCGATGAGCAATACGGCCGAGGCAGGTGTGGATGCGGTCTGGGCGATCTGCAACGGGTCGAGGATGAAGTCCTTGCGCAGCAGCGGCAGCCTGCAGGTCTGACGCGCCATGAACAGGTATTCCGGCACGCCGCCGAAGTATTCCGGTTCCGTGAGCACCGACATGGCGGCGGCTCCGTGACGTTCATACAGCTCGGCGGTGTCGAGAATGTTGGCGTGCTCGCGAAGCCGGCCCTTTGAAGGGGACTTGGGCTTGAACTCCGCGATCACGGCGCCGGGTCCGAGCGCACGGATGGCCGCGACAAAGGACGGGCGCTCTCCCTGAAACGCGGCCGGGATGCGGCCCTGCGCGAACTCCGCGTGGAGCATGTCTATCTCGGCCTGTTTCGCCTTGCGGAACTTATCCAGCATTGGGGATGCCTCCGGAAAGCCCTTCGTTGACCTTGTCTCGCGCGATGTCCGCGCACTCGCGCAGGGTGCCTTCGCCCAGCAGGTTCAGGCAGGCCGCGAGGTTTACCGCCACCATGTCCATCATGGCTCTTGGGCCGTTCCCGTCAAGGATTTCCCGCAGCACCGCAACGGCCTGCGCGCGGTCCTGCACGCGCACGTCTCCGGGTGAATGGGCCTTGAAGCCCATCCTGTCGGGGTTGATGGTGGTCTTTTCCATGATGCCGTCGTGGATGAAGTAGCCGCGCGCCGGGCCGAAGGTGGTCACCTCGTCGAATCCACCGGTGCCGGAGATGACGAAGGCGCGATCCACGCCGGTGAGCAGCAGGGCCTCGCCCATGATCTGCAGCCGTTCGGGGTCGCCCACGCCCATGAGCTGGTGCGACGGGCGGGCCGGATTCAGCAGCGGACCCATGAGGTTGAAGACGGTGCGGATGCCCAGCGCCTGCCGGATGGGCATGACGTGCTTGAAGGCCGGGTGGTAGGCTGGCGCGAACAGGAATGTGAAGTTGGTTTGGTCGAGCTGCTTCGCGGCTTCCTCCGGGGCGTTCTCGATGGGCACGCCGATGTCTTCGAGGGCGTCCGCGCTGCCGCAGGACGATGACAGGGCGCGGTTGCCGTGCTTGGCCACGCAGTGTCCCATATCCGCGAGGAACAGGGCGGTGGCGGTGGAGCAGTTGAAGCTCATGGAGCCGTCGCCGCCGGTGCCGCAGGTGTCGATGACCGGTCTGCCGTTGGGGCCTTCGTAGCCGGGAATCTTCAGGGCGCGCTCCAGCCCGGCCCGCACGCCTGCGGCGATATCGGTGGAGTCCTCGCCCTTGGCGCGAAGGCCCATGAGAAAGGCCCCGGCCTGTGCGGGGTGCAGGTCGCCGTTCATGAGGCTGTCGAACATGGTGCTGGCCTGTTCGTCGGTGAGGCTTTCGCCTTTTGCCAGAGTGTCCAATATATTGGCTGGTGTCGTCATCTCGGGCCTCCTTACAGACCGCTGATGTTCAGGAAGTTCTTGAGCAGCTTCGGGCCGTCCGGGGTCAGGATGGACTCCGGGTGGAACTGGACGCCGTGCCACGGCCTGTCGCGGTACCTGAGCCCCATGATCTCGCCGCGGCCCGCGGTGGCGGTCACGTCAAAGGCCCGTGTGCCGTCGGGCTCCACGATGAGCGAATGGTAGCGGCAGACCTCCATGCCCGAGGGCAGGCCCTCGAACAGACCTTCGTTCTCGTGGAACACCTTGGAGGTCTTGCCGTGCATGATCCGTCCGGCGCGGGTGACCTTGGCTCCGGCATGGTGTCCGAGGCACTGGTGACCGAGGCAGACGCCCAGCACCGGCACCACGTGCGGCAGGCGGTTCAGGAACTCGAGGCAATAGCCCGCGTTGTCGGGGTTGCTGGGGCCGGGAGAGATGCACACGCGGTCGAGGCGTCCGTCCGCGGCCATGTCCAGCAGTTCGGGTCTGTCGTTCTTCACCACGACCGGGTCGGCTCCGAGCTGCTGGAAGGCCTGCACCAGATTGAAGGTGAACGAGTCGTAGTTATCTATGAGCAAAAACATCGGTTCCTCCGCGTCCGTTGATGACTTCCATGAGAACGCGCGCCTTGTTGCGGCATTCCTCCCATTCCTTTTCGGGCACCGAGTCGTGAACGATGCCCGCGCCCGCCTGCCAGTGGCACTGGCCGTTGCGGACCCACAGGCTGCGGATGGTGATGCCCGTGTCGAGGCTGACCGAATCTGAGTCGAGGCCGAGGAAGCCGATGCAGCCGCCGTAGGGGCCGCGTTCCTGCGGTTCCATTTCGGAGATGATCTCCATGGCCCGAACCTTGGGCGCCCCTGAAAGCGTCCCTGCCGGGAAGGTGGCGCGGAGCACGTCCACCGCGTCCAGTCCGTCCTGAAGCTCGCCTTCCACATAGGAGGTCAGGTGCATGACGTGGGAAAACCGCTCCACATTCATGAACCGCTTCACTTCCACGGTGCCGGGGTTGGAGATGCGACCGAGGTCGTTGCGGCCGAGATCCACCAGCATGACGTGTTCGGCGCGCTCCTTGGGGTCGGCCAGCAACTCGTCGGCGAGGGCGAGGTCTTCGCTCTCGTTGCCGCCGCGCGGGCGGGTGCCGGCGATGGGGCGCACTTCGAGCCGTCCCTCTTCGCAGCGGACCATCATCTCCGGCGAGGAGCCGAGCAGGGTCCCGTCGCAGCCGGGCAGCTTCATGAAGAACATGAACGGCGAAGGGTTGGCCTGCCTGAGTCTGCGGTAGATGCGGAACGGATCGTCCGGAAGGGGCACGGTGAAGCGCGTGGAGAGCACGGCCTGAATGCATTCGCCGTCCGCGATGAGTTCCTTGGTCTTTTCCACGGCGCGCAGGTATTCGTCGCGTTCGGGATACATCTTCGGTTCGCTGGCTTCCGGAGCGGCGAGGTCGGTGCCCCATTCGGCGGCGGCCGGACGCGGCACGGAACCCTTGTCCAGCGAGAGATAGCAGCAGGAGTGGCGCAGGTGGTCGAACAGCACCATCTGGCCCGGCAGGTTCAGGCACGCCTCGGCGTCCTCGGGCTTGACGCTATCGGCCAGCTTGGGTTCCAGCATTCCGGCGATGCCGTATCCAAGATAGCCGTAAAGGCCGCGCGTCAGTGCGGGCAGCGGGCCGTCGTCGGTCTCCTGTTCCACGGCAACGGCGCGAAGCACGCGGCGCAGGCCGTCGAGGAAGTTCATGCCCGAGAGTTTTTCCAGCGGCTTGAGGCGTTCATCCGTGGCTTCCACGGCGAGCTTGCCGTTCTCGGGGCGCAGCGAGAGGCGGAAGTCCCAGGCGATCAGGGTGTAGCGTCCGAGTCGACCGTCCACCTCGGCGGATTCCAGCAGGATGCCGGGGGCGTCGCCCACAAGCCCGAGATACAGGCTGATGGGGGTCTGGACGTCCGCCGGGAGCCATTTCCCGTACTGCTTGAGTTGAATGGGTTTCATCGTTCCTCCGTTTATGGTTTGACAAAAAACAAAAAGGCCGCATCCGGGAGGGATGCGGCCTTGAAACCTGAGTTCAGTGTTGCCTTCGTGCTAGTCCGTTTTTCGGATGCACCCCTCCCCTGTATTGTCTTCGCGCCACCACCACTGGGCGAGGGAGGTCAGCAGATCAAAGTCCCCGCCGGCGGCGAGGGACAGGAAGGACATGAAACCGCGAGCGGTTTCCTGAAGGTAGGGGTTGGCCTCGGAGATGTCCGCGAAGAGCTCGGAGTCCTGAGTGAGCATCTTGCGGGCGGCGTCGAGGCGGCGGTTGAAGGACGGGGTCACGAACTTGTCCGCGTTGGGCAGGCGCGAGGCCATGCCGAGGTAGGCGGCGGTGGTGATGTAGTTCAGCCCCTGAATGGCGGCCATGGCGCGGTCGTGTTCCTCGGCGGTGGTCATGAAGGTGTCGTACCCGCAGGCGTCGAAGAGCGCGGCCACCCGACTTGCGGCGTCGGCGTCCCGGCCTTCGGCCACGGCGACGCGCGGCTCGAAGCCTTCCGGGATCACCGGTCCGAAGAGGGGGTGGGTGCCCACCACGGGGCCGTCGTGCGCGTCCATCATTTCCTTCATGGGTTTGACCTTCACCGAGCAGACGTCCGCCAGCACGGTGTCGGGGTGCAGGCTCTCCCTCGCCGCGCCAAGCACGGAAGGAAAAGCCGTTACCGGAACACATAGCAACAGCAGGTCGCAATCGGCAACGACTTCGGCGACCTCGGCGGGATTTGTCGCGTGATCGTAACCTTTCACGTCGGCGCCGAGCGCGCGGAAGCGTTCCATGAGCAGCGCGCCCATCTGGCCGTCGGAGCCGGCCACGGCTATGCGGGCAAAGGCGGGCTGCATCAGTCCTGCCCCTCCATGATGATCTTCCATGCGTCGTGGAAGCCCGGGAACGACTTGCCGACACAGGCCGGGTTGTCCAGCTCCACGTCGATTCCCGCCAGTCCGAAGATGGACATGCTCATGGCAATGCGGTGGTCGCCGTATGTCTCGAAGCCGATGGCGCCGCCGTCGGGCAGCGGCTTCGGGTCGATGCGGATGCCGTCCTCGAACAGCTCCACGCCGCACCCTGTCTTGGCGATCTGGTCGGCGCAGGCCTGAAGCCGGTCCGACTCCTTGATGCGCAGATGCGCCACGTTTGTGATGGTGGTGGGGCTGACCGCGAAGGCCGCCGCCACGGCCACGGTGGGCACGATGTCCGGGCATTTGCCCATATCCACGGTGATGCCGCGCAGCTTGCGGGGGTAGATGGTCACGCCCTTGTCCGGGGTGACGTTGATGCCCGCGCCCATCTGGGCGAGAATGTCGATGATGGCCCGGTCACCCTGAAGCGAGTCGGCGGTGACGCCGCGGATGTTGACGGCCTTCTTGCCCACGGCTCCGGCGGCGAGGAAGTAGGAGGCGTTGCTCCAGTCGCCTTCCACGCGGTAATCGGTGCAGCGGTATCCGCCGGGGCGGACCACGAAACGCAGGGTGCCCGGCTCCACGGTCCGGATGGCCTTCCACGGGGTGTCTGTCCACTGGCCGTCCTGAAGCGTCTGCACCGAGAAGTCGGCCTTGAAGTCTTCCATGATGCGCAGGGTCAGGGCCACATAAGGCCAGGACACCGCCTTCTTCCCCGTGACGTTGATGATGGTCTCGGAGTCCGAAAGCGGCGCGCCGAGCAGCAGGCCGGAAAGGTACTGGCTGGATTCCTCGAGGGTGATGTCCACCGGCCCCTTGCCATATCCCGCGCTGTCCATGACGAAGGGCAGGAATCCCTGCTCCACCTCATAGGTGATGTCCACGCCGAGGGCGGTCAGGGCGTCGCAGAGCTCCCTCATGGGGCGCTCCTGCATGCGGGGGGCTCCGTCGGCGCGGAAGCGGCCGCGTCCGGCGGCGGCCACGGCGGTCATGAGCCGGGCGGTGGTGCCGGATTCGTGAAAATACATCTGTGCCGGGGCCGCGTCCCTGTCTCGGCCGTCGTGATTGCCGCCCTGCGGACCGGTCTCGGTGCCGGTGACGGCGATGGCGCCGTGGGGCATGTCCTCGAAAGCGATGCCGCAGGCTTCGAGACAGCCTCGGGTGCGGTGGATGTCGTCACTGTCGAGCAGCCCGGAGATGATCGAGCGGCCGGGAGCCAGTGCGCCGGCGATGAGGGTGCGGTGCGACAGGGACTTGGAGGCCGGGGCCTGTATGATGATGGTGTCGTTGTGCATTGTGGTTAGACCTCCGTTCCTCTGGGCGCGGCGGGGTAGGTCCCCAGTACGCGCAGGGTGTGGCACTGCTCGCGCAGCATGTTCAGCATGGACTCGTATCCGCTGGTGCTCAGGTCGCATTCGAGGTCGGTGAAGAAGACGTACTTCCACTTTTCTCCCCGGAACGGACGCGATTCCAGCTTGGTCATGTTGATGCCCCGGCCCGCAAGCGTGTTGAGCACGCCGGCGAGGGAGCCGGGACGGTCCGGCAGCGTGAAGAGAATGCTGGTCTTGTCGCGCCGTTCCTCGCGGGTGGGGGAGGGGCCGATGACCAGAAAACGGGTCCAGTTGTCCGGGTGGTCCTCGATGCGTCTGGAGAGCACGTTCAGGTCGTGCAGCTCGGCAAGCTGTTCGTGTCCCACAACGGCCGCGCCGGGACGCTGGGCGACGGTCTTCGCGGCCGCGGCCGTGGAGTCGGCGGTGAAGCGCGGCACACCCTTGAGGTGGGAGTTGAGCCAGTCGCGGCACTGCTCCAGCGGCTGCGTGTGGGAGTGGACCTCGGTGATCTCCTCGAGGGACTCCTCGCGGCTCATGAGGCTGTGGCTGATGCGCACGTAAAGTTCGGACTGGATGAAAACGGGATACTTCATGAACAGGTCCACCACCTGCCCCACGGTGCCTTCAAGGGAGTTCTCCAGCGGGACCACGCCCAGTTCCGCGCCCTCGTCGGCCACGGCCCGGAAGATGTCTTCGAAGTTGTCTTTGGGGGTGAGGTGCTGGGAGTGGCCCATGTGGGTCAGGGCGGCCACGTGGGAGAAGGTCCCTTCGGGGCCGAGGTAGACCGTGCGTTCCGGGCGTTGCAGCCTGCGGGACGAGGACATTATCTCGCGATAGATGGAGCGCAGGTGTTTTTCCGGCAGCGGGCCGGGGTTGCCTCCGGCGATGCGGTCCATGACCTCCTTCTCGCGGAAGGGAGCGTAGATGGGCTCGTCGCGTTCGGACTTCCAGCGGCCCACGTCGAGGCTCACCCGGGCGCGGGCGTTGAGGACGTCGATGAGCTGCCTGTCCAGCTTGTCGATCTCCTCACGGAGCTTGTTCAGATTGGTATCGCCGCTCATGGTTAGTCTTCCTTGATTTCCTCTTTGACCCGCATGCCGAAATGGCGTCCGGCCTCATCCGTGGCGGCCAGAATCCTGTCGCCTTCCTTCAGCGTGACCACGCTCACGGGCTCGCCGGATTCGGAGACCACGCGGATGGTTTCCGCGTTCTGGAGAAAGACCTGTCCCTTGGCGCCGGATTCGGTCTCGGCCTCGATGAGCAGCATGGGCCGCACTTCGGTCTTGCAGCGGCCGACGGTGGCGAGGCCGGTCTGGCCGTCCGCGCCCACGATGAGGACGTCATCGCCCGAGGAAAGTTCTTCGAGATAATTGGTGCGGTCGCCCGGCATCTTGCAGTAGGCGTGCACCGCGCCCGCGTTGATGCGGAAGGGGCGGGCCGCGACGTAAGGGTTTGATTCGGTTTCGGCGTGGACGAGGAAGGTGAAGGCGGAAGAGTTGCCCACGAGCATCCCCTGACCTTTCTTGAGGATGGAGATGGTGTCCACGCATACGCGGTGGCCGAGGCCCGCGGAGGCGATTCTGGTGATGGTGGCCGGTGCAAGTTCCACGGTTCCCTGCGCAAGTTTGAGTTCGGAGACGATGGCCTTGAGTTCGGCGGCCGCTTCGGGAAGGACCACCATGGTCTCGGCGCCGCGCTCCAGAATGCCGGCGGCGAGGCGGGCCCGCTCGAGATTTTCCACCTCCAGCGCCACGTCGGGCACCTGCGCGAGGATGTTCTCCACCGGGATGATCTCCCACCCTCTTTCGAGGATGACGTTCTCTCCGGCCTGCATGCGGGCCACGGCGGATTCCTCGTCGGCCTTCTCGTTTACGGCAACGGTGGGCATCTCGTTGGTGGTGACGACGTCCACGCGGCCGAGCGCCTTGATGTCGTCCACCATGTCAGGCTCTGCCAGAATGGCGTCCACGCCGGATTCCAGCGCGAGGGTGAGCAGGGTTTTGTCGAAAGGGACGGCCTTGAAGATGATGCGTTTCATGTCCGGATGGTCCTTATTCCCCGACGTGCGCGAGGGCGTCTTCCACGTTCGCGTCCTGATGGACGACCATGTTCAGGGCTTCGCAGAGGCGGGTGGGGTCGCTGTGCTGGAACACGTTGCGTCCCACGGAGAGGCCTGCGCCGCCTGCCTCGATGGAGTCGTGCACCATCTGCAGGAAGTCGCGGGTGGAGTCGAGCTTGGGGCCTCCCGCGATGACGACCGGGATGCAGCAGGAGTCGCAGACTCGGGTGAAGGTCTCGGGGTCGCCGGTGTAGGGGACCTTGACCACGTCCGCGCCCAGCTCGGTCCCCACTCGGGCGCAATGGGCCACCACTTCGGGGGCGTATTCGTCGGAGACCTTGGGGCCGCGGGCATAGACCATGGCCAGCAGGGGGATGCCCCATTCGGCCGCGGAGGCGGAAACTTTTCCGAAATCGTTGAGCATTCTGGCTTCGGTTTCGTCGCCGAGATTGCAGTGGATGCTGACTGCGTCGGCGCCGAGGCGGATGGCGTCTTCGACTGTGGCGACGAGGGTCTTGGCGTTGGGGAAGGGGGATATGGATGTGGAGGCGGAGAGGTGGACAATGAGGCCGATGTCGCGGCCTTCGGCTCGGTGGCCGCATCGGACGAGGCCCTTGTGTTCGATGACGGCGTTGGCCCCGCCCTCGACGACTCTGGATACCGCGTCCTTCATGTCCACCAGCCCGTCTATGGGCCCGACCGTGACGCCGTGATCCATGGGGACCACGATGGTTCTTCCGGTGTTTCGGTTGAAGATGCGCTCCAACCGGATGGCTTTGCCTATGTGCATTTCCCAGTCTCCTTTGCTTTCGGAACCGCCAACATCCTGCGGCGTCTGCCCTTTTCACCGAACGAAAAAAGGGGCCGCCGGCTTTCCGCCCGCGGCCCCTTCGAGGTTGTTTTCAGGTCTCCCTGCTACAACACACCCTCTCCGGAAACGCGGACGCGTCCGTACCAAAACCAAAAATACAGGTAGGTAAAGAGGGAGTAGTTGGCAAAGATTTTGTTCATGTCTTTTGACCTATGCGAAAGCCGGGTTATATGTCAACAAGGAATTTTGAAAAGAAGATTTTGACAAAAAAAGCAATCTATTTTTAGTGAGTGAGTTCTTGTTACGCAATAAATAATTTTTTTGTAAAATATGCTCAAAGAGAGCGGTCGTCGGTGAACAAAAATGTGTAAATCCGGAGAGGTTATAATCTTCGCCTTGCAGAGAAAAGTGTATCTTTTCAGACCATTGGTGGTTTTGGCACCAACCTTGCCATGGTGGTGCATCAACGCAAACCTTCAAGGAGGACCACCATGCTGTCAATTCTGCGGAACCCGGTCGGCAAAAACGCACGTTTGGCCATCGCCGCGGCTTTCATGAGTGCCACGTTCCTCCCCGCGTGGGCACATGCGGGGGACGCGGAGTTCCTGACTCAGTCGAACGCAAACATCCTTTGGACCCTCGTCGCCGCCATTCTGGTCATGCTCATGCAGGCCGGATTCGGATGCGTCGAGGCCGGTTTCACTCGCGCCAAGAGTGCGGGGAACATCATGATGAAGAACTTCCTCGACTTTTCGGCGGGGACCATCATCTTTTTCCTTTTCGGCTTCGCGCTCATGTTCGGCACGGACATGGGAGGCTTTATCGGAACCTCCGGGTTCAGCCTCGGCGGCGTGGCCGAAGGTGATCTGCCCTGGACCTATACCTTCTGGTTCTTCCAGAGCGTATTCGCGGCCACTGCGGCCACCATCGTCTCCGGAGGCATGGCCGAGCGCACCAAATTCGGCACCTACGTCGTGGTCAGCGCACTCGTCACCGGCCTGATCTACCCCATCTCCGGCCACTGGGCCTGGGGTAGCCTGTGGCTCGGCGACGCCGGCGCCGGCTGGCTCGAAGGGCTCGGCTTCAACGACTTTGCAGGATCCTCCGTGGTCCACTCCGTGGGCGGCTGGCTTGCCCTGGCCGGTGCCATGGTGCTCGGCCCCCGCGTGGGCAAGTACACAGAGGACGGAAAGGCCAAGGCCATTCCCGGACACAACATTCCGCTTGCCGGTCTGGGCGTGTTCATCCTGTGGTTCGGCTGGTTCGGCTTCAACCCCGGTTCCACCACCACGGCCGACAACACCATCGGCATGATCGCCATGAACACCTCTCTCGCTGCCGGCGGCGGCGTGCTCGGTGCCATGTTCATCTCCTGGTTCCGCTTCGGCAAGCCGGACATCTCCATGACCATGAACGGCGCCCTCGCAGGGCTGGTCGGCATCACCGCCGGTTGCGCCACGGTCGGCCCCGGCTCCTCCATCGTCATCGGTCTCGTCGCCGGTCTGCTCGTGGTACTCTCCATCGAGTTCATCGACAAGGTGCTCAAGATCGACGATCCCGTCGGCGCATCCAGCGTTCACGGCGTGTGCGGCGCATGGGGAACCCTTGCCTGCGGTCTGTTCAACATCGACGGCGGCCTGTTCTTCGGCGGCGGTTTCAAGCTCCTGGGCGTGCAGCTCATCGGCGTGGGCGCCTTCTTCGTCTGGGCCTTCGGCGTCGGCTGGGTGATGTTCTCCATCCTCAAGGGCCTCATGGGCCTCAGGGTCAAGAAGGACGAGGAACTCAAGGGTCTCGATATCGCCGAGCACGGTTCCGAATCCTACAACGGCTTCCAGCTCTTCACCACCGAGTAGCCGGAAACGAACTGAAACCAAAGGAGAAAGAACCATGAAGCTGGTTATCGCATACATCAGGCCCGAACGTCTCAACGACGTGAAGCAGGCCCTCTACGCCAAGGAAATCTACTCCATGACCGTCACCAACGTCCTCGGCTCCGGCCGTCAGAAAGGGTTCACCGAGACCTGGCGCGGCGTGACCATGGAAGTGAATCTGCTCAAGAAGGTTCGACTGGAGATCGGCGTCAACGACGACTTCCTCGAGCCCGCCATCGACGCCATCAAGTCCGCCGGGCAGACCGGCAACGAGGGCGACGGCGTGATCTTCGTGGTGGAGCTGGCCCGGGCGCTGCGCATCCGCACCGAAGAAGACGGCATCCTCTAACCATACAATAAAAGGAATGACGGGCATGGAAGACGGTTTCCCCGATGTACGGAAAATCCTCGAAGCCGGATCGGTAAAGACGCTCTTTCAGCCCGTCGTTTCCATATCCCGGCGCTCGGTCTTCGCTGTGGAGGCGCTCTCCAGAGGCCTTGAACCGGACACCCACGAGATCATCCCCCCGGCACTGCTTTTCGGCAGGGCCGGGGGCGGTCTCGGAACAGAGCTGGACGCCATGTGCAGCCGCAAGGCCCTCCAGGCCTTCGGCCCGATGCACCACAGCGACGGCAGCGTCATGCTCTCTCTCAACACCGATGTTTCCGTCCTCGAATACGGTTCGCGCGGTTCCCATGCCCTGAACCGCATGGTCAAGGACCTCGGAGTTTCTCCCAACAACGTTATTCTGGAATTGGTCGAATCGAAGGCTGCGGACCTTTCCGCGCTGATGGATTTCGTAAGTTACTACCGGCGTAGAGGCTTTCTCATTGCCCTGGACGATGTGGGCGCGGGGCATTCCAATCTGGATCGCATCCCGCTTCTCAAGCCGGACGTGCTCAAATTGGACAGGTCGCTTATTTCCGGGATTCACGAACATTTCCACAAACTCGAAGTCGTCCGCTGCCTTGTGCGACTGGCGGCCCGCATCGGCGCACTGGTCGTGGCCGAAGGGGTGGAAACCCCGGAAGAGGCACTGTGCGTGCTTGATTGCGGTGTGGACCTGCATCAGGGGTTTCTCTACGCCGTGCCGGAACAACCGGGCGCGAGTTATCGCGGATCGATCCGTATGGCTGAGGAGGTCGCGGCAGGGCACCGGGCGCGGAGTACGCGCCGCATCAGCGGACGACACGAGCACAGCGCGGCGATGGACGCCGTGATGCTGTCGCTCTGCATGCGGCTGGCGGCTATCCCGCTGGACAGGATGGACGAGGAACTGGCCGGGTGCATCGAGGAGGGGCCGGGGCTCGAGTGCATGTATGTGCTGGACATCCGCGGCACGCAGGTCACCTCCAGCGTATGCGATCCGGACGTGCTCATGCGAACGAGAAGGGTGCTTTACGCTCCGGCGGAGGTCGGCGCCGACCATTCGCTGAAGGATTACTACATCCCCATCCGGGCGGGATTATCCAGACACGTGACGCGCCCCTATATCTCCCTTGCCTCGGGCAACCGCTGCGTGACGCACGCCCGCCGGTTCCGACACTCGCCTTCCGGCGTGGACCTTATCCTGTGCGTGGACATGACCGCGTTCGACGCGGAGCCCTACTGCGTGTCCATGGACGAATAGGATCAGTAGGCGAGCTCTTCCGGAGCAGGCGGCTCGGTTTCCTCGGAGAAACCCACACGGAAGACCGCGCAGGTGACGTCGTCCTCTTGCGGCGCGTCGTCTCGGAACTCGTGAAGATTTTCGAAGAGCGCCGCCAGCACGCTCCCGGCCGACGCTCCGGCGCGCTCGCGCATGAGGGCCATGAGCCGTTCCTTGCCGTACATTTCGCCTTCGGGAGATTTTGTTTCCCAGATGCCGTCGGTGCCGACCAGCAGCATCATCCCCTCGTCCAGTTCCCGGCTGCGGAGCTCGAAGTCCGCGTCGTCAGTCACGCCCAGCGGCAGCCCCTCGCCCCCGAGTTCCTCGAAGCCGTCGGTGGCGGGATCGTAGAGCAGGGCCGGGTCGTGTCCGGCGCGCACCCAGCTCACGCGGCGACCCTGATCGAATTCCAGCAGGAAGAGGGTCATGAAGCGCCCGGTGCCGTCCACGTCCTCGGAAACGAGGCGGTTCACGGAGCGCGCGATCTCGTCCAGCGGCTGGTCCGCTGCGGCGCGGGAGCGCAGGTAGGCCCGGACTGAGGCCATCATCAGCGCCGCCGGGACGCCGTGGCCCGTGACGTCGCCCACTGCCGCGAGGAGGCGGTCGCCCGCGGCGCCTCGGGTGATGAATCCGTAATAGTCGCCGCCGGTTTCATCGCAGTAGGCGCTGTCAGCCGCGATGTCGTAGACGTCGCTCTCGGGAGGGGCGGCGGGAAGAAGGTCCTGCTGCACCTGCTGCGCCACTTCGAGCGCGTTCTTCATGGCGACTCGCTCCCGCAGTTCGGGGACCATCTGGTTGAAGGCGTGACTGAGCTGGCCGATTTCGTCCGTGGAGCGCACGGCGGCGCGCGTGTTGAAGTTGCCGAGGGCCACGCTGCGCACGGCCGAGGCCAGTTCGATGAGGTTGCGGGTATAGAGCTTGGAGAGAATCATCGCCACACCGACCACAAGCCCGGCCACCACGAGGATGATGATGCCCATGTCCCGCGTGTGTTCGTTGACCTGCGCGAGAACGAATTCGCGGGCCTGCTCGGCGTCGCGGACCACATCCTCCCTTGGCACGATCAGCAGCAGCGAGGTGCCGGTCTCGTCCACGGGAGAGAAGGCCCAGAGGGTGTCCTGCCCGTCACCGGCGATGTGTGTCATCCCGGTCTCGCTGTTTTGGATGCGTTTGAGCGCGGCGGCGAAGGATTCGTTGTCGGGCCGTGAGAGAAAGCGTTTGCCTTCCGGGACCATCCAGTTGCCCTGCCGCTGCCCGCGAGTGGAGGTTTCCCGTGCGAGAATCTTGAGCCTGCCTGTTTCGTCAGCGTCATCGTCCGGCCGCACGAGCAGGGCCTCGGAGTCACCGGAATAGATGTCGGCCTTGTGCCTGCGGCCCAGCAGCGAGTCTATGGGGACCACGATGCTCAGATTGCCCATGGTTTTTCCGGCCGTGTCGCGGATGGGAGCGGTGATGCGGAAGGCCATGCGCTTCGTGAGCTCGTCAGGGGAAGGCAGCGACCACGCGAGGCGGGTCTCCAGCTCCTGTCCCACAGGCGGTCCCAGAGGCGTTCTGCTCCGCATGCCGTGCATACCGCTTCGCATGCCTTCGAGCATGTTTTCGGGCATCGTTCCGGCATCCATCCTGCCTCGCATGTGATCGCGGCCCATCCTGCCGCCCATCCTCATGCCCATTCCCATGCCGGGCCCCCGGGAGGTGGTGGGCTCAATGTCGGGGTAGATGAGGGTGGTGCCGTTCTCCAGATGCACGCGCACCCAGAGCACGAGGTCGGGGTAGTCGAACTTGATGCGGCCGAGCAGGGGCACGAGCGACTCGAGGGCCTTGGCCGCGTTGTCGTCGTCAACGGCACCGTCCGGCTTGAACACTCCCAGTTCGCGAAAGTTTACTTCGAGCGGGATGCTGGAGTCACTGCCCAGCCGCAGCGTGTAGTCTTCCAGATACGGTATGGTCGATTCGGGCGGGGAAAAGTCGGGGTTCGGGGCGGTGTGGGAGTGTCCGTAAAGCACGCCTTCTATCTTGGAGGCCAGCAGGAGGGAGGCGGCCTCGAGAAGCTGACCTTCCCGGCGCAGGATGCGGGCGTGGTCCATGGCGATGCGTTCCAGCCCGGAACCGGCTTTGCGCACAAGCGTATCTTCGCTTCGTTCCGCAAGGGTGCCGCCGAGTTGCGTGATATCCTCCCGGACGCTCAACTGAACGGCCAGCAGCGGTATCAGGGCAATGGAAAGCAGTAGAATCAGCAGCTTGAAACGGATGCGCATGGTAACTCCCGATGGGGTTGCGAATTCCGGGGCGCGTTTTGAGGCGCTACGACGGACATATCCTTTCTATCCCCGTGAGGCGGCTGTGGCAACCATGTGCAGAAAACGCGTTCGGCAACATTTTCATCCCGATAATAATGCATAAGCGCCATCCTCATGGTATCGTTGTCGCCAAAACAGAATCAGGAGGTTCTTGACCATGAAGAAGACATTGACAATTCTGCTTTCGCTCTGCCTTTCCATCATTGCGGCTCAGGCTTTCGCCCAGATGGGGTCCGGTCACATGATGGGCGGCTCCGGTTACGGGGGCGGATACGGGCTTACCGAGGAGCAGGTGGAAGCCTCCCGCGAGATTCACGCCAAGTATCAGGACTCCTTTGCGGAGCTCTCGGAAAAGATCTGGTCCAAGCGCGCCCAGTTGTCGGGCGAGCTCGCCAATGAAAAGGTGGATCGCGATCGGGTGGAGAAGCTCGCCGGAGAAGTGGGAGACCTCATGTCCAAGGGATATCAGATGCGCGTGAAGATGTTCATGGACATGCGCGAAAAGGGCCTGTCCTACGGCGCCTGCTCCGGCATGATGGGCGGCGGCATGATGCACGGTGGCGGCATGATGGGCGGCGGTTATCACGGCGGCATGATGGGCCGTGGCATGAAGCGCGGCTATCATGACTACCATGGCTACGGGAACTAGCGATTCGCCGTTCTGAATGAACAATGAAAAAAGGGCGGATGCCGAAGCATCCGCCCTTTGTCGTGTCTTGTGTTGCCGCTAGATCTTGCAGGCGGTGCGCAGGTCGTCCACTGCGTCGGTCTGTTCCCACTGGAATTCGGGGAGTTCGCGACCGAAGTGACCGTAGTTGGTGGTCTTGCGGAAGATGGGGCGGTGAAGCTTCAGGCGCTCCTGAATGTAGTAGGGGCGCAGGTCGAAGACCTCGTTCACGGCCTTGGTCAGCACATCGTCGGGGACCTGTCCGGTGCCGCGGGAGCTGACCACCACGGAGACCGGCTCGGCCACGCCGATGGCGTAGGCGATCTGGACTTCGCATTCCTCTGCGAGGCCGGCTGCCACGATGTTCTTGGCAACGTAGCGGGCCATGTAGGCGCCGGAGCGGTCCACCTTGGAGGGGTCCTTGCCGGAGAACGCGCCGCCGCCGTGTGCGCCGGCGCCACCGTAGGTGTCGTTGATGATCTTGCGGCCGGTCAGTCCTGCGTCGCCCACGGGGCCGCCGATGACGAAGCGTCCGGTGGGGTTGATGTAGGTCTTGATCTTGTCGTCCACCAGATGCTCAGGCAGGGTCTTCATGACCACTTCGCGCATGATGGCTTCCTGCAGGTCGGCATAGGCGATGTTTTCGTCATGCTGGGTGGAGACGACCACGTTGTCGATGCGGCTGGGCTTGCCGTCTACGAACTCTACGCAGACCTGAGTTTTGCCGTCCGGGCGCAGGAAGTCCAGCACGCCTTTCTTGCGGACGTAGGTCAGGCGGCGGGAAAGTTTGTGCGCGTAATAGATGGGGGTCGGCATCAGGCTCGGGGTCTCGTTGGTGGCGAAGCCGAACATCATGCCCTGGTCGCCCGCGCCCTGCTCTTCGGGGCTCTTGCGGTCCACGCCCTGCGCGATGTCCGGGGACTGTTTGTCGATGGAAGAGATGACGGCGCAGGTCTCCCAGTCGAAGCCCATCTTGTCGGAGCTGTTGTACCCGATGTCCTTGATCGTGTTGCGGACGATGTCGGGGAAGTCGGCATAGGCAGTTGTGGAGATTTCACCCGCGATAAACGCCATACCGGTTGTCACGAGGGTTTCGCACGCCACGCGGCAGTTCGGGTCTTCGGCCATGATGGCGTCGAGAATGGCGTCGGAAATCTGGTCGGCCACTTTGTCGGGGTGTCCTTCTGTCACGGACTCGGACGTGAACAGGTACTTGCCTTTGGGAAAAAGCATCGATTCCTCCTTCAGTGTCTATTATTACGATGCATTGGGTACAACGTTTATTTCATAGTCGATGGTCTCTTGGATGGAGTTGTCGGGCCCGGCGATGATCACCTTGGGCTTTGCGCCGATCATCTCGGATTCGTCCAGCCACTGGTAGGTGGCGATGATGATCCGCTGGCCCTTGCTTCCCTTGTGAGCGGCCGCTCCGTTCATGCATATTTCCCCGGGGCCGCCGGGGATGGCATAGGTGGAGAGCCGTTCTCCGTTGTCGAGATTGTAAATATCGACCCGCTCAAAAGGGAGGATGCCCGCGGCTTTCAGCAGCTTCGTGTCGATGGACAGGCTGCCGTGGTACTCCAGCTTCGCACAGGTTATGGTCGCGCCGTGTATCTTGGCGCTGAGAAAGTTTCTCTGGGACACAGCCTTACACCTCTATTGAAAAATTGTCTATCAGTCGAGCCCGGCTCATGAAGATCGCCACCGCGACGAGGGCTTTTTGCCGAATTTCGTTCACGGTTTCGAGGGAATCGGGGTCGACTATTTCGATATAATCGGGCCTGCCGCCGGGAACCTTGGCCGCCAGCTCGTCGCGGATGAACCGTTTAAGGGTAGCGGCGTCCGTGGTTCCGGTCTTCGCCTTTTCCGCGGCGCTGCGCAGGACGGCGTGGATGTTCGGCGCGTTGCGCCGTTCCTCTTCGGTAAGGTAGACGTTGCGGGAACTCAGTGCAAGGCCGTCCGCCTCGCGCACGATGGGGTGCCCCGCGATCTCCACCGGAATGTTCAGGTCGCGGACCATGCGGCGGATGATTGCCAGCTGCTGCCAGTCCTTCTGTCCGAACACCGCGACGCTCGGCCGCGCGAGCATGAACAGCTTGCAGACCACGGTGCACACGCCGCGGAAGTGATCCGGGCGGGATGCGCCGCAAAGGCCCTTGGCCATTTCGGGCACCTGAACCCAGGTGCCGTGGTCCGGCTCGTACATGCTCCCCGGCTCGGGAACGAACAGGACGTCCGCGCCGTGCTCCTCGGCTAGGCGCGCGTCGCGTTCCTCGTCGCGGGGGTAGGTCTCGAGGTCCTCGCCGGGACCGAACTGGGTGGGGTTGACGAAAAGCGAAACAACGAGCCTGTCGCAGCGTTTGCGGCAGCTGTCCATGAGGCTCAGGTGTCCTTCATGGAAATAGCCCATGGTGGGGACGAGGCCGATGCGCAGGCCTTCGCTTTCCCAGTCCATGCACAGCTGCTGCAGCTCTCTGGGATGACGTATGATTTTCATTGCGATCTTCCCGGGCGGTTTGATGCCATTCCCGGCCTTCGGGACCGGTGCCGCTCCTTGGCCCGGACTGCCTTGCCCGGGCGCGCCCAAGGGATGCCCTGCTATGACATTTCCCGACGCGTGTCCACTGTTTCCTCAGGGAGCGCGCACGCGCTCTTGTGCAAAGTGCGGAGCCGTTGTAGTGTCCGCGATCATGAGAAAAATCGACGGTTCATCACACGGCGGCGCGGTTCTGACGCGTCAGGAAATCATCGATCACGAACACGACGTCAAGGACGCCGTGGCGAAATATCTGAGCTTCTCCTCCTACAGCCTGTTTTTCCCGAGGTCAACGGACCCCGAGGCGGAGCCTCCGGAACCGGAATACCGGCGGGAGGACCGGGAGCTGCTGCTGCCGCTGGTGCAGGGCAGAAGAATGCTGGCGTATTTCGTGGTGCGCGACGTCACGGTGCAGGCGCCCAGCGTGGCCCCGAAGTATCTGGCGGGCATCGCCAACGCGGCGCTGGAGATCATCGCCCTCAGAAAACACTGTGTCACGGACCGGCTCACAGGGCTGTTCAACCGCGAACACTACCTCTCCGTGCTGACGCGCGCCGTGGACCGCGTGAAGGGCTGCCTCGTGCCCGGAGCCGGCGGGCTGGCCGCCTGTGAGAACACGGACACGGAGATGCCCACCTTTTCCGGCAACCTCGGCGTGCTTTTTCTTGATTTGGATCGTTTCCAGACCGTGAACGACCGCTACGGCTATCCCTTCGGCGACCGCATCGTGGCCGAGGTGGGCCGGTGTCTGGCCGATGTGTGCCCGGGTTTCGCAGCCGCCTCGCGCTACGGCAACGACAAGTTCGCCGTGCTGCTGCCGGACGCCAACCGTCGCGCCTGTTTTCAACTGGCGGAGGTGATCCGCGAGAGCGTGGAGAAGCTGCATTTCGACGACCCGGTCTCCGGCGACCGCGTGCGGGTGAGCCTGAGCATAGGCTACGCCTCCTATCCGCAGGCGCTGGATGGCCGCCAGTACGGCCTCGACGCCTCGGAGCAGGGGCGCATCGTGTTGCGCAAGGCGCGCCGTGCCGCCGCTGTCGCCAAGGACATGGGCCGCAACCGCGTCTTTGGGTACAGGGACATCCTTGAAAAGGGCGGTCGTGTGCTGGAGACGCTTCCGCTGGATCGTATGGCCGTGAGTCTCGGCACCACGGTGGGCGCGCGGGTGGGACAGCGTTTCCTGATCCGGTCCACCATCTCGGGCCGTCCGGCAGACGCGGCGCTGACCGCGGACGAGCGCATCTCCGGTCGCTATCCGTCCATGTACAAGGCCGAGGCCGTCATCGTGGACGCGCAGGAGGACATCGCCTTCGCCGAGGTGCTGCATCTGGCGGACGCGGCGTGGCCCGTGGAGCCCGGCGACCGGCTGGTGCTTGTCACCGAACAACAGAGCATTTTCGACACCGCCGGGGGCACCGAGACCCGCGACGAGGAATCAGGGCTACTGGAATTCCGCGCCTTCATGGGCCGGTTCGAGGAATATCGGGGCGAGGGCGCGTTCGGCCTGTGCATCGTGAAGATACTGAGCGAGCCGCCGGAGTCCGTTGCCAGTTACCGCGCGCACATGGAGACCATGACTCGGCACGCGGCCACGGTTTCCCGCGACGTGCTCGGGACGGAGGCCGTGGGCGGAAACTATGGCCTCGGCGGATTAATCTTTCTTGTTCCCGACATTTCCGACGCAGCCCTCAGGGACGCGTGCGCGGAGATCGCGACCCGCTGCGAGAGCAAGCTGGCCGTTGACGTCTGCGCGGCGGGCGCGGTCCACCCCTGCCTCGACTTCAAGCCCGGCGAGACCCTCGCCAGCGTGCGTGACGCGCTGGACCACGCCCTGCTGCTGCCGGCGCCCCGCGTGGCCGTGTTCGACTCCGTGACGCTCAACCTCACCGGCGACAGGATGTGGGCCGACGGCGACGTCTACGGCGCGCTGGACCGCTACCGCATGGCGCTCGAGCTGGAGCCGGGAAACTCCACGGCGCGCAACTCGCTTGCCATCTGCTACGCGCATCTTGGCAAGCTGGAGGAGGCGCGGGAGGAGTTCTCCACGGTTCTGGAGCGGGAGCCGGACGACGTTATGGCCCTGTACAACCTCGGGCGCGTGCTGCACCGCATGGGACGCCTCGACGAGGCGCGGGTGGCGTACGACCGCTGCCTTGCGCAGGAGCCGGAGCACATTTTCAGCCTCGTGCGGCTGGGCAACCTCTCCGAGCGGGAAGGGAACCTCGACGAGGCCGAGCGTCTGTATCTCAAAGGCTCCACCCTCAGGGGCGGGGAGACGTTGGCGTACCGTCCGTTGGCCCGCACCGCGTGGAAACGCGGCGATCTGGAGCAGGCGCGCGAATATCTTCATCTGGCGCTCAACGCCAACCACAACGACGCCCACGCCATGTACATGCTGGCGCTGCTGTACATGGAAGGCGGCGAGGACCCGCAGATCGCGGAGGTGTTGGCGAGGCAGAGCGCGGCCCTTCGTCCGGAGCGCGGCGACTATCTGGGCGTGCTGGTCCGGGCCCTTCGGGCGCAGGGCAAGGACGCCGAGGCCGATCAGGTGGCGGGCAGGATTCCCGAGTCCTGAGCGGTTAATGCTTCAGAATGACGAAACGACCCCGGGGCTTCGGCTTCGGGGTCGTTTTTTCAGCGGATGCCGTATTCTTCGAGCAACTCCAGCAGACGGCCGTTGGACTTCATGCGCCGCAGGCCTTCGTCGATGATGGTGCGAAGTTTTTCGCCGCGCGGGGAGCGGGGCAGCAGCATGTGGTAAGGCGTTTTCGGCAGGCCCGGCACCGGCGCGTGCCCTAGGGCCGGGTCGGAGAGGATTTCGATGCCGGTCATGACGTAGGCCGCATAGGGCTCGTAGGCGATGGGGATGTAGTCGCACCGCTGCTGGAGCAGTTTCTTCACGGCCTGAACGATGGTGGTGGAGGATGTGTCAAACCCTTCCGGCGGAATCCCGAACTGATGGTAGCCGAAGCCTTTCACGCCGCAGCCCTTCATGGCATGCAGATCCTCGGCCGACTTGACGTAAGGGCCGAGCGGGTAGCGCTGCGTGGAATAGAGGATGGTCGGGGTCGTCAGGTAGAAGCGTTCGGAGAGCAGGAAGCTCGCGGCCCGCTCCGGGCTGTAGGCGGCGTTGAGCACCACGTCGAGCGTGCCTTTTTGCGTGCGCTCCATGCATTGGTTCCAAGGCATGAGGGAGACCTCAAGCTCCATGCCGTGCGCGTCGAGAATCTCTTCGAGCACGTCGACGGAAAGCCCGGTGAGCGTCCCGGCCTCTTCGCCTTCCCGTTCGTAGAATATGTAGGGCGGCCACTCGGAGATGTCGTCGCAGGCCCGCACCTTTTCTATCGCCGGCGCGGCAACGCCCGCTGCGGCGGCCAAGAGGGTGACGGCCGCCGCAAGGGCGAGGATGGCGAGAGTCGCGGCTCGGTTCATGGACCGTGCCTCACTTGGAGAACAACGCCTCGACGATCGTTCTGGCTTCCGCCTCGATGGCGTCGAGGTGTTTTTCGTCGCGGAAGCTCTCCGCGTAGATTTTGTAGATTTCCTCGGTCCCGGACGGTCGCGCCGCAAACCAGCCGTTGTCGGTGCTGACCTTGAGGCCGCCGATGGGCTCGCCGTTGCCGGGCGCGTGGGTCATGCGCGAGGTGATGGCATCGCCAGCCAGCGTCTCGGTGCGGACGGAGTCCGGGGTGAGTCGCTTGAAGGCGGCCTTCTGCTCGTTGGTGGCCGGGGCGTCGCTGCGGCGATAGATGGGGGCGCCGTGCTTCTGCTCGAGCTCCTTGTACAGCTCGCCGGGGTCGCGTCCGGTGACGGCCGTGATCTCGGCAGCGAGCAGGTTCAGGATGATGCCGTCCTTGTCCGTGCTCCACGGGCTGCCGTCGAACCGCACGAAGCTGGCCCCGGCGGACTCCTCCCCGCCGAAGGCACAGGTGCCCTTGAGCAGCGGCCCCACGAACCACTTGAAGCCTACCGGAACTTCGAAAATGTCGCGGTTCAGCCCCTCGGCCACGCGGTCGATCATGGAGCTGGTGACCACGGTTTTGCCGATGGCTGTTTCGTTGGACCACTGCTCGCGGCTGCGGAACAGGTAGTCCACCGCCACGGAGAGGTAGTGGTTCGGGTTGAGCAGCCCCGAGGCGCGGGTCACGATGCCGTGCCTGTCGAAGTCCGGGTCGTTGCCGAAGGCGATGTCGAAGCGGTCGCGCATGGCGATGAGCCCGGCCATGGCGTAGGGCGAGGAGCAGTCCATGCGGATCTTGCCGTCCTTGTCCACGCTCATGAAGCTGAAGGTCGGGTCGGGTGCGTCGTTGGTGACGGTGATGTCCAGCCCGTACTCGTCCGCGATGGGCTCCCAGTAGGCCAGCCCCGAGCCGCCCAGCGGGTCCGCGCCGATCTTGAGCCCCTCGGCGGCAACGGCTTCGAGGTTCAGGATGCTGCCCAGGTCGCGCACATAGGGCATGACGTAGTCGATGGCCTCCACGCCGTCGGTTGCCAGCGCCTGCGCCAGCGGGACGCGCTTCACGCTCACCAGCTTGTCGATGAGGATCTGGTTGGCCCCGTCCTGAATGGCTGCGGTGGTACGGAAATCAGCGGGTCCGCCGTCCGGCGGGTTGTACTTGATGCCGCCGTCGCGCGGGGGATTGTGAGAAGGAGTGATGACCACGCCGTCCGCCAGTCCCGAGGTCCGGTCGCGGTTCCAGCTCAGGATGGCGTGCGAGATGACGGGCGTCGGCGTGTAGCCGAAGCCCATCTGGTAGCGCACGGCCACGCCGTTGGCGGCGAAAACTTCGAGCGCGGTGGTAAAGGCCGGTTCGGAGAGGGCGTGCGTGTCCATGCCCAGAAACAGCGGTCCGTCGATGCCGCGCATTCTGCGGTGTTCACAGACGGCCTGACACACGGCCATGACGTGCGACTCGTTGAAGGTGGACGTGAGCGAGCAGCCCCGGTGTCCGGATGTGCCGAAGGATACTATTTCGTCCGGATTCTTGGGGTCCGGTTTCCGTGAATAGAAAGCCGTGACGAGCCGGGGGATGTTTTCCAGCATGTCATGGGTCGGGGATTTCCCGGCCATCGGGTGAAGCGACATGAAGCCTCCGTTGTTTGCGTTACCTAGCCTACCGGAATATCAGGCCGCGAGCATTATCACAAGGTGTCGACCGGTGGCGGTGCGGAAGTTTCGGCGCATTCGTGCAACCGTAACGATGATGTCTTGTGCCTGTCATGTTCGGGCCGAGGGGCCGGGTACTAAAACCCGTGAAAACCGGACTGAACCTCTAGGAGGATATATGCGGATTCTGCGGCGGAAAATGGCTGCGGCGGTGCTCCTGCCGGTACTTCTTGTCATGTTTCTCGGGATTTCGGGAATTATTTATTTCGTCAGCGAGAGTTCGTACGAGATGGTCATGCGAAACCAGAACGCGGCGGCCGCGGAGCTGGCCGACTCCGTGGCCGGGACGTTGAACCGGTATCTGGAGGACATGACCGGGTGCGTGAAGACCGTGGCGGGGATGCCCTCCGTCATCCGGGCGCTGGACGGCTGGGACCGCATTCACGCGGTGACGGCCACCCGGAATGTGATCGACAACTACCCCGGCCTCTGGGCCGTGCTCATCTTCGATTCGGAAGGCAAGGTGCTTGCCGGGTTCAACGCCAACGGCGACGACCTCACCGGAGCCGACCGTTCCGGGCGGGAGTACGTGCAAAAGGTGCTCGGCGGCGAGGAGACCTGGATAGTCCCCAGAGTGATGACGTCCCATTCCGGCAACGGCAGGACCATCCTCGGCATTTCCCAGATCGTGCGCGACCGCTTCGGAAACATCACCGGCGGTGTCGCCGTGCTTCCCCTGTGGAGCGACTTCGTGGAGCGTTTTCTGGAGCCCGTGCGCATCGGCGAGCGGGGCTACGGGTTCATTCTCGACGGCGAGGGGCGGCTGGCCGCGCACGCCGCCGACAGCTCCCGCGTCGGGGAGGACCTGAGCGGATACGATTTCGCAAGGGAGGCGCTGGAACGGCGAAACGGGACCCACCTGTACGAATGGCAGGACGACGAGAAGATGATGGTCTTCCGTGAGAACGAAGCCACGGGCTGGGTGATCTGCATGTCGGCGTATGTGTCGGAGATTGCCTCGACTGCGGTGATGCAGCGCAACGTGCTCCTGGGGATCGGGGGCGGGGTGGTCCTGTTGATAGGAGGCATCGTGGTCTTGGCGTTCCGGAGGTTGGTGTCCGTACCCGTCGGCAAGGGCCTTTCGCTGGCGTCCTCCATGGCCTCGGGCGATCTAAGCGCCATGGCCGACGTGCGGGGTGAGAACGAGATGGCGCGGCTGATGGCGGCCCTCAATGCGATGACGCATCGCGTGAGCGGCGTCGTGGGCGAGGTGCAGCAGGGGGCCTCGGTTGTGGTCTCCGGCAGCAGAGAGGTCTCCGCGCTGTCCGAGCGGCTCTCGCAGGATGCGGCGGAGCAGGCCGCGAGCGTCGAGGAGATTTCCGCCTCCGTGGAACAGGTGAACGGCAACATCGGCACCAACATGGAACATGCCGAGCGGGCCGGAAAGCAGGCCGGACAGGTGGCCGACGAGGCGGAGCGGGGCGGCGAAGCCGTCCGGCGCACGGTGGGAGCCATGCGTGAGATAGTGGACAAAATCGCCGTGGTGGGCGAGATCGCGCGGCAGACCAACCTGCTGGCACTGAACGCGGCCATCGAGGCCGCGAGGGCCGGCGAATCCGGAAAGGGATTCGCGGTCGTGGCGGCCGAAGTGCGCAAGCTGGCGGAGCGAAGCGGCGACGCCGCCGCCGAGATTGCCGAGCTTTCGGGGCGAAGCCTCGAGGTGGCCGAAGACGCCGGAGACGTGCTCGACACGGTTGTCCGGCATATCCGCGACAACGCCGAGCTCGTGGAAAAGGTCACCGAGGCGAGCCGTGAACAGCACGCCGGGGTGACGCAGGTCAACGAGGCCGTTTCCGCGCTCGACACCGTGGTGCAGGGGAACGCGGCGGCATCCGAGCAGCTGGCCTCCACGGCCGAGGAGTTGCGGACCCGGGCCGAGAGCATGCTCGAGGTCATGCGCTTCTTCCGGGTGGACGAGTCCGGTGAGCCTGATGCGGCCGGTAGCCGGTCGCAGGCCCTTCCCGAAGCTGTCTAGGCTGCATCCTTCAGGGCGCGCACCCGCTTGACCACGGGCGGGTGCGAATACTGAAGCCACACCGTGAACGGGTGCGGCGTGAGATTCGACAGCGAGTCCGCCGAAAGCCGCTTGAGCGCTGAAGCCAGCTCTCCGGGGCGCCCGGTGGTGCGCGCTGCAAAGGCGTCCGCCTGATACTCGTGTTTTCTGGAGAGCGCGCCGTCAGCCAGCGAGAGCAGCATGGAGACCGGGGTATAGAGCAGGGCGAAGAACACCAGCCCGGCGTGGACGCTCATCTGCTCCACGCCGAACGCCTCGAACAGCCCCGGCGTCTCGAGGAAGAATGAAAGCAGCCAGAACATGAGTCCTGTCTTGAGCACCGAGGCCGCGAGCATCTTGCGGACGTGCCCCAGCTTGGCGTGGCCGACCTCGTGCGCCAGCACCGCCGTGATCTCCCCGGGCGTGTGCCGCTCCACAAGCGTGTCGAACAGGGCGATGCGCCGTTTTTTGCCGAATCCGGTGAAAAAGGCGTTGGCCTTGGTGCTGCGCTTGGAGCCGTCCATCAGGTACAGTCCTTCCAGTTCGAAGCCCTGTGAATCCGCGTAGCTCTCAAGCATCCGGCGCAATTCGCCCTGCTCCAGCGATGTGAAGCGGTTGAACAGCGGCAGAATCCACTGCGGGGCCACATAGGTGACGCCGAGGCTGAAGAGCGTGGTGAAGCCCCAGCACCAGAGCCATGCGTCCGGTCCGGCCCAGCGGAAGAACAGCAGGATGCCCGCCAGCAGAGGCCCGCCGATGACCGCTGCCAGAAGGATCCCCTTGACGCGGTCGGCCACGAAGGTTCCGGGCGTGGTCTTGTTGAATCCGAAGCGGTTTTCCAGCACAAAGGTTCTATAGACCGAAAAGGGCAGGCCCGGGATCATGCTCAGGAGCCCGAGCAGGCCGAAGAAGAGCAATCCCGTGACCACGGGGCCGAAGCCGAGCGACCGCACGGCCGCGTCGGCCCACGCGAAGCCCCCCGCGACAATGAAGACGATGGAGATGATGGTGGAGAGCGTGTCTTCCACGGATTCAAGTCGCATCTTGGCGAGATTGTATTCCTGTGAACGACGGTAGGCCTCGTCGTCGATGATGTCCCGGAACTCCTCGGGCGGACTGGTGGAGAGGTTTTTCGCGTCGAGGTGGCGGGAGATCATCCCGAGGGCCCACGCGGCCACGAGTGATGCCAGAATGAGAGCGAGGTATATGTTCATGAATCCTCCGGATGCGGTGGTACTTGTGTTTGATGCCGGGCTGTCGGAGCTGTTGACCCGAAAGGCCGATGATGGCGAGATACGCTACCGGGCGCGAAGGGGCCAGTCAATCAAGGACATGGTGGAGTCGCTGGGGGTGCCGCACACCGAAGTGGGAGAGCTCCTCGCTGCCGGCGACCGCAGCGTCGGGTTCGGCTACCAGCCGCGACAGGGACAGCGCCTCGAGGTCCGCTCCGTGCCCGAGCCGTCTGACGTGACGGCCGGGCATCCGTTGCGGCCCGCGCTGCCGCGTGCGGCGTTTCTGGTGGATGAGAACGTGGCCGGACTGGCGCCGCTGCTGCGGGCCATGGGGCTCGATGCGGCTCGCGACGGGCTGGAGGGCGACGCAGCCCTCGCACGGCGGGCAGCTGAGGAAAAAAGGGTGGTGCTCTCGCGGGACCGGGGGCTGCTCAAGCGTGCGGTGGTGACGCACGGGCGGCTGCTGCGAGCCGAAGGGACCGACGCACAGTTAGCGGAAATCGTCCGGCATTTCGGGCTTGTTCCCACAGAACAGTTCATGCGCCGCTGCCTGCGCTGCAATCTGCCGACCGAACCTGTGGAAAAAGTGGAAATCCTGCATCTGCTCGAGCCGAAGACGAAAAAATATTTCAATCATTTCAGAAGATGTCCCGGATGCGGCAATGTGTACTGGCGGGGCGGGCACTATGCGCGCCTTGTCAACAGGCTGGCCCGATCCGGGGTCGCCATTCCCGCACAGGCGGCGCTAACCGCCGACGAAGCTTGATTTAATGAAGACGGTGTATTACCGTCAGGCAAATCTCCCGAAGATTATTGAGGACAAGCATGAGCGCCACCGCCAAGACAATTCGTGAAGACATAGCACGGGCGAAAGCCTACATCGGACGCAATGACTATCTGCGCTCGCTGGAAGCGCTTGCGCGCGCCGTGAAGGGCGTAGCCGGCAGTCAGGTGTATGGCCGCGAGAAGTTCGAGGTGCAGGCGCTTCTCGAGGAGGCCTTCCGCGACCTGAACGGCATGGCCGTGGTCAAGAAGCTCTTCCCGAGCGGGCTCAACTACCAGCGGGGCAAGGAGGCGCAGCTCTACAAAACGCTGGTCCGTCTGGCCGCACGGCTGAAGGACGCCATGGAGAAGGCGCGCGTCGCCAAGCAGCGCGAACACCTCTGGAAGCTCGACGAGATGCTGCTGGAAGCCCAGAAGCACATGGAGGACGAGAATCCGCTGGAGGCGAGAAAGCTGTTCCGAACGGCATCCGACACCTTTACGGAGATCGAAGGCCTGAACTCCGACATCGGCACGCGGCTGATGATGGGCGGGCTGCTTCAGGAAGCAGTCGAGTATCTCAAGCGTGCGCTGGAGCAGAACCCCTCGGACAACCGGGCCTACAGCTCGTTGATCATGTGTTACGAGGGACTTGGGGAGACCGCCAAGGCCATCGAGACGGTGAAGGAGGCCATGCGCAGGCTCGGCGTCAACGAGTCGCTGGAGCTGCGGCTTGCCAAATTGCACCTCTCGCGCCGTGAATGGGGCGAGGCCAACAAGTACGCCGCCGCGGTGGTTCAGAAAAACCCGCTCAACCTCGAGGCCGAGAAGATCGTCAAGAAGACCGAGCCGAAGATTTACGGTGCTGGCGGGAAATCCCGTTCCGGCGGCTCCGGTTCCGGCTCGGGCAAGGCCATCAAGCTCGACATCTAGGGCCGCAGGGCCCGAATCCCTCCGTTTCCATTTCCAATGAGCAGCTTTCCGTCGCGATCGACGGTGATTGCGCTTGCGTTTTCGGCATCGCGCAGTACGGGACGCCTGCCGCCCGTGCGCGAGAGGGCCCAGACCGTGCCGTCGGTGTCGAGCGCGAACAGCCTGCCTCTGCGTGACATGGCAATATCCAGCACGGCGGCCTCGAAGCGTGCCACCTCCACGCGTTCGCCGTCGGGCGTGCGGCAGAACACGGCGTGCCGTTCGGCGGTGTAGATGTTGCCGTGCCCGTCCGTCAGCATGGAAGCTGCCTCGGCAAGGGCGGGAATCAGGACAAGGGCGGCCAGCAGAAACAGTTTGATCCTGAGCATGATATCCTCCGGGTTGCTTGACCGAACTCTAAAAAGCGGACATTGATATGTCCAATATGCGTTTGTGTCTTGATTGATACTTCGGAGGTATGAATGGAGCTGCGTCACTTGAAGTATTTCATGGCGGTGGCCGAGGAGTTGCATTTCGGCAAGGCTGCGCGGCGGCTGCATGTTTCCCAGCCGCCCCTGAGCCGTCAGATACGACAGCTTGAAGAGGAGCTGGGCGTCGAGCTGTTCGAGAGAAGCAGCCGCCGTGTGGAGCTTACAGCGGCCGGACGGTACTACATGGCGGAGGTGAACAAGGCCATGGCGGTGCTGGACGAAGCGGGCAGGACCGTGAGGAGCGTTGCTTCCGGGGAGGAGGGGGCGCTCAAGGTCGGGTTCGTCGGTCCCGCGAGCCTGAGCCGTTTCCCCGAGGTGGTGCGCGAGTTCCGGCGCAGATTTCCGAACATCAGGCTGACAATCCGAGCCATGTCCACGTATCATCAGCTGGACCTGATGAATCGAGGACGGCTCGATGCCGGCTTCGCCCGGCTCTTCGGTCATGACATGCATGGCTTGAATACGAGGCTGTTTCTGCGCGAACCGTACGCGTTGGCGATTCCGGCGGGGCATCGTCTTCACGGACGCAGGGGGGTGTCGCTGTCGGACCTGCACGGTGAGGACATGATCTTTTATCCGCGGCATTATCAGCCAAA
Source organism: Pseudodesulfovibrio halophilus DSM 5663 (assembly GCF_059568665.1). Lineage (NCBI taxonomy): Bacteria > Pseudomonadati > Thermodesulfobacteriota > Desulfovibrionia > Desulfovibrionales > Desulfovibrionaceae > Pseudodesulfovibrio > Pseudodesulfovibrio halophilus. Next base: position 191,265 of record NZ_JCANTV010000012.1, on the reverse strand, counting down.
GCTGCATGACGCGCTCATCGCCGCCTTTGAACGGGCCGGTGTCACGCCGGACATCGTGCAGGAGGCGAACACCGAGCAGAGCACGCTGGCGCTGGTGGCGGCGGGCATGGGCGTCGCGCTGGTTCCGGCCTCGTCGGAGAACGGTTGTCCGCAGGGGGTGGGAATCGTATCGCTGGAGCAAGGGCTCCCGCCGTGGGAAGTCTCCATCGTATGGCCCCGGCATGGGCACGGACCCGTGATGGAGCGTCTGCTTGAGGTGGCATCGGAGTTTACGGAAACCGGATAGCTCGTCCGGCTGCGCCAAATGCCCCGCAGGGGCATGAAAACGCCACCTTACTGTCGTCTGTCTCCACAGAGTTCGCCGTGATCGTATACCGGTAAGTTCCCGGTGTCTGCGCGCTGATGGGCATCTGGCTATGTGTCCCGCCGTCGTGTTTCTCACGCCGTGCTGTCCAATACCATCCATTCATTCATTTGATCCCGTAAGGTCTCTACGCCGTGAGGGGCGAGTCTCGCGGGATTGCCGTGGAGCCTGCGCGAACTGTTTCGGCCCTGCTTGCGAACCGGCCGGAGGCGACCCAAAGTCAGCCGCGGGGTGAGGCTCGATCGCGGCCTGTCAGGTGGATGAATCACGAAGAATGGGAGTCCCTGACATGGGGCCGCATAAGAAAGGCCCCCCGCATCCTGTGCGGGGGGCCTTGATATCGGGCTGGTTCAGTCGGGTCGGACTAGTACATTCCGCCCATTCCGCCCATTCCGCCCATGCCGCCCATGCCGCCGGGCATGGCCGGAGCGCCGCTGTCCTTTTCAGGCTTTTCGGCGATGGCGCATTCGGTGGTCAGCAGCAGGCCGGCCACGGAAGCAGCGTTCTGCAGCGCGGTGCGGGTGACCTTCTTGGGATCGATGACGCCGACCTTGATGAGGTCTTCGTACTCGGAGGTGGCGGCGTTGAAACCGAAGCCGTCCTTGCCTTCCTTGATCTTCTCCACGACGATGGAGCCTTCGAAACCGGCGTTGCCGGCGATCTGGCGCAGCGGCTCTTCGATGGCGCGGGTGATGATGGCGATGCCTGCGGCTTCGTCGTCATCGACCGGCTTGAGGTCCTTGAGGGCCTTGGTGGCGCGGGCAAGGGCCACACCGCCGCCGGGCACGATGCCTTCTTCCACGGCAGCGCGGGTGGCGTTCAGGGCGTCTTCCACGCGGTCCTTCTTTTCCTTCATTTCGATTTCGGTGGCTGCACCGACGTGAATGACGGCGACACCGCCCACGATCTTGGCGAGGCGCTCCTGGAGCTTTTCGCGATCGTAGTCGGAGGAGGACTCGTTGATTTCGGCGCGGATCTGCTTGATGCGGGCCTTGATTTCCTCAGCGTCGCCGGCGCCGTCGACAACGGTGGTGTTGTCCTTGTCGATGACCACGCGCTTGGCGGAACCGAGATCGTTGACGGTGAGGTTCTCGAGCTTGATGCCGAGGTCTTCGGAGACGACCTGGCCGCCGGTGAGGACGGCGATGTCCTTGAGCATGGCCTTGCGGCGCTCGCCGAAGCCCGGAGCCTTGATGGCGGACACGTTCAGGGTGCCGCGCAGCTTGTTGACCACGAGGGTGGCCAGAGCTTCGCCTTCGATGTCTTCACCGATGATGAGCAGCGGACGGGACATCTTGGCGACCTGCTCCAGAACGGGCAGAAGTTCCTTCATGTTGGAGATCTTCTTTTCGTTGAGCAGGATGAGCGGCTCTTCCATTTCGCAGGTCATGCGCTCGGGATTGGTGACGAAGTAGGGGGAGAGGTAGCCGCGGTCGAACTGCATGCCTTCGACGACATCCAGAGTGGTTTCGAGGCCCTTGGCTTCCTCAACGGTGATGACGCCTTCCTTGCCGACCTTGTTCATGGCCTCGGCGATGATGTTGCCGATGGTGGCGTCGTTGTTGGCGGAGATGGTTCCGACCTGAGCGATTTCTTTCTGGTCGCGGGTCGGCTTGGTGACGTTGCCGAGTTCTTCGACAACGGCGCCGACGGCTTTGTCGATGCCGCGCTTGATGGCCATGGGGCTGCGGCCGGCGGCCACGAGCTTGACGCCTTCGGTGAAGACGGACTGGGCCAGAATGGTAGCGGTGGTGGTACCGTCACCGGCCACGTCGGAAGTCTTGGAGGCGACTTCCTTGACCATCTGTGCGCCCATGTTCTCGAACTTGTCTTCGAGTTCGATTTCCTTGGCGACGGTCACGCCGTCCTTGGTGATGACCGGAGCGCCGAAGCTCTTTTCGATCACGACGTTGCGGCCCTTGGGGCCGAGGGTCACCTTGACGGCGTTGGCGAGCTTGTCCACGCCTGCTTTCAGTTTTTCACGGGCTTTGGCGTCGAAGAGAATTTCTTTGGCCATTGGGTATCTCCTTCAATAATGAACTATTTCGTCTAAAAAAGAGCCTTAATTGTCTATATGCCGGACTACGACTACTCGACGACGGCGAGGATGTCGTCCTCACGCATCACGAGATGTTCGTTGCCGTCGATCTTTACTTCGGTTCCGGCGTACTTGGCGAACAGCACGGTGTCGCCGGTCTTGACGGTCAGTTCAACACGCTTGCCGGCGTCATCCAGCTTGCCGGGACCGGCGGCGACGACCTCGCCCTTCATGGGCTTTTCCTTGGCGGAATCAGGGATGATGATGCCGCCTGTGGTCTTCTCTTCCATTTCCAGACGCTTCACCAGCACACGGTCGTTCAGCGGTTTCAGCTTCATTCGTCTATACCTCCGGGTATCGTTGGGTTTTTTGTGCGTTTGTCCCGGCCTGAGGGAGCCGGGCTCCGCGCTGAGCAGCGGAAGACTCGGGGATAAATAAGCACACTCGCCGGGCTGTCAAGCGGGGGGCGTGAAATTTTTGTGCGGGGAGCGGGGGAAGCGGAGAAGACTCAGCCGGTGACAAGCCCAGCGGCACGGTCGGGGAGGAGCGTGTGCGTGCGGAACCATGCGTACAGGTGGTCTCGCACGCAGGCTGCGGTCATGGCGGCCCCGCCTTCGAGCCTTCCCATGAGTTCGAGTGTCTCGGCCATGAACCGGTCATGGTCCAGCCGGTGTTCATCAAGCGCCGGGCAGGCCTGCTCGCGAAGCAACTCCTCCTCACGCCGGAAAAGCATGAGGGCGTTGTCCCGCAGTCGCTCCACGGCGATGAGCAGGTGGCGGCGCTCGGCCTGATCATCCAGCGGCGTGTTCATGTCGCGGATCATTTCGGTCAACGACTCAAGCAGGTGCGAGAATCTCTCGTGAAGATCGTCGAGCTGCCTGATGCCGGTGAGGTCCCCGGCGGGGGAGCCCTTTGAGGCAAGCGTCATCACATTCCTCCGTGAACTGATTGACTCGCCCTTGTAATGGGCCGGGCCGGTCCTGTCCAGAGGTTGCCGGTAACGGCTCCGTGACCGCATTTTGACAAGGCGTAACAGGAGGGAAACCGGTTTGGCGCGTGTGCGCAGTAGAATCCCGCAAACCCGCAGGGAAGGAGCACGCCATGCAGCAACAGACTGTCGAGAATCAGCTATTCAGGCTTGAAAATCCGTCCGCAACCCCGTTCAAGCGCGCTCTGTTCAACATCGCCTCGAAGCCGCTCACCAAGCTGCTGCGTTTCGATACGCTCAACAGCCTGTACGACCGCTATCGGCAGGAGGAGCTCGGCGGCGAATTCGTGGATCGCGTGCTGGACATGTTCGGCATCCGCATCGAGATGGGCGGCAGGCCGCTGTCCAAGGTTCCGGCTCAGGGACCGCTCGTGGTTGTTGCCAACCACCCCTTCGGCGCCATCGAAGGGGTCATCCTCGTCAAGCTGCTGAAACAGATTCGGCCCGATGTCAAGGTCATGGCCAACTACATGCTCGGCAAGATTCCCGAGATGCGCGAGCACCTCATTCAGGTGGACCCGTTCGGGACCGACAAATCCGCAAAGGCCAATATTTCGGGGCTCAAGGAGAGCATGCGCTGGCTCAGGGACGGTCACCTGCTGGCCGTATTCCCGGCGGGCGAGGTCTCCAGCCTCAAGGTGGGCAGGCGCATGGTGGCCGACCCGCAGTGGAGCGACACCGTGGCCCGCATGGTCAGAAAGACCCGCAGCCCCGTGGTCCCCATGTTTTTCAACGGCCGCAACAGCGCGGTCTTTCAGGCGGCAGGGATGATCCACCCGCGCCTTCGCACGGTGCTGCTGCCGCACGAGAACCTCAAGAAGGCCAGCCGCACCGTTCAGGTCAGCGTTGGCGGACCCATCGCCTTTGAACGGCTGGAATCCTTCGGAACCGACACGGAGCTTACGGAATACCTTCGTTTTCGCACCTATGTGCTCAGACGCCAGAAGCCGCTCCCGTTCCGGTCCGGCAAGGAAAAAGCGCCGCGCAGCATGGCGCCGCTGGCGGGCAGCATGTCCAAGCACATCCTCGCCAGCGAAGTGGCGGCCCTGCCGGACGAGAACCTGCTGGTGCAGAGCGGCGATCTGAAGGTCTTTCAGGCCGAGGCGTGGCGCATCCCCCGCGTGCTGCGGGAGATCGGCGTGCTTCGCGAAAAGACGTTCCGCGCCGTGGGCGAGGGCACCGGCAACCCTACGGACATCGACGAATACGATGACACCTACCGTCACCTTGTGCTCTGGAACGACAAGGAGCGCGAGGTCTGCGGGGCCTACCGCTTCGCCCTGAGCGACGAGATTATGGCCGCACAGGGGGCCAAGGGCATCTATTCGGCTTCGCTGTTCCGCTTCTCGCCGGGATTTCTCGAGGAATTGCAGCCCGCGCTGGAACTGGGGCGCTCCTTCGTGCGCGCCAAATATCAGCGCAGCTACCAGCCGCTCCTGATGCTCTGGAAAGGACTTGCCGCGTTTATCGTGAAGAACCCGCGATACTCCAAATTATTCGGTTGCGTGAGTATTTCCGGCGACTACTCGCCGCTTTCCCGGGAGCTCATGGCCGGCTTCCTCAAGCGCCACTGTTTCGACAAGGAGCTGTCCCGGATGGTCACGCCATCCACCCCGCTCAAGGACAAGGCCCTGAAGCGGCTGGACGTGGCGCTCTCCGAGGCCGCCCTCAGCGACCCGGAAGACCTCGGCTCCGTGGTCACGGAGGTCGAGGGGCGCGGCATCCCGGTGTTGCTCAAGCAGTACCTGAAGCTCGGCGGCAAAATCCTCGGCTTCAACGTGGACCCTGACTTCGGCGACTGCCTCGACGGCCTGATTCTCGTGGACCTCGTGCACACCGACCCCAAAATCCTCTCGCGCTTCATGGGCGCCAATGGAGCCAGAAGTTTTCTTCGTCACCACGAAAAAATCACCGAGGTCGCGCCGGTAGCGGCCTGATTCATTTATATATGTAATGAAAAGGGGCCCGCAGTGATGCGGGCCCCTTTTTTATATCAGAGATGGGCAAGGTTCGATTTTCAGATGGTAAACCCTTCATTTCGATGGGCTACAGCCCTTCTTCCTCTCAATCCGCTTGTCCTACCTGAGGCGGCATGAAGGCATCGAGCTTGTCGAGCAGGCCGCCGGACTTTTGGTGGTAGCCGAGTTGGGTATAGGTCGAATGGTTACGGGGCGAGATCCTCGAGATCCTTTCTCCCAAGATCATATATGACATACTGCTGTCAGCACATCCCGATAAATGGTAAATCCACTTCATCAAGCCTTGTTATACGGGTTTGCTATACACTTGAATGCAAGAGGGTGCTCTGGGATACCGTGGGATATACCCATGCTGGACAGCCCAGAAGGGCTGATAATCTGTTAATCTGATATTCAAAAAACTAAAAATTGATACTAAGTCAACTTAAGCCATCGGATCAAAAACAAAAGGCCCCGCACAGCATTCTGTGCGGGGCCTTTATTACAAATGAAGAAGTGGTTAGTCTTCGCGGCTGGTGATTTCCAGCAGATGGTAACCGAACTGGGTTTTTACCGGGCCATGAACTTCGCCGACCGCTTCGTTGAACACCACGGTGTCAAATTCCGGGACCATGGCGCCGGGGCCAAATTCACCGAGATTGCCGCCTTGCTGTCCAGAAGGGCAACTGGAGTGTTTTTTTGCCAGTTCAGCAAAATCAGCACCGTCCTGAATCTGTTTTTTCAGGTCCAGACAGGTTTGTTCATCACTAACCAAAAGATGCCGGGCAGTTGCTTTTGCCATGTGTGCTCCTATTAGCTTGATTATAATTTAAAGGGCCAGGGAATTGGCCGTTACGACTTTGTAGGTCGCAAAAAAACTTACGAATTGGAAGCAGTTCTACAACCCCTTCTTCTTATCGATCCACTTGTCCACCTGAGGCGGAACGTAGCCATCGAACTTGTCGAGCAGGCCGCCGGGGGAAGCGTCGGTGAGCACCATGCCGCGGTGTTCGGAGACGAGGAATCCTTCGTCCACCACCTTGTCGAGAAAGCCCGCCAGTTCGGAATAGTAGCCTTTGACGTCCAGCAGACCGCAAGGTTTGCTGTGGTAGCCCAACTGGTTCCACGTGAGGACCTCGAAGAATTCTTCAAGCGTGCCGATGCCGCCGGGCAGGGCGATGAAGCCGTCTGCCAGTTCGGCCATCTTGGCCTTGCGGGCGTGCATGGAAGGTACCACATACTGTTCGGTGAGGCCATGGTGCGCCACCTCCTTTTTCACCAGCAGCTCGGGGATGACGCCGATGACGCTGCCGCCCGCGGCCAGCGCGGCGTCGGCAAGGGTACCCATGAGGCCCACGCCGGAACCGCCGTAAACCACGCCTAACTCCCGTTTCGCCAGTTCGGTGCCGAGCTCTACTGCGGCTTCGGTGTATCGTGAATCATGGCCGGGGTTGGAGCCGAGAAAAACGCAAATACGGTTCATGCTCTTAGCTATCCTTTGCTTTGCACCGCGGCCTCGATCGAGGCAGCGAATTCGTCCACCTCGGCCTCGGTGGTGTTCCACGAGAGCATCCAGCGCAGGCTGCGCTCGGTTTCATCCCAAATGTAGAAATAGTATTCGTCGAGCAACCGGCTGATCGCGTGCTCCGGGACCTTTGCAAAGACCGCGTTGGTCTCCACTTCGCCGAGAATCTCCACGCCCTCTGCGGCTGCGGCCTTTTCCGCCAGCCGTTTCGCCATGGCGTTGGCGTGCCGGGCGTTCTCCAACCAGATGCCGTCTTCGAGGTACGGGATGAACTGCGCCGAGACGAAGCGCATCTTGCTCACGAGCTGCATGAACTGCTTGCGGAAAAACGGCATGCCGGGGCCGATTTCCGGATTCAGCAGCACAACGGCTTCGCCCATGACAAGCCCGTTCTTGGTGCCCCCGAAGGAAAGCAGGTCCACGCCGAGGTCGGTGGTCATTTCGCGGAAGGAGCAGTCGAGCGCGGCGCAGGCATTGGCAAGGCGGGCGCCGTCGATGTGAACGAGCATGTCGTTTTCGTGCGCGAACTCACACCAAGCGCGAATTTCCTCGGGTCTGTAGAGCGTGCCCAGCTCGGTGCACTGGGTAAGGGATATCACTCGGGGTTGGTTGCGATGCACGAAGCCCTGCGCCGCCAGGTGCGGTACGGCTTGATCCGGACTGATGCGCCCGTCACTGCTTGGCAGGGTTACGGACTTGAACCCGCCCACGGCCTCGGGCGCGCCGCACTCGTCAGAGGTGATGTGCGCGTGCTCGGAGCAGATCACGGACTGCCACGTTTCGCAGACCGACCGAAGCCCGGTGACGTTGGCCGCCGTGCCGGTGGTCACGAAAAAGGTCCGTGCCTGCGGGCCGAAGTGGTCGCAGAAAAGCTGCTGCGCCCTGCGGGTGGTTTCGTCCTCGCCGTAGGCCTTGGCAGACCCGGCGTCGGCGGCGGTGAGGGCCTGCAGTACGGCGGGGTGGGCTCCGGAGTTGTTGTCGCTGGCGAAGGATTTCATTGCTGGTCGTCTCCTGTTGGTTTCAGAAAGCGTCGGGTTTGGGGTTGGTCTGCCAGACAATCCGCCCAGCGTGCATAGCCGTCGGCATCGGGGTGAACTCCGTCGCCGCGTTGCAGCGACAGGCGGAAGGCTTCGTCCGGGGCGAGTAGCGCGGCGCTCGATACAAAGCGCGCACCGTGTCTGGCGGCCACTGTCGGGAGTTGCCGTTCCAGCTCGCTGAGACGCTCCCGCAGGCCGTCGCGCAGGACGGGCGGCGGTCCGATGAGCAGCACTTCCGCCATGGAGGCCATGTCGGTGAGCAGTGTATCCAGATGCCCTGTGGTCTGGTTGGGAGGGACGTCCTGTGCCGCATCGGCAGTACCGGCGCAGAGGGCGATCCTGACCGGCGCGTCGCCGGAGACTCTGCGTCCGGCCTCGCCGCGCCAGCGGTAGAGCAGATGGCGAGAGGTGCTGGCCCGAACTCCCAGATTGTACCATGTGTCGTCGGCCCGCCTTGCCGGGCCGTGGAGGGCCAGGCGTCCCGCGAGGCCGAGTCCCCCGCCGTCGCCATAACCGAGGGTGAGGGAGTCTCCGAAGAACAGAAAGATCACGGCTATTCCTTGGTGCGTGCGGATGCGGAGCGGATTTTCAGGCCGAAAACAGCAGTGGCCTGCACCGCGCGGTCGTCGAGCGGGAGCTCCCGTCCGGAGTATTTGATGGTAATGGCCTGCAGCGCGTTACGGTGCGCGTCGCCGGACAGCTCGCATGGAGCAGCGGTGCCGCACACGCTGCGGAAACTGTATCCCAGCTTGCAGGCCAGATCGCCTTCCATGCGTGCGTCGATATCGACGGCGACGCTGAAGCCCACCACGATGCCGGAGCGCAGGGCGTCCGCCTTGCGTCCGCGTCGACTGGAGTGAAGCACCAGCGTGTCGTCGTCGCGGGCGAAATTCACCGGCAGGCTGTAAGGACCCTGCTCGTCGCATATGGCCAGCCAGAGAACGTCGGCCCTGTCGAGTACGTCGTGGACGGCGGTTCTGTCGGTCGTGGTGTCCTGCTTCATGGCATCAACCCCTTTATCATTTCGGGCAAAGGGTCTATTACTGACTCATGCTCCGGAACACAACCGCCGGGTTGACCTCGGTCATCATTCCTGCGCTCTGCGAGGCGGACGTCATCCACGAGGTGGTGTCCAACGTGCGCGATGCGGCGGGCGGCCTCTCCGTCCAAATTATCGTATCCGACGGTGATTCGGACGGCTCCACCCTCGCGGCGCTTTCGGACCCGGAGGTCATCGGGGTGCGGTCACAGCCCGGCAGGGGAGCCCAGATGAACGCTGGCGCCGCTGCCGCGTCGGGCGACGTCCTGCTGTTTCTCCATGCGGATACGCGGCTGCCGCAAGACGCTCTGCGGGATGTCCGCGAGGCCATGCGTGAGCATCAAGCCGGGGCTTTCAGGGTGCGTTACGACACCCGTTCGCGCTGGGTCCGTTTTCTTGGAGAGGTGAGCAACCTGCGAGCCCGACTGGAGCGTATTCCCTACGGCGATCAGACGCATTTTTTTCGCGCCGAGACCTTTCACCGCCTCGGTGGATATCCTGAAATTCCCATCATGGAAGACGTGGAGATGTTCCAGAAGCTCGCGGCTTCCGGTGTTCGGCCCGTGTTCTTGCGGCGGAGGGTGCTCACTTCCGCGCGCCGTTACGAGGCCGAAGGGCTCCTTTCTCGTCCCCTGCGAAACGTGGGGCTTCGTCTTCGCCACCAATTCGGTGCGGATCCGCGTACACTGGCCGGGAACTACCGGCCGCAATGCCAGCTGGAGCGAAAATGAACGGTTGCGTGCTCTTCTTCGTCAGGAATCCCGTGCCCGGAGAAGTCAAGACCCGGCTTGCCGCCGACACTTCGGACCGGACGGCCTGTGACCTGTATCGGCTGATGGCTTCATCGGTTCTGGAGCGCCTTGAGCAGGACGGCGTGGAAACCGCGGTCTGCTACACGCCGGAGGATGCGCGTCCGCAGGTGCTGGACTGGCTCGGTCGCGGGCGCGTCTATCTTTCCCAGAAAGGTCCGGATCTCGGGCGGCGGATGGAGAACGCCTTCCGGGAGATATTCTTCATGGGTTACCGCAAGGCGGTGCTCGTGGGCAGCGATATTCCGGGCCTCACGGGCGAAGACTGCCGGAGCGCGCTCGAGGCCCTGTCCCCCAAGCGGGCGGTGCTCGGGCCCGCGGGCGACGGCGGATACTACATGATAGGCTTTCACCGGGACGGATTCGTGCCGCAGGCGTTCAGCGGCATGAAATGGGGCGGGCACAACGTGTTCGGTTCCACTTACGAGACAATCCAGCGAACCGGGCTGTCCGTGTCGCTCAAGGCCAGACACATGGATGTGGACACGCTCAACGACCTGCGGGAGTTCCTCAAGAGTTCGGATTCCTCCGCGTGGCGTGGCACGCCGTTCATGGAGCGGGCCCGGGCCGTCACCGGAAGCTAGAAATCCATCAGCCCCAGCGGGTCGAGCGTCTTTTTTTCGGCGCGGCGAAACCGCACCACATCGCAGAAGAGGTCTTCCTCGATGGTGATTTCCCAGTCGCCGCCGGAGCCGAAGCTGTTCCAGAGTTCGGTTCGGATGCCCTGGCGCACCTTGATGCGCACTTCATCGGCACCCGCCTTGTTCAGGCAGTCCAGCATGGCCGGGACCAGTCCGCAGGTGACGCTCTGCAGGTCGAATTCGGGGATGTTTTCCATGGCTATTTTCCGATGCAGAATGAGTCGAACACGGCGTTGAGCACTTCGTCGGGGGCGATGCGTCCGGTAATGGACGCCATGGCGTCACAGGCGGCTTCAAGTCGGACGCCGAGCAGATCGTGCGGCAGGCCCGCGGTCGCGTCAGCTTCCAGCGCGGCGAGCTCGTGTGCTGCGTGTCGCAGCGTTTCCGCCTGACGCGCATTGGGGACCGTTTCGTCCGGATCGGGCTGGGATTCGCCGGAGCCGAGGCGTTCGACGATCTTGTCCGCCAGCGTGTCCATGTTCCTGCCGCTTTTCACCGAGACTTTGACGATATCGATCATGAACCGCTTGAATACTTTCCATGCCGGTGGCTGGGCCTCGGGCAGGTCGTATTTGTTGAAGACCGCGATGGTTCTGGACGGGTCGAGAGCGACGGCTGCGTCCACGTCTTCGTCGGTGATGGTCTCGGAGGCGTCCACCACATAGAGGATCAGGTCGGCCTGTTCCATCAGCTCGCGGCTGCGTTCGATGCCGGCGCGTTCCACGTTGTCCGCGGAGTCTCGGATGCCGGCGGTGTCAGCGAGGCGTACGGTCATGCCGCCGAGGGAGACGGATTCCTCCAGATAGTCACGGGTGGTGCCGGGGGTGTCGGTGACGATGGCCCGGTCGTGGCCCAGCAGCGCGTTCATGAGGCTCGACTTGCCCGCGTTGACCAACCCCGCAAGCACGACGAGTGCACCTTCCCGCCACGCCTTGGTCCGTTCGAAAGAAGCGATCAGCGATTCAACGTCGTCGCGAACCTCGCGGGAGACAGCGGAGATGCGCTCGGGAGGCAGGCACTCGACGTCTTCCTCTGGGAAATCCACGGCCACGCACAGCTCTTTTCTGAGATGCTCCAGCCGGCTCCTGAGTGTGTCGATGCGGCTGCCGAGCGCTCCGGAAAGCCGCGTCCGGGCCAGATGCAGGGCGGCCTTGGATGGCGCGTGAATGAGTTCGGCCACGGCCTCGGCTTGCGTCAGGTCCATGCGCCCGTTCAGGAAGGCTCTGTAAGTGAACTCGCCGCGCTCCGCCAGCCGCGCGCCGCGGGAGAGGGCGGATTCCAGCACCGAAGCGGTTACGGCGCGTCCTCCGTGGCAGTTCAGTTCCACCACGTCCTCGCCCGTGAAGGATTTGGGGCCGGGCATGTATGCCAGCAAACCCTCATCGATGACGTTGCCGTCGACGTCGAGGAAGTGTCCGTAATGAAGACGGTAGGGCTTTGGGGCGGCAAAGGACTCCGCTGCGGGCCGGAACATGGACATGGCGGTTTCGCGGCTTCTGGCGCCGCTGATGCGCACGATACCCACGCCGCCGGTGCCGGAGGGAGTGGCGACTGCGGCGATGGTGTCTTTTCTGCGACCGGGGTCGAGCATGGAAGGCTCCTGAATGGAAAGAAAACGGCCGGGGTCCCCTGTGGAGCCCCGGCCGTGGAATACGTTATCGTCTGCCGTTGTTCCTGCGGCCGCCTCCGCGGCGTTTCGGGATGATCAGCACCCGCTTGAGCGGGCCGTCTCCCTTGGAACGAGTGAAGACCGTGTCGTCTTCCTGCAGGGCGAGGTGCACCACGCGCCTGTGGTAGGAGCTCAGGGGCTTGGTGCTCTGGGTGCGACCGTGATTGCCGGCTTTTTCGGCGAGATGGAAGGCCAGCTGGCGCAGCTTGTCGTCCTGACGCTCGCGGTAGTCGCCGGTGTCGATCTGGATGCGGACCGAGGCTTCCATGCGGCGGGAGACGAGGCGATTGGTCAGGTACTGAAGAGAGGAGAGGGTCTGGCCCTCGCGACCGATGATCAGCCCGCTGTTTTCCTCGTCATCGATGAAGACCTTCACGCGATCGGGGTCGAAGGTCACGTCGAGCTTGGCTTCGCCAACGATGGGTTCGAGCATGCGGCCCAGAATCTCGCGCACGGCCTTTTCGACTTCGGCCTTGTCCAGGTTATCCAGAGAGCTGGCGACCTCGTTGCCCGGCTCGGGAGCATCGGTGTCCTGCTCGAAATCGGCAACGTCTTCGACGGGCGCCTTCTGTTCGGGCACGGCTTCGTTTCCGGGCTCGGGGCGTGGCGGGACATCCTGCTCGGGGGCGGACTCGGCTTCGCCTGCCTCGGACGCGGCCTTGAGTTCGGGATTCGGCTGCGGCTTGGGCGCGGACTTGCGTTCCTTTTTCGGAGCGGGGGCATCCTTTTTGGGTTCCTTGGCAGGCTTTTCCTTGCCCTTGGTCTCCTTGGGTGCCTTGTCTTCTTTCGGCGCCTTGTCTGCCGCGGCTTCCTTGGCAGGCTTGTCGGTCTTCTTCGGCTTGGGTTCGCGTTTGGGCTTTTTCGGACCGGACTTGGGCTCGCTCTTCTTCTGCGACTCGTCCATCAGCGGCTCGGCCTTGAACGCCTTGCGCGGACGAGCCTTGATGGTGGCCTTGCGCACGCCGACGATGCCGAAGACGCCGGTGGAGCCGCCCTTGATGATCTCGATCTCGAGTTTTTCGCGGTCCAGGTCAAAGTGACTGCATGCCGTCTTGATCGCTTCGTCCAGGTTTTTCCCCTGGAATTCCTTGAATTCGCTCATACTGGTTCCTTCGTTCGGGAGGGGGCCTTGCCTCGTGTTGCTTCGTGTAATCTAGGCCGCTTTCTTCTTGCTGCTTTTCGACGTGATGAGCCACTGCTGCCCGATGGAGAGCACGTTGTTCATCAGCCAGTAGACGACCAGCCCGGCGGGGAACTGCAGGAAGAGGAACGTGAACACCAGAGGCATGAACATCATGATCTTCTGCTGTGTCGGATCGCCCGTCGAGGGGGTCATCTTCTGCTGGAGGAACATGGTGGCACCCATGATGATGGGAGTGATGTAGAGCGGGTCCTTGGCGGACAGGTCCGCAAGCCACACAATGTCGGTTCCGGGCAGGTACTCGATGAATGGAGCGTGTCTCAGTTCGATCGCCCCAAGCAGCGCCTTGTAGAGACCGAAGAAGACGGGAATCTGAACAAGCATGGGCAGACACCCGCTGGCCGGATTGACCTTGTACGTCTTGTACAGAGCCATGGTCTCCTGATTGAGGCGCTGTTTGTCGTCACCGTATTTTTCGCGCAGCTTCTGGATCATGGGCTGCAGCTGCTTCATCTTGTCCATGCTCTTGTAGCTCTTCTGGGAAAGGGGCCAGAAGATTACCTTGATGATGATGGTCAGGATGATGATGGCCAGACCGTAGTTGTTGACGTACTGGTTGAAGAAGACCAGCGCCATGAGCATGGGTTTCGCGAGCGGGTCGAACCAGCCGAAGTTGACTGCCTGGTCCAGATCGTTCGGCATGCCGGCGAGCAGGCCGCGGTCCGCCGGTCCCAGGTAGTAGGAGGTCTCGAGCGTCTTGCTCATGCCCGGCTGGAAGGTGTCGGACTGATCCACCGCCATGCGGAAGATTCCGTTCTGCACGCTGGCGAACAGCGACGCATCCGGATTCTCCGGGACGATGGACATGATGAAGTAGTTCGACTCAATGGCGCCCCACTTCAGGCCGCCCGCTGCGGAGACGCCCTCTTCCTGAAGGGTCTCGCGGTCGTCTTCCTCGTCTCGGCCGTCATTGACCAGCCACGCGATGCGCGTGGGGTTGTACTGGTTGTCCTCGGCGGTCATGGACTTGGCCGCTGCGGTGAACGCTACCCCTGCCTCGGTGCCGCGCTCCTCGAGGTTCACCATGGTCAGCGCCTCGGTGATGAGGTAGCTGTCGGAGTGAATGGTCAGGCGGCGTTCCAGTTCGAAACCTGCCGCGCGTCCCTTGAAGGTCAGGACGTGCTTTTCACCCTTGTCGATGGAAATCTGTTCGGCACCCTCATACGCCCATTTGCCGTTGAGCCACGTGTGGTTTTCGGAGCCGCGCCTGCGGATGATGACACCCAGCGGGCCCTTGGACACGGACTTGGCGCCAATGAGGTCCACCGGCATGGAGTCGGCATCGATGCCTTCGTGGTAGTTGCGGAGGACGAAACGCTCCAGAACGCCGCCGGAAGTGTTGAAGGTGGCGCGAAAGAGCGGGGTCTCCACGTGGATGTCCTTGCCTGCGGTAGGCACGAAGTCCTGCGGGGAGGGAGAGCCCTGCTGCCCGTCCTTACCGGCGAGCGGGTTGATGGGGGCCGGGGCTTCGCCCTGCGCCTGCTGCTGTTGAGCCTGTTCCTGCACGGGAGCGTTGCTCTTGGGCGCGGGCTGGGGGAAAAGCATCTGCCAGCCGACGAAGACGGCGAAGGAAAGTGCCAGAGCAAGTATGAATCGTTTGTTGTCCATTTGTTTACTGTCTCGCTTTGTGGTTCAGAACGGGCCATTGGGCGGGGACGGGGTCATAGCCCCCCTTGCACAGGGGCTGACAGCGCAGCAGACGCCACGACGTCAGCAGCAGCCCCTTGAAGGCGCCGTGCACGATGAATGCTTCCCGGGCGTACTCGGAGCACGATGGAAGAAACCGGCAGGAGCCGGGAAGAAGGGGGGAGATGCAGATCTGGTAAAAACGGATGAGCGCCAGAAAGATGTAGCGCATCACGTCCTCTCTGCGGAACTCTCTGCCGCCTTGCGCTGCAGGTGTTTCAGCGCGGGCAGGAGTTCATCCGTGGCGAGGGCAAGGTTCAGGCGTTCCGGATCGAGATTTCTTTTGGGGACCACGACGATGTCGAGCGGGAGGTCCACCCTGTCCTGATGCAGCCTGAAAAACTCGCGCAACACTCGTTTAACGCGGTTGCGCGTCACTGCATGCCCCGTTTTCCTGCTGACCGTCAGGCCCACCCTGAAGGAGGGCCTGTCCGGCTGCAGCAGCCCGAAAAGTATGAAATTTCGAGTGAAATGCTTTCTACCCTGATCAAAACATCTCACATATTCGGGGCGTTTCAGCAGCCGACGCTGCCTCGGCCATGTTAGATGCCTAATCTCTTGCGTCCTTTCGCGCGGCGGCGACGGATGGTGGCGCGGCCGTTTTTGGTGCGGGAGCGCACGAGGAAACCGTGGGTACGCTTGCGACGGATCTTACTGGGCTGATAAGTGCGTTTCATGGTTGTATATCTCCTAAAATGATGGTGTCTGTTCCTATGGCGTCGAACGGTTGCATATAGCGAGAAGAAGCCCGCTCGTCAAGGGGTTCTTCGCTCTCCGTCCCGGTCCGCGCCGAGCCTTTCGTCCGTTCGGCTTTTGCTGTACATACTGGAAAGAGTCAAGTCCGTATTTATTACGATAAGAAAAAAATAAACCGGGATGCCCTCCCGGCAGGAGGAATCATGGATAATCCTACACAGATCTACTGGAATCTCAAACTGGTCGCCGCCGCGGGCGCGCTCGAGAAGAACGGTTTCGATGCCAAGATCGTCGAGTCGAAGGAGGAGGCCGCTTCCCTGATACGGGACGAACTGCTGCCGTCGCTCGCGCCCGGGACTGTTTCCTGGGGTGGCTCCCTGTCTTTCACGTCCACGGGGCTCTATCACGCCATCCGCGACGCAGGCGACTTCGAGATCATCGACACCTACGACAAGAGCCTTGAGGGCGAAGCCAAGATTCAGCGCAGGCGCGAATCCCTCGACTGCGATGTCTACTTCACCGGCACCAACGCCCTGACAGAGAACGGCTGGCTGGTGAACCTCGACATGATCGGAAACCGGGTGGCCGCCATGACCTTTGGCCCGCGCAACGTGGTCGTGGTCTGCGGAAGGAACAAGCTGGTTCCCGGACTCGAGGAGGCCATGCAGCGCATCAAGGACTACTCCGCGCCTGTCAACGCCATGCGGCTGGACATGAAGACCCCCTGTCGCAAGACCGGCGTCTGTCACGACTGCGACAGCCCCGAGCGCATCTGCAACACGTGGACGATTCAGGAAAAGTGCTTCCCCAAGGGGCGCATCCACGTCATCCTCGTGAACGAAGACCTCGGATTCTAGCAGTGAAGCGGATTCATTCCGACCCCAACCGCAGGTACCGGGACTCCGTCGCCCCCTCGGGCAGCGAGGTCCGTTTTCAGGTGGCGGTGGAGCAGACCGACCTGCTGGTCGTGGCCCGTGAGGACCTCTCCCGCGACGTCGCGGGGGTGGTCTCCGGGCTGCGCGGGGCCATCAAGAACCACATTCTCTTTCATCCCGAGTTTGCGGAATCGCTCGCGCCGCTGGACCCGGCCGACTCCGCCCCGGAGATCGTCCGCGCCATGGCGGCGGGAGCGGCCCCGTGCGGCGTGGGGCCCATGGCGGCGGTGGCAGGGACCGTGGCCGAGTTCGTGGCCCGCGAGTTCGCTTCCCGTTCGCCCGACTTCATTGTGGAGAACGGCGGGGATATTTTCATGTATTCGACCCGCGACAGGGTGGTTGCGCTGCTGCCGGACCCGGATTCCGGGTCGAGCGTGGGCATCAGGCTCGCGGCCGAACGCTTTCCCCTGTCCGTCTGCTCCTCGAGCGCGACCATCGGCCACTCCCTGAGCCTCGGCGCCGGAGACCTCGTGACCGTGGCGGCGAAAAGCGGGGCGCTCGCGGACGCGGCGGCCACGGCGCTCTGCAACATGCTCCGCAACAGGGACTCGATCAACGACCTGCTGGCCGAGGCCGAGCGTCTGTCGGCCCACGGGCTCGAGGGCGTGTTCGCGCAGGTTGACGGGCAGGTGGCCGCGTGGGGTGATGTGGAGCTGGTGGCCGTGTGACGGGCGTTTGCTTCAGGCCGCGCTTTCGATGCGGTTCCTGCCGTTCGCCTTGGCCTGATAGAGCGCTCCGTCGGCAGCCTGGATGAGGGTCTCTCCCTCCGCAGAGCCGTCGGGCGTGGCCGTTGCGACGCCGATGCTCACGGTGACGTGCTCGGATGTGGGCGAGTCGGGGTGTTCGATGCATTCCCCCTTGAGACGCTCCGAGATCATCCCGGCCATGTCCCGCGCTCCTGAGGCGTCCGTGTCCGGGAGCACCACGACGAACTCCTCGCCGCCGTAGCGGGCCACGAAGTCTGCGGGGCGGCGGACGGAGCGCTGCAGTATCTCCGCCACCTTCCGCAGACAGTTGTCGCCTTCCAGATGCCCGCGGGAGTCATTGAACCGCTTGAAGTCGTCGATGTCGATCAGCAGCAGGGAGAGAGGGGCCTGTTCGCGTCGCGCCCGCTTCCACTCCTCTTCGAAGCGCTGGTCGAACCAGCGGCGGTTGCCGACCCCCGTCAGCCCGTCAAGGCTTGAAATCCTGAGCAGCTCGGCGTTCAGGTCTTCCAGTTCCCTCTCGCGCGCCTGCCGCATCTGCATTTCCTCGCGCAGCTTGAGGGCGGAGCGGACTCTGGCCTGAAGCTCGACGCGGCTGACGGGTTTCTGGATATAATCGTTCGCCCCGGCGGAAAATGCGGCCTGAAGCCGCATCTCGTCTTCGACACCCGTGACGACGATGATGGGAATGTCTTCGGTGGACGAATCGGCCTTCAGCAGACGTGTGGCCTGAATCCCGTCCACTCCGGGCATGTTGATGTCCATGAGGACGAGGTCGGTACATTCTTCCCTTGACCGGCAGTTATCAAGTATCTGGTGGGCCTCTTCGTAAGAATAGGCCGAAACGATATTGGAATACCCGGCATTGCCGAGTATGGTAGTCAGAAGCAATTGGGAAGTCTCGGAATCGTCAATGATAAGTATCTGCATATCCTGAAGGTTACCACCGATTCGACGATTGCGCGAGAGATTTGGAAAATAATATAACGGGTTCAAGGTATAACGTGGCTTCTTCCCGCATCCGTCCATGGCTCAAGTGGGGGCTTCTCCTGCCTGCCGGGCTTTTGCTCCTTCTGGCGATTGTGCCATTCTCCCTGAACACGGAGAAAGGCAGAGAGCTGGCTGTGGAGATTGCCGGCGGCGCCGCCGGTGCGCGAATGGAGCTTGAGGGCCTGCGGTTCTCCTATTCGGACGGCCTCGCTCTTCGCGGGTTCACTGCCGACGGTCCGGCCCCGGTGCGCTCGCTCGCTCTTGATGAGCTGTCGGTGCGAATCGATTGGATGGGCCTGCTGTCGGGCAGGGTGAGTGCGGGTGTCCGGGGACGGGGCGTGCGGCTCAAGGCGGCGTTGCCGGAAGGAGCGGAGTCCGAAGAGGCCGCCGCGAGCGCTGAAGCGGTACCGGATGTCCCCGCAATTCTGAAACAGATTCGAGTGCCAGCGTGGCTCACCCTCGATGCGCGAGTGGAAGAAGCCGCCGTGGAGTTCGATGCCGCGGGACGGCGATTCGAGCTCTCGGAGGCTCTGCTGGCAGTCGACGTGGAGGGGGCGTCGGAGCGAGCCGGTGTCGAGCTGACGGCAGAGAGCCCGCAAGGAGCGGTGGCAGTCTCCGCATCAGTGCTGCCGGAGCGTCTCTCCGTCGAAGCCTCGCTGCCGGGGCTCGTTTTTTCCGCCGGGGTCCGGGACGCTTCGCTTCTTGCATCGTTGGAGTCGGATATTGGACGACTGACGGATTTCGCCTCGCCTTTTCTGCCGTCCGGACTTCCTTCCCTTGCGGGCCGCCTGCGGCTGTCCGTGTCCGGTCCAATTCCGGAGCGGAGCGTGACGGTTCGGGTGCAGGCCGGGCTTCAGGGAGCGAGAGCGTCCGGCCCCGAGTTGCCTTTCCCCGTGGAGCTGGATCAAGTGGAACTCTCGTGCGAAGCGTCCGTGGATGAGCGGGGAGAGCTCGCGGTGCAGGATGGAAGTCTGCGCCTGCCGGGGGTCGAAACGGCTTTCCGGGCGCAGTACGATCCGTCAGGGGGCTGGGTGGCCAATGCATCCGGGCTGCGGCTGGATGTTACGACGCTGATGACCCTCGCCGCGCCGCTCGTGCCCGAGGGAGTGAAGCTCGCCAGCGGCTCCGTGGAGCTGCGGGAGCTCATTGCGGAAGGCGACGCTGACGGACCGAAGGCCGCCTCGCTGGAGGGGCTGGCGTTCGCGCTCGCTGCGGTGCGTTTTCCGGGTGATCTTCGGGCGGCCGCGGTGGACGGGAGAATGGACTCGGCAGCGGTGCGCCTCGAATCGGCCCCGGCGGCCGATGTGCTGGGACTGCGCCTGCGCGGGAGCGAGGTCGGCCTCCCCGCGTTTGCCCGGCCGCTCTCGGGCAGTGTGCGGATCGATGCGCGCGGCCTGAGCGCAATGCCTGCGGTGCGGAACGTCTCGGTGCAGGCGGCGCTGGACGACGGGGCCGTGCGCCTCGACCTTTCCGGAGCCGTGGCGCGTCGGTTCTCGTTCTCGGGCAGCGGTGAGCTCGATCTGGACACTCTTGGTGAATACCTCTCACTGCCCGCTGATTCTGGCCGTATCACCCTTGTCCTTGACGGCAAAGGCGAAGCGCCGGCCCCGGATGTCCTCCGGTTGCCTGAGGGAGCCCTGACCGCATCCGGACTCCTCGATGCTTCAGCCTTCCTCCGCAGCCTTACGTTGAGAATGGGGCTCGACAAGGTGCGTCTTCCCCGCGCCGCCACGCTGCTCAGTTCCACCGCTCCGCTTGAAATCCGTCTGCGGGACGGCCTGAAAGCCGTCCGGTTCTCGCTGCCCGTGAACGTCTCCGGCGCCGCGTTGCCGTTCTCGGCCCGTGTCAGGGCCTCGGGTGTGGTCACGGAGCTGGATCAGGCGGAATGGAACGTGCGCACCGAGCTGCCTGAGCATTCGCTTCAGGTGGATTCCGGCGGCACGGCCAGCGGCATGACGCGGATGCTGCGAAGAGGGGGCGATCCGCTCTCGGCGCTGCTGTCCACGGTTACAGCCCGGACGAGACACCGCGTGGCTTTGGACGGCTCTTCGGCCTTTAACGGGAGCGAACTCTCCGGCAAGGCTGAACTGGTCGCAGAGGCAGACCTTCTGGCTGCCGACAGGCTGGAAGGCGGGCTGACCGTGTCCATGCACGAGCTTGGCGGCCGGTTCGGGGGGATCGGTATTGAAGGCCTGCGCGGGGAGACGCGCTTGCGCCGGAGCTTCCGGCTCGTCACGGACGGGCTGCCGCCGCAGGCCGCAGACAAAGGTTTGAGCCGCAGGGTGCTGGAACGCGGCGAAAAGCCGGAGGCTTTCGACGCCGCCTCCGCGCGGGGCAGTGGGGAGATGTATTTCGATGTTCTTGAGATGAGCGAACTTCCGGTTCCCCTGTCCCTGAGTCATGGCGAGCTGGTGCCGGAGTTCGGGGCGACTCCGGGCCTCAGGCGGTTCGGCTTCGACCTGCTCGGCGGCTCGGTGCGCGGCAGTGCGCTGCTGCACTCCGGCCCGGAACCCGATACGCGGCTTGAGGCGGTGTTCACATCCTTGGATTTCTCGCGTCTGCTCGATGCGGCCCCGGACGATCCGGTGGCCGCCGGGGATGCAAGCGTCAGCGGCCGGGTGCGCATGACGGTGCCCGTCCAGACCGACGTGCGGCGCATTCTGGAGGAAGTGGGGCTTGAGGCGCGCATTCCGCGAATCGGGCCGTCCACGCTGGACGCCATGCTCGCGGCCATGGATCCGCACGGGGCGGATCCCGCCATTGCTGCCCAGCGGCGCATGGTTGCCATGGGCGGGCCGAGAAACCTCGTGATTACGGTGCGCAACGGCCGCCTGTCGCTGGAGGGCGAGGTGGAGGCATTCGGCGTCCGACTGAAACTGCCGCCCGTGCGCCGGGTTTCGCTTGCGGACCTACCGGTGCGTGATATGATGGAACCGTTCGCCGAAGCACTCGGCTCGGTGGGGCGAATGGCGCGGCTCTGGCGCGCCGCAGCCATAATTCTTGAAGATGACGGAATCCGCTTCTCCAAGCGGCATGCCGACTCGCCAGCGAGGTAGATCATGAAACGTGTCGTGGTGATTTTTCTTGTCGTGCTTTTGGGCGGCTGCACGCTGGCCGAGGTCAACGTGGAAGTGGCCGGGGAGCGAACCTCTCTGGAGAAGCAGGTGCTCGGCTCCTACAACGCGCTGACCCGGCGTGCCATGCTCTCGTCCTCGGTGCGCGGCGTGGACCCGCTCGGCAACGTGGAGCGTCCGCCGAAGTTGAGCGCAGACGGGCAGGAGGCCCTCGACGCTGTGCAGACGCTGGCGTTTCACGCGGACGACCTCGAAGCCTTTCGTCGCCTCGGCTGGGTGGGCGAGGGCAACGACGGCCTGCTGGCCCGCTTCCCCATGAATCGCGAGGGTGCGCCCGAGGATCTGGCCGGATTCGCTTCCGGCTACGGGCAGGACGAGTTCGACGCGGTACTCTCGGAGATCAATGCCTCGCGAATGATCCTCATGCGCCGCGTGATCAGCACGGATGACCGTTTCACGGAGGCCGATTTCCCTGAAATCCGTACCGTGTTCGCCAGACTCAATGTCAGACGCGCGCTTCCGGGCGAACGCGTACAGGACCCGGACGGGCAATGGACGGTGAAGTGATGTTGCGAAGATTCCTGCCGCTGTTCCTGCTTCTTTTCGTCGCACTGCCCGCACGGGCGGAGCGGCCCCTTCCGCCATCGGATGTGCAGCGCGGGCAGGTGACGTTCAGCACGTCCGCCGTGACCGATTATGCCCTCTCCCCGGATGGGACCCGGCTGGTCCTTGCGGTACGCCATGCAGGCTTTACCCGCCTGACGCTCGCATCCTTGGACCCTTCCGGCCCTCTGCCACGCGTGCTTGCTCCGGAGCCCGCAGGGTACTCGGACCTTGCGTTCTCCCCCGGCGGGACCGCCATCGCCTACCGCGCCGACACCCTCGACGCCAAGGGAGACATATTTCTTCTGAAACCCGACGAGCAGAGCCCGCAACCGCGTCGGCTGACCGGAGCGGAGACCGAGGACTCCGCACCCTCCTTCGGCCCGGACGGAGCCGTCTGGTTTCTCTCCAGAACCCCCGGCAACCCGGAAACGGTGCTGAATCGACTGACTCCCGACGGCGAGGCGCAAGCCGTTTTCACGCGAAAGGACATGCGCTCGGCCGTGATTTCACCGGATGGACGGCATGTGGCTTTTCTCTCTGCGGACGATGCAGCCCTGTTTCTTTACGAGACCGGCACGGAAGCGGTTCGCCGTCTGACGCGGGAGGGCGTGCGCGCGTCAGACCCGGCGTGGACGAAAGGCGGGGACATTCTCTTTGTTCGCGAAGGTGAGCGCGGTGCGCAGCTGGCGTCGCTGAACCCGGACTCGGGTGCGGTGACGCGGCTGACCGTGGCGGGGCGTGGGGGAGAGGCTCCCTCGGTCTGTGCCGGAGCAGCTTGTGGCAGCATCTATTTTCTGGCCGCTTCCGGTGGCGGCAGCAATGTGTTCCGGCTGCCTGAAGCCGGAGAAGTGCGGCTCGGCGATGATGCGGGCGGGCAGATGGCCCTTGCCCGGCGGGCATTGAACGCTGTCCCTGAAGATTTCCCGCTGGCCGCTTTGGCGTTGCGTCGGGTCAAGGACGGGTTCCCCGGCAGCCGGGAGGGCGATTACGCCATGATCCGGCTGGGTAATCTGCTGCAGAACGAAGGGTTTGCGCAGGAAGCCGTCAGGGCTTTCGCACAGGTCTCGGAGCGCCGAGACGACCTCTTCGACGAAGCCGGAGCGCGGATCGCGTACATAAAGGCCGTGCGGGACATCTCCGGTTCGGTGCAGCGGCAGGCGGCGCTAGCCGATGGCATCGACGCTGTTCGGAGAGCGTCCGGAAAGCCTTCGCCGGTATCCGACCTGCTGGCGGCCTCCCTGTTGCATCGCTACGGCAGCGGTGCGGTCCAGCTTCGCGACGCGCTGCGCCTCGCCGGGAGGGCTGCCAATTCCGAAACCGCGCGTCCCGGCGTTCGAGCCGAGGCCGCGCTGCTGGAAGCCGCGCTGGTGCGCCAGTTCACGCCTTCGGCAGCGGTGGATTCCTATGTCAATGTGGTTCGGAGATTTCCTGAATCCGCCGAAGCTGCTGTCGCCACCAGACGGGTTCTGGATGTTGTGGAGGCTCAGGGTCCCGCGGAGTCCGCCACCGAGCGCCTGACGCTGTTTGCCCAGCGCCGTGAAGGGCGAACGCCTTACCTTGCCGCCGCCGCGCTCAATCGCGTGGGAGACCTGTTGCTGAAACGCGGCGAGACACCCGGCGCCAGAAGCGTCTACCGGCAGGTGTTGACCGACTATCCCGAATCCGGACGACCGGCCGCCGCCGCGCGTCTGGCCCTCGCGGAGCTGCTTTACCGCGAAGCCCGTTACGCGGACGCGGTGGACCTCTACGAAGGCGCGCTCGGTCCGGGAGCCGTGGAGGACGATGTCTATCGTCTCGCGCGGCGGGCGTATCTGGAGAAGACCTCGGCCGCGGGCAAGGACCTGCTGAGGCGCGGCGAGGTCCGGGCGGCAAGCAGCCTTTTCGCCGACCTCATTCGCTTCGACGCCTCCTATCTGCCCGGGCATCGCGGCTGGATTCGCGCGGCCGCGGCATCCGGCGAACTGAAGCAGGCCGTGTCGCGTTATCGCGAAGCCGTCGCGACGAATCCCGCCGATCCGGTGGCGACCTACAATCTGGGGCTTGCCGTTTCCTACCGCGAAACCGCACCGGCCCTTCGGGAGGCGCGGAAGCTCCTGCGTCAGAGCATCCGGCTGGGCGGGAACACGCGCTACAACTTTCTGACCCTCGGATATGTGGAGGAGGCGCTGGAAAAGGCCTACGGCGAGCAGGGCGGGTATGAACGCGCCCTCGCCGCATATGAAAGAGCATGGTTCCTGTCCCCGGAGGGCAGCGCGGACAGGGCCGACGCGGCCCTGAACCTCGGCAACGTGAACCTCGCTCTGGGCCGCAGTCTCGCTGCGTACCGTTTTTTCGTGCAGCGCATGGAGTCGGGCGAGCCGTTCGTCTCGCCGGATACGGAGCTGCTGTTCTACCGCCATCTGGGCATGGCCGCCTTCCGCGTGGACGATCCCCGGCTCACCGTCGAAGTGTTCCGCAGGGCGTTGACCATGGTCCGACAGCGCACCGCGCCCCTTGCGCCTTCCAAGGCCTTCGGCAAGCTGTCCGAGGCCGTGCGCGCCCGAGCGTTGCGTCCCGCCATGGAGGACGCCTCGCTGAAGGAGAAGGCGACGCCTCTGGCTCGCCGTCAGGCCGAAATTGATCGGGCGCTGGTCGATGCCGGGCAGGACGTGGCCGGCCCGCCGCCTTCGCCGCAGTGGTATGCGTATCGGGACGCGGTCGCCGACCTGCTGGAGCGGGAGGGCGAGCTGATGCGGGCCGCTGCGACGCTCGCCCCGGATGCTTCCGTGGGAGCCGTGTTTGAGCACCTGCACGCTCAGGCGATGACATCTCTTGAGGAGCCGCTGCGCATGGCCGAAGCCGAGGCCGAGCTTGCCAACCGGCTGGCCCTCGCCCTGCAGGATGCGGGCAGGTTTGCCGAGGCCCGCGACGCTTTCGAGGCTACGCTTGAGGTCAACCGGCGCATCGGGGTTGTCCGGAATTACGGCATGCTCACCCGCGCCGCGGCGTACAACGCCTTCCGACACGCCGGGGAATTCACCGGGCGCGAGCGTGAGCGGCTGCTTGACGAGTCGGCAGCGCTTTTCCGCACGGCGCGCAATTTGGTGAAACAGCACGGTGTGCCGAAGCGTGAAAAGGAAGGCGGCGCGCTCATATCGATCAATATTAGCACTTCGCCCGACGAGGCCATGGCCACGCGCGCCTCGCAGGGGTTCTCGGCAGCGCAGGAAGTCCGCATCTGCGAGACGTTTCTGGCGCGCATCGCCCTTGAACGCGGCAGGCTGGGGGAGGCCGCCGATTTTTACGCCCCGCAGCTCGAGGCGGCTTCCGGGGCCGTGGAGCAGGGAGATACGTATGAGGTCTCGGTGCTGGAGCATCGGGCCGCCCTGCTGGACAACGCTTCGGACCAGTCGCAGCGGGCCTTCGAGCGCTTCGCCCGTTCGACCGAGCTGGCAATCCGCGCCGGGAGTCGTCCCGGGGCCATGGTCAACCTCATGAATATGGCGCACTGCCTGGCCGAAGTGCGCGGCGAATCGCGCATTGGCGGACTGCACCGTCTGCACCGGCTGACGCGCCGGGCCGGACGGCTCCTGCAACGCGCCTTTGCCACGGAAGAGGCCGAGTGCCGCAACACGCTTGCCGCCATGCTCATGGGCCTCGCGCCGCGCGGGGACTCCTTGCAGGACGCGGTCCTTCGCGCCGCCATGCTCGCCGATGCGGGAGGTCACCTGCTGCGGGCGACGGATCGCCTTGACGGTATCCAGCGCCCCGACCGCGCCGCGCTCTCCCTGCGGGCGGCGGCGGAGCTGAACCGCGCGCGGCTGGCTCGCATGACAGGGGCAGCCCCGAAACCATTCTTCAGGGCCGCGCTGGAGGTCTCCCGCAAGGGCCTGTTGCCGCGTTTCGAGTGGCGCGCTTTGGCGGGGCTCGGGCAGCTTGAGGTCGCGCTCGACACGCTCCGCGATGTTCCCATGTCCGGTCTCGGGTGCGGGGCGGGAGAAATTGTCTCCACCTTCGCTCCCATGGTGGCGAATATGGTGGACGAGGGGCGCACCGAAGATGCCCTCAACCTTGCGGAACGGATTCTGGAACTTGAGCGCGTGAACCGCATGGGGCCGATGTTTCATGCCCGGATTCCCGATGCCGAGGCGGATATCCTCGTGCGGACCGCGCCGCGTCTGCTGCGGATACGCTCGTTGCTCGCACAGCAGGAAGCGGAGTCCGAAGGACGGACCCGTGAACTGCTGGAGCAGGAGCGAGAAATTTTGCAAAAGGTACTGGGTGAGGACGCCGACCGCCTGCCCGGAGTAGCGCTGTTGGCGCGCAGCCGCACCGAACGCAGCTGGCTGACCGTGCTGACGGGGCTTGATGAAGCCCTGACCCGAGCGGCCGAGGAAGCCGTGCGCAATCCGGGAGGCGAGGTCGCGGCAAAGGTCGCTGCGGCGCGCGACAGCTATCACAGCGCAGTGGAAATGGCGCTTGAGGAGACCCTGTTCGACGATAACGCGGGAGCCCTCGAGCTGTTCCTGCCGCGTGCGGCGGAGGTCGCGGACGTGCAGTTCTCCCCGGCGCAGCCGCTAAAAATCCGCATGCTTTTCCCCGACGGGGCGGGCGGCGTCCTTTCGTTCCTCGTGACCGCCGACGATGTCTCGGTCCAGTCATTGGAGTCCGTCCCTCAGTGGGGCGCCGAAGATGTGGCGGTGGCTCCGGCAGCGGCGGAACTGCCCCGTGGCCGGGCGGCAGCCCTGAGCCTCACGCACTTCCTGCGGGCCGCCGACGGACTCAAGCCGTTTCGGAGACGTCTGTTGACCGTGGGGCCGCAGCCCGTGATCCCCGAGTTCTTCGACGGCGTGGGAGACAACCGCACGGCCGCCGCGCATACGCTGGCTGTCACGGCTCCGAGTGGCGTGCGCGATTCCGCTCCGGCGCGGCCGGGGCTGCGGGCGAAGCCGGAACCGGTGGCCATGAACAAAGGGGTGCGGCTTCCGCTGGCGGGCTATGCGCGCGACGGCGTGTCCCTGTCCTCGGCGGCCTTTGCGCCGCTTGCGGATGGAGACGCCTATGCCATGGCGCATCTCTTCTCGCTCTATGGCCTGCCGTCCATGTATTCCGGTTCAGTGCAGGACTATCTGGCCGCGCTGCCGGAGGCATCTCCCGAGGGGGCTTCGTCCGGCGGAACGCTTTTCGGGCATCCCGGCCTGACGCCGGAGCAGGACGCCGCGCTGGCGCGCGACCGCCTGCGGACACTGGTGACGCAGGGGCAGGAGAATTTTCGTTCCGGCAACAACGAGGCCGCGCTGGCATCATTTGCCGATGCCGTGGCCATCATCGACGAGACTCCGCAGTATCGTTCCAACCTTCCTGCGGCTCTGTCTTTCGCCCGCGAGGCCGCCTACCGGGCCCAGCGTTATGACGAGGCCGCCCGTTTCGGAAGCAGGCTGGTGGACATCCTCGCGGAATCCGCGCCGGACAGCCCGCGCCACGGCGACGCCCTGATCAAGTACGGCGTGCTTCTGGCGGCGTCCGGACGTTTCGGCGAGGCGGTTCCGGCTCTGGAGCGGGGTACTGCCATCCTGTCCGAGACCGGAACACTTGAGGAGCATGCCGAGGCCCTTGCCCAGTTCGGCAACGTGCTTGAACAGTCCGTGAATTTCCCGGCGGCGCTGGGCAAGTTCGAAACCGCAGCAGAGCTTGCGGACGAAGCCGGTCGCGACATGCTTTTGGCGCGCCAGCATTCCAACATGGGGCGCATATTGGACCTGCGTCTCGATGAGTACGTTCGCGCCAAGCGGCAGTACGAAAAGGCATTTGAAATTCATCAGCTCATGGGCGATGACCGCGCGGCCGCACAGGATCTGCTCGATATCGGCCGCTGTGACAGGCTCATGGGCAGTCTGCAGGCCGCGCAGGAACGGTATGCCCGGGCGCTGGAGCTGACCGACGACCCGGCGCTTGCGGCGCGCATTGATCTTGAGCGGGCCAATAACGCGTGGTTTGCGGCAAGATATCAGGACGCTTTCGATATTCTGGCCAAAGTGTTGGCACAGGCGCGGGACTCCGGTGACCTGATGCTGGAAACCCTCGCCGTCAACACCTCCGGTCTGCTGCACTGGACGCTTGGCGACGTTGAGCGGTCATTGCGCGAGCTGGACGAGGCCTACAGGCTTTCGGCCAAGCTGGAGAACCGCACGGACATTGCCGCGTCGATCCTGAACAATCAGGGGTTGGTGCTGCGCGAGGCCGGAAGGCTTGACGAGTCCATGAAGCGGCTGGAGAAGGCCCTCGCCATGGATCGTCGCGCCGGGTCCCGCTGGGGACAGGCCTATGCCCTGCGCAACATGGCCCGCACCATGCTGGAGAAGGGCGACCCCGAGGCGGCATGGCCGCTTCTGGAAGAGGCGCTCGCGCTGACGCGACGCATCGGCAACCGTATCAACGAGGCCAAGGTGCTCGTGGTCATGGGCTCGGTGCGTCTGGAGCAGGGAAGCGGCGATGAGGCCGCAGAACTCTTTGAGGCGGCGCGGACTGTGGCGCAGGAAGTGGGGTTGCCCGAAGTGCGCTGGCGCGCGCTGCACGGATTGGGTTCCGTGGCTCGTGCCGACGGCGAGCTTGAACGCGCCCGTGGTCTGTTCAGCGAAGCCGTGGAAGTCATCGAAGGGTTGCGGGCCGCCGTGTCCATGCAGGAGCTGCGGGACGGCTTTTCGGTGGGCCGGATGGAGCCGTATGAAGATTTGGTGCGCGTGCTGGCCGACCTCGACAGGCCGAGAGACGCGTTCCATGCGGCCGAGCGCTCACGCGCCCGCAGCCTGGTGGAGATGCTCGGAAACGGGCCGCGCCGCATGCGCGACGAGCTCGGCACAAAGCTGTACAATTCTCTGACGGCACTCAGGGATCGCATCCGCGAACAGCGGGCCCTGCTGGGACGCAGCGAACTGGAAGCCGAGCAGGAGGTGTATGCGCGGAATCTGGCGCTGCTCGAGGATCGCTATTCCGATCTGCTGTTGCGGGCCAGAGATGAGAACCCCGAGCTTGCCAACATCGTGGAGGCCGACGCCCTGCATCTGGCCGAAGTCTCCGAGCTGCTCGACGAGGGTGTGTCGCTTCTGGTCTACTATCTGCTGGATGACGAAATCCTCTGCTGGGTGGTGCGTCCGGAAGGCTTCACCCTGCACCGCACGCCCGCCGACCGCGCGCAGCTCGGCGAGGATATTCTTGACTATCGTCGCGCCCTGCAAAATCTGGAACCGGAGGACCGGCTTGCACGCAGTCTGTATGACCGGCTGCTCGGCAGGCCTGATCTTCCCGGTGGGACGGTGGGCATCGTGCCGCACGGCGTGCTGCATCACCTCTCCTTCGCCGGGCTGGATGACGGGGACGAGTATTTCGTGGACCGCCACGCCCTGTTCCGGGTTCCGAGCGCCTCGGTCATGGCCTACACGCTCAAGCGGCGGGGCAGGGGCGCGGGAGAAGTGCTCATCGCCGCGGATCCCGATCTGGGTGACGCCGCGCTGGAGCTGCCCTTTGCGCGCAAGGAGGGCCGGGCGGTGGCTTTCAATTTCCCGGACGCCACTCTGCTCACCGGTAGCGAGGCCGCCAAGCCGGAGGTGCTCCGCGACATGGGTCGCAGCCGCATCGTGCACATCGCGGCTCACGGCGAATTCGACCGCGAGAATCCCCTGCTATCCACGGTTCGGCTCGCGCCCGGACAGGGCGGAGACGGCGATTTGAGCGCGTCCGAGGTCTTCGGGGTGAGCACGCCCGCCGATCTGGTGGTGCTCTCGGCCTGCCAGACCGGATTGTCCGCGGTCTCGGCGGGGGACGATGTGACCGGGCTGAACCGGGCCTTCATCTTTGCCGGGACTCATGTGCTGGCCGCCAGCCTGTGGCGCGTGAGCGACGTCGCCTCCGCCATGCTCATGAAGAGCTTCTACAGAAATCTCGAAACCATGACCAAGTCCGAGGCCATGCGCCGGGCCATGCTGCATGTCCGTCAGCGGTATCCGCACCCCGGCTACTGGGCCGCTTTCACGCTCACGGGCGATCACCGCTGATCGCCGCGCGCCTTGCGGACAGCCCGCAAACGGTCCCCGGCCACTTCGGTCAGGGGACCGTTTTTTATGGAATCCCCGCGGCGACCCATGATAATTTTGACATTATTTTGCAAAAAGTCACTCAAACGGGTAGTCTCTCCGGTAAGATCGTTTTTCCCTTCGGGGAAAGACGTATCGACAACGCAATGCAATTACCCGTGGAGAATGGATTTGTTATGGTGAAACGACTGGCTTTGACAGCATTGCTTCTTCTTATGGCCTTCCCGGCGGTTGCCGCGTCGCCCGCTGAACTGACCGTTTATCAGAACGGAACCGTGCTGGTGCGTGAGGTTCGCGGCTTCGAGCTGCCCGAAGGCACCGGTGAGATAGCCGTCATGGGGTTGCCCCGTTCCCTGCGTCCGGGCACGCTCACGGCAGAATCCGTGACCGCGCCGAAGCTGTTCCGGGTGCTCTCGTCGCAGTTCAGACCCGGCGGGCTTTCCTCGTCGCAGATTCTGCAGCGACGCATCGGCAAGACGGTGCAGGCGGTCCTGCCGGACACGAGAGACACTGATTCGCGCAACGTGGCCGAGGCCCGGCTGCTTGGCGTGGAAGGTTCACGCGCCCTGCTGGAGCTTGAAGACGGCCGGATGTGGATTGGGCCGTATGAGGCCGTGATGCTGGAAAGTGCGCCTGCCGACGCGGTGCTCTCTCCGGTCATGACATGGCGGTTCCGCAATACCGGCCCGCAGAAGCAGGATGTGGCGCTGTCCTATCTGGCCGACGGCATGGACTGGAACGCGGACATGGTGCTGACCCGTCGCGACGGCGGGAGGTGGAGCCTGAAGGCATGGGCCACCATGCGAAACCAGAGCGGAAGGAATTTCGAAAGCGTCCGCCTGCGGCTGGTGGCGGGAGAAGTGCGTTCCGGCGCGCAGAGGCCCGTGCCCCGCAACATGCTCAAGGCCGAGGCCATGGTCATGGATGCGGCCCCGGGCGTCCCCTCACGCAGCGAGTTCGGGCAGTGGCATCTGTATGACGCGGGCAAAGGGTTCTCGCTGCCGCAGGGAGCCGTGACGCAGGTGTTGCTTTTCGAAGTGCCGGACATGCCTGTGCGTCGACGGCTTGTGGCGGAATCCAGTGTCGGCGTGTCCCCCCGTCCGGGGACGGTTCGTCGTCCGCTGGAGGTGCGGCTTGAAGTCGACAACGAGCATTCGGATCAGCCGATGCCCGCCGGTACGGTGCGTGTTTTCGAGCCCGGACCGGACGGAACGCCCCTGTTCGCGGGCGAGGATGCGATCTCCGGCGTGCCGGAGGGCGGCAAGGCGAACCTGCGGCTTGGGCGCGCCTTTGATGTCACCATGGCGCGCAGGCAGACGGATTTTTCCCGCTCCGGAAAGCACCGCCTCTCCGCGGGGTACGAGCTTACGCTGAAGAACGCCCGCGGCGAGAAGGCAGCGGTCCGTGTGCGAGAGCGTATTCCCGGACAGTGGAAGCTGCTCTCGTCCAGCGCGGAAAGCCGGCGCGAGGATGCCGGAACGCTGGTGTTTGATCTGGACGTTCCGAAGAATGATACTGTGAAACTCACCTACAGGGTGCAGGTGGAACTGAAATAGGCAGGAGAACATGAGCGAACTTTCGATACCGAAAACGACGCTTGAGACGCTGAAGGACTTCTACGCGCTGATGGGCAGGACCCGCGCGGTCCGTCATCGGGCCGTTGAACTGATCTTCGGCGGCAAGGAGGTCCCCGAGGCGCTGACGGAATCGCTTCGGAACGCGCAGGCCTCGCTGGAAGCCGTAACGCAGCGCGAGGGCAAGCGAGTGCTCTCTCTCGACGGTGACAGGGACATCCTGCTGGACCTCGATTACGAGGTGAACGAGTGCGCCAAGGACGTGCTGTATTTCGAAAAGGGCGAAAAGGCCCTGCTCGGATATCTCGCGGAGCTGCACACCGATTTCGAGGAGCATGTGCAGGAGGGCGTCAGAGCGCTCTCCGGCGGGAGGTTCCACAGCTTCGTCACCGACCGCGACGGCACGGTGAACAACTACTGCGGCCGTTACCGCTCGTCCATCCAGTCGGCCTACAACGCGGTCTTTCTGACCCGTTTCGCCCAGCGGATGGCGGATAACCCCGTGGTGCTCACTTCGGCGCCGCTCATGGACGTGGGGCTGGTGGAGATAAGCGTCAACCCCGAGTATTCCATGTATTACGCGGGTTCCAAGGGGCGGGAGTGTCTCGACCTCGAAGGGCGCGTGCGCCAGTTTCCCATCGACCCGGATAAGCAGCAGCTTCTGCGGACGCTCAACGAAAAGCTTACCGCCATGCTGCATCTGGAAGAATACGAGAAGTTTTCCCTCATCGGCTCCGGGCTTCAGTTCAAGTTCGGGCAGACCACCGTGGCCCGGCAGGACATCAGCGGCTCGGTCCCGGCCGAGGAGTCGGAGGCCTTTTTGCGCACGCTGGAGGAAATGGTCTCGTCCATCGACCCGAAACGCGAGAATTTCCGCATCGAAGACACCGGTCTCGACGTGGAGATA
The DNA here is from genome assembly GCF_059568665.1 of Pseudodesulfovibrio halophilus DSM 5663. Taxonomy (NCBI): domain Bacteria; kingdom Pseudomonadati; phylum Thermodesulfobacteriota; class Desulfovibrionia; order Desulfovibrionales; family Desulfovibrionaceae; genus Pseudodesulfovibrio; species Pseudodesulfovibrio halophilus. Next base: position 158,755 of record NZ_JCANTV010000012.1, on the reverse strand, counting down.
ATTCTCACCATTTCGGGCGACAGCGGCCTCAAGGATTTCGACAAGGGTGACGGCGTACGGTTCCTCAACGAGGAGTTCGATTTCCGCATGTTCGAGGGACGGAACCTCATCTGCGGCGATACGTCGAGCGACGTGCCCATGCTCGAGACGTCTCTGGGCATGAACGGCAATACGCGGACCGTCTTCGTGACGGAGAAGGAAGAGCTTGCCGCCAGAGTGCGCGGGCTGACCCCGGAAGCGGTGATCGTACCGCAGCCGGACATGCTCGTGACCATGCTCGGCAGGCTGGAAGAGTAGAACGAAACAGTCCAACATTGCGAGGCAGATAATGGAATTCAGGGGAGTGGTCTTCGACCTCGACGGTGTCATCACGAGAACCGCCAGGGTTCACGCACAGGCGTGGGAAAGCGCTTTCAACGATTTTCTGAAAATGGTGGCGGAGCGGGACAATGTCGCGTTCCAGCCCTTTGACCGCACCCACGACTACCATAACTACGTGGACGGCAAGCCCCGTTTCGAGGGGGTGCTGTCATTTCTGAAGTCGCGCAACCTGACCCTGCCTCCGGGGACGCCGGAGGACGAACCGGGCATGGACACCATCTGCGCGCTCGGTAATCTCAAGAACGAGCTCTTTCAGGACATCCTGCGCCGCGAAGGGCCTGAGGTCTTCGAGACCTCGGTTCAGCTGGTGGAGGCGCTCAAGAAGCGCAACATCCGCGTGGCCGTGGCAACGTCGAGCCGCAACGGACGACTCGTGCTGCAGCTGGCCGGACTGGACGACATGTTCGAGGTGGTCGTGGATGGCGTGGTGTCCGAGCGCATGAAGCTCAAGGGCAAGCCCGAGCCGGACATCTTCGTCACCGCAGCCGAGGAGATGGGGCTGCATCCCAGCCAGTGCGTGGTGGTCGAGGACGCCATCTCCGGCGTGCAGGCAGGCAGCGCGGGCAACTTCGGGCTGGTGCTCGGCATCGCCCGTAACATCAACGGCGAGATGCTCAAACGCTTCGGGGCCGACATCGTGGTCTCGGACCTCGGCGAGATCACCCTTGAGGATATCGGGGAGTGGTTCTCGTCCGGACTCGCCTCCGACGACTGGCGCCTGTCGTACAACGGCTTCGAGCCGGGTGACGAGAAGCTGCGCGAGACCCTCACCACGGTGGGGAACGGTTATATGGGTGTCCGCGGCGCATACGAATGCGAGTGCGCGTCTTACTATTTCTACCCCGGAACCTACATCTCCGGCATCTACAACAAGGTGCCGAGCAAGGTTCAGGGGCGCGACATCTACAACAACGACCTGGTGAACTGCCCCAACTGGCTTCCGGTGCAGTTCAAGGTCGGCTCGGGCGACTATGTTTCGCCGCTTTCCATGGAGATTCTCAGTTACGCCCATGTCCTGAACATGAAGGAGGCCGTGGTTGAACGGCATATCGTGGTCAAGGACAAGGTGGGCCGCATAACCCGCGTCTCCAGCAAGCGCTTCGCCAGCATGCACGACCCGCATATGTGCGCCCTCAAGTTCGAGATGACCCCGTTGAACTATTCCGGCAAGCTGACCTTCCGTTCCGCGCTGGACGGCAACGTCACCAACGGCAACGTGGCTCGCTACAGCTCGTTGACCTCGAACCATCTGTGCCGTGTGGCGGGGGGCGCCCTCGGGGACGGCTCCTTCCTGCACGTGGAGACCACCCACTCGCGCTATCACATTGTCATGGCGGCCAAGAGCCGCGTGCTGGAGAACGGACGCGAAATCGAACTCAAGAAGGTGGTCTCGCAGGAGAAGGCCAAGGTCGTGGAGGAGATGTCCTTCATGGCTCAGGAGAACGTGAACTACAGTCTGGAAAAATTCGTCAGCGTGCGGACCTCGCTGGACAAGGACGCGGAGCCCGATCTGGTGGCGCAGGCCATGGAGCGGCTCGGACGCGTCAAGACGTTCCATTCCCTGTTCACCCCACACTATCGCGAGTGGACCAAGCTCTGGGAAAAGGCAGACATCCGCGTGGACGGCGACCGGTTCGTGCAGCGCGTCATCCGACTGCACATCTTCCACCTGCTGGTGACCGCCAGCCCCAACACGGTCGGACGCGACGTGGGCATGCCCGCGCGCGGCCTGCATGGCGAGGCGTACCGCGGACACATCTTCTGGGACGAGCTTTACATTCAGCCCTTCTATGACAGCCATTTCCCGGATATCTCCAAGGCGCTGCTCGAATACCGCTACAATCGGCTCGACGCGGCGCGGGAGTATGCGAGGGAGAACGGCTACAAGGGGGCCATGTATCCGTGGCAGACCGCGGACGACGGCTCCGAGGAAACGCAGGAGGTCCACTACAACCCCGAATCCAAGGAGTGGGACCCGGACCTTTCGCGCAGACAGCGGCACGTTTCCATCGCCGTCTTCTGCAACGCGTGGCGCTATGCCCGATGGACCGGTGACACGGCCTTCCTGAAGAACATGGGTGCGGAAATGATGCTCGACATCGCTCAGTTCTGGGGATCCATCGCGGAATACGACAAGCAGACGGACAAATATCATATCGAAGGCGTCATGGGGCCGGACGAGTTCCACGAGTCCCTTCCGGACTCGGACGAGCACGGCCTCAAGGACAACGCGTACACCAACATCATGGTGGTCTGGCTCATGGAGCGGTCGCTCAAGCTGCTCGACAAGCTCGACGCCAAGACCGTGGCCGCCATCAAGCGCCGCATCGGCCTCAAGGACAAGGATATCCAGAAGTGGCGCGACATGACCACCAAGATGAACGTCATCCTCACCGAAGACGGCATCATCTCGCAGTTTGACGGTTACATGGATCTCAAGGAGCTGGACTGGGAGAAGTATCGCAAGCGGTTCTACTCCATCCACCGCATGGACCGCATCCTGAAGGCGGAAGGCGACACGCCGGACAACTACAAGGTTGCCAAGCAGGCGGACACGCTCATGCTCTGGTATGTGCTGGAGCTGGACGAAGTGGCGAGAATCCTCGAGCAGCTCGGGTACGATCCCGGCGACAAGCTGGAGATGCTCCGAAGGAACTACGACTACTACGAACAGCGCACCAGCCACGGCTCAACGCTCTCCAAGATCGTCCACTCCGTGCTTGCGGGATACATCTATCCCAGCGAGGTGGCCTGGAACTGGTTCATGGAGGCCATGAAGAGCGACATCTACGACACGCAGGGCGGCACCACGCCCGAAGGCATCCATACCGGCGTGATGGCCGGGACGCTGGAAGTGGTCAAGCAGGACTTCGCGGGGCTGGATCTCTCGGGCAAGGTCATCGCCCTTGACCCGGATCTGCCGCGACACTGGAAGACGCTTACCTTCCGCTTCTGCCACCGCAAGGTCTGGTATGACGTGGAGATCAACCACTCCTACGTGCGCGTTTCGGCCAAGACCAGAAGCGAGCGCAGGATTCAGGCCATCATTTACGGAACCAACATCGAGGTGGGCCCGGAGCCTGTCGAGATAGCCAATCCCAGAGGCCCGGAATAGGACCGAACCGTGGCGGAGTGATCGCTTGCCGTGCGCGGCAGGGTTGAGACAAGGTTCGGGGCCGTCCGCGAGGGCGGCCCCGTTTTATGCGGCGGGGTGAGAGGGCGCAAAAAAAGGCGCTCCCGGTCGGGAGCGCCTTGAGGTCGGCCGTATGGTCTAGCAGCCGCAGGAGCCGCTTGAGCAGGCTCCGGGGGAGCATCCGGCGCCACCGCCTACGGGGTTGGCGGAATCGACGGTGAAACCGTAGTAGGTCATGTCGATTTTCACTTCGCCTGTTTCGGATGCGAGTTCTTTGTCGATGAGGAAGGTGAAGTCACCCACTTCAGTCACATTGTCGGTGTCCTTAGGCTCATCCAGAGCCAGTGTGAGTCTCGGACCCGCTCAGCCGCCGGATGCGAGGTAAACACGCACCGGAGCTTTTTCTTTATCCGCAAAGTAGCTTTCCAGCTGCTTCTGTGCGGCTTCGCTGACATTGATCATCTACGTCCTCCTTGTCATTGGCTGGGGACCAAACAGGTAAGCATGACCCATAGGTTTGTCAAATACATTGTGGAGCATCCGGCCAAGTTCGGTTGACCGCGAGAGAAGCATGGATTATCCCAAGGCATCCCCGAAACGGAGGCAAAAGCATGAAAGAATGCGGAACCATTCTCAATAACAAGGAAATGGCCCGGACGCTGGAACGACTGGCCTCCGAGATCATCGAGCGGCGCGGCGACAGCGAATCGCTGGCGCTCGTCGGCGTGCAGCGCCGGGGCGCGGATCTGGCCGAACGGTTGCAGGCCATCCTGACCGAAAAGCTGGAGCGTCGGGTGCCGCTGGGCAAGCTGGACATCAACCTGTACCGGGACGACTGGACCACGCTGAACATTCAGCCCTCCATCAACTGTACGGAGATTCCCTTTGACGTCGAGGGCAAGAGCATCGTGCTCGTGGACGACGTGCTGTTCTCCGGGCGCACCACACGCGCCGCGCTGGAAGCCGTGCTGGATTACGGTCGTCCCCGCCGCGTGGAGCTGCTGGTGCTCATCGACCGCGGACACAGGGAGCTGCCCATTCAGGCCGACTACGTGGGCAAGCGCGTGGATACCGGCGACGCCGAACACGTCAACGTGCTGGTGAACGAGCGCGACGGCGAGGACCGCGTCTGCCTGACGAGCGGAAAAGACGACACATGACATTCACCAAAGTCGAACGCGACAGCGAGCCGAAGCCCTGCATAACGCTGGTGGGCATGGCGGGCGCGGGCAAGTCCACGCTGGCCCCCATGCTGGCCGAGGCGCTGGGCTGGAAGCACATGGATACGGACCGGCATCTCGAAGCCTTCTACGGACGTCCCCTTCAGGATATCTTCGACACTTACGGCCTGGAGGAATTTCTGCGCATCGAGGAACAGCTGGTGAGCGAGGTCTTCCTGAACCGCACGGTCATTTCCACCGGCGGCAGCGTCGTGTACGGCAGACGCGCCGTGGAACGCCTCAGGGAGCTCGGCTCCGTGGTCTTTCTCGAGATCGACGCCGAGACCTTCGAGAAGCGCGTGGGTGACGCCGAGGGCAGGGGGCTGGCCATCGCTCCCGGCAAGACGCTGCGCGACCTCTTCGAAGAGCGCCAGCCGCTGTACCGTGCCGCCGCCGACATCACGGTGCGCACCGACCGCTGTACGCCGCAGGAGTGCGTCAGCGAGATTCTGGAAAAGGTGGAAAGAGAATGAAAAAGCTGACTCCCAAGGCCGCGTACCGCAAACTTGCGGCCCTGTATAAACGCATGGCCGACGAATACTCCGACGTGGCCGGCGCGGTGGGGCTGACCTGCGAAGGCTGCAACGACAACTGCTGCCGGAGCTACTTTCAGCACCACACCTATGTCGAGTGGGCCTACCTCTGGGAGGGGCTGAACTCCCTGTCGGAGGCCGAACGCGAAGCCATCCGCCAGCGTGCCGAGGCGTACCTCGAGGAAGCCCGCATCGCTTTGGAGAAAGGCGAACGACCGGCGGCCATGTGCCCGCTCATCCGCGAGGACGGCCTGTGCGGGCTCTATGAGTACCGCCTGATGACCTGTCGCATGCACGGGGTGCCCAACATCCTCGTGAGGCCCGACGGCCGCGTGTCGTCGTTTCCGGGATGCTGGCGCACGCAGGAGCTTGCAGGGGACCAGCCCGAGCGTCTCCCCACTCTGAACCGCACGCCCATGCTCAAGGAGCTGGCCCAGCTGGAGATGCAGTTCGTGGGCAAGAGGCTTCAGCAGATGCCCAAGGTGGACCACACCATCGCCGAGATGATCCTCATCGGGCCACCGAAGTTCAGCTGACGGGCAAGACCTTTCAAGATGAAAGCGGGCCGCTTCCCTGAGGAGGCGGCCCGCTTTTGTTTTCTTCTGCGGCAGACTTCAAGGCATCGCACTCTGCGGGAGCTAGAAGCGCTCGAACTCGTCATCGTCCATGTTGAGGTCGAGTCCGCCGGAGCCCTTGCTTTCCGGGCTCTTGTCTTCCGGCTTTTTCTTGCCCTTTGCGGGCGGCAGCTGGTTGCCGGATCCTGCCGCCTTGGGCTTGTTCGTCTGCTTCTGCTTCTGCTGTCCCTGCGGCCTGGAGGATGTGACCTTCGCCTGTGAGCGGGCGTGTCCTGCGCCGGTGGTGAAGAAGCGCAGCACCTCCTGAAGCTGGACGGCCTCTGCGGAGAGGTTCTCCGAGGTGGAGGAGACTTCCTCCGAGGAGGCGGCGTTCTGCTGGATGACCGTATCGAGCTGCTGGATGGCGCTGTTGATCTCGGTCACCGCGGAGTTCTGTTCGTTGGTGGCCGTGGAGATCTCCTGAATCATCTCAGCCGTGCGCTGGATGTCCGGCACGAGCTGACCGAGCTGTTCGCCCGCCTTCTCCGCCACGTGGACGGTGGAGGAGGACAGCTCGCTGATTTCGCCCGCGGCGCCGCCGCTGCGTTCCGCCAGCTTGCGGACTTCCGCGGCGACGACCGCGAAGCCCTTGCCGTGCTCCCCGGCGCGGGCCGCTTCAATGGCCGCGTTGAGGGCGAGCAGGTTCGTCTGTCGGGCGATCTCCTCGATCACGGTGATCTTTTCGGCGATGTCCTTCATGGCGGTGACGGCCTGCGTTACGGCGCCCCCGGTTTCTTCCGCGCTCTTGGCGGCGGAGCGGGCCATGCGTTCGGTCTCCACCGCGTTCTCCGCGTTGGTCTGGATGTTGGACGTCATCTGCTCCATGGAGGAGGAGACCTCTTCCACGCTGGCGGCCTGTTCGGTGGCCCCCTGCGACATGCTGATGGCCGACGAGGAGAGCTCCTCGCTGCCGGTGGCCACGGTCTCCGCCGCGGACTGCACGTCGCCGATGACGTTCTTGAGCCGTGTGGTCATGGAGCGCAGCGCTTCGGCGAGCTGTCCCACCTCGTCCTTCTGATGCACGTCGATGTCGCGAGTCAGGTCGCCTTCGGCCAGCCCCTCGGCCAGCTCGATGCCCTTGCTGACGGGCTTGGTGATGATGCCAGCGATGATGTAAAGGACGATGAAAAGCAAGATGACGGCGGCAATGCCGATCCAGATGCCGATCATGGCGATGGAGTTGGCCTTGGCGTTGACCTTGGAGAGCGGGATGCTTACGGCCAGTGTCCACGAAGAGCCGCTCTTGCCGATTTCGATGGGAGCGAAGGCAACGTAGTTTCCTGAGCCGTCACCGTCGGCGGCCATGGTCAGGGAGAGAGCGTTTCCGTTTTTGACTGCCCGCATGATCTGGTCGCGGTGTTCGCCGTCGATGATCGCGTCGAGCTGCTTGGCGTTGAGGCTCTCGTCCGGGTGGGCCACGATGAATCCGGTTTCGGTGACGAGGTATGCGTAGCCGGTTTCGAAGGGTTTGATGCTCAGCACGGCCTCACGCAGGTCGTCGAGGTAGAAGTCCACCCCGACGACGCCGATGAATTTTCCGTCCTTCTTCACGGGGGCGCCTGTGGAGGCGAGCCAGTATTTTTTGCCCTGAGCTTCCCACGGGTAGGGCTGGCCGAGAATTTCGTGTCCCTGTCGGATGGGCTCCTCGAACCACGCCTGGCCTTCGATGTTCTCGGCTCCGGCGAAGTTCGGAACGATTTTGGAACCCTCGCGGTGATACCAGTTGCGGTATGCGCCCTTGTAGGTGTCCCGGTACTCTTCTTCGCGGTCGTCGTAGGTTTCGGGCAGGAACGTACACCACGCTCCGGAGAGCTCCTCGTTGCGTTCAAGCACGTCGATGAGCACGGAGTCGAGAAACTCCCGGTCGGGGATGGGGCGGTACTCCGCACCCTTCTCGAACATGCCCGTCAGCGTGCGGGTGACGTCCATGGCGAGGTTGAGCGTCTTGCCCATCTCCAGACCGTAGCCACGGGCCTTGTCTCTGGCCAGCTCCCGCGCCTGATCCACCACGATGTCCTGAGCCTTCGAGGTCATGAACCAGGTGCTGGTCGCAAGCACGAGGAGAATAATGGTGAATGTGGGAACCAGAATCTTGAGTTTCAGGCTCCAGTCCTTGAAATGCATGCAGTCCCTCCCGTTCAGGTGCATATGTTCACTGGTTGCAGCGCCTTGCTATGAAACCAAAGCATAACTGCTCCGGCAAGTAAATGATATTGCTTGCATGTCACCGGGCCGCGACATGTCCGACGTTTTACGGAAACGATCGCTTATTCGGACGGTTCACCCACCGGCAGGCGGATGATGAACGTGGTTCCACGCCCCTGCTCGGTCTCGACGTCGATGGTCCCGCCGTGCTTTTCCACAATGCGGGAATGGACGATTGTCAGGCCCTGCCCGGTGCCCCGTCCCATTTTTTTCGTGGTGAAGAATGGATCGAAAATCATGTCGCGGTATTCCGGGGCGATGCCGGTGCCGGTGTCGGCTATGCACACTTCGACGTGATCGCCGCGGTCGCGCGACGAAATGGTAATGGTACCCATGTCGCCACCTTCTCCCTGCGCGGCTTCCACTGCATGGGCAGCGTTCACCACGAGGTTCAGGAAGGACTGGTTCAGGTCGCCGGGATAGGCCATGACCGTCGGCAGTTCCTGAAAATCGGTCTTCACCTCGGCCACGTACTTCCATTCGTTTCTGCTGACCGTGATCGTTGTTTCCAGCATCTCGTTTATGTCCACCCCCTGCCGACCTTCACCGCCGGGATGCGAGAAGTTTCGCATGGCCCGCACAATGTCCGTGACCCGGCTGACGCCTTCCATGGCCTTTTCCGCCGCGGGTCCCATCTCCTCGCGCAGGAAATCGAAATCCGCCTCATCCAGCACGCGGTCGAGCTGTCGCAATTCCTCGGGGAAGAGGTTCTCCGAGCGGGCCTTTTCCGTGATGTCGAACACGGTCCGGAAAATGCGCTCGAGGTCCTGATTGGCCTCTTCCAGAAAGTGGAGGGAGTCGCCTATGTACTGGATGGGGCTGTTGATTTCATGGGCGATGCCGGCCGCGAGCTGGCCCATGGACTTGAGCTTTTCGTCCATGTTCAGCTTGCGTTCGAGCTGTTTTTGCTCGGCGATGTCGAAAAAGACCACGGCCACGTGTTCGCGGTGGTTTACGCTCGTGGGAAAGACGTAACGCGATACGGGGCGCTTGCGGCCGTCCTCCATGGTCAGCAGCCCTTCCCGGTAGGTCTCCGCCGCCGAGGAGGGCGGGCAGAGGAACTCCGTCTCGGGCAGGCGGGAGGTGACGGCCGCACAGTCCTGTCCGAGCGCGTCCTCGCGTGAGGTTCCGAGCAGCTCGGCGGCCACGCCGTTCATTTCGGCGATGCCTCCTGTCTCCGGGTCCACGACAAGAAACGCCGCGCCGATGCCTTCGAGAAGGGAGCGAAGCAGTTCGCCGCGCTCCTGCGAAATCCGCTGGGCCTGCCGCCGCTCCGCCACTTCCCGCGACAGGTCGCGGGTGCGCAGTCTGACCCGCTCCTCCAGCTTCTCGTTGAGCCGTTGCAGCTCCTCTTCCTGACGCTTGCGAAGCGTGATGTCGCGGATGATGGCCGTGAAGCGGATTGTGGCGTCGACCTTGATTTCGTTGATGCTCAGTTCGATGGGAAAGCGCGAGCCGTCTTTGCGGACCGCCTCGATCTCGCGGCCGATGCCTATGATTTTTGCTTCGCCGGTGTTGAGGTATCGTCGCATGAATCCGTCATGGAGATGTCGAATCTCGGGTGGCACGAGGACCCGCACGTTCTGACCCAGCAGCTCTCCCTGATCGTAACCGAAGATTCGTTCGGCGGCAGGGTTGATACTCTCGATGGTGCCGCGAAAGTCGGCCGTGATAATGGCGTCCACCACGCCTTCCACCAGCGCCCGGAGTCTGGCCTCACGGTCCGCCAGCGTGCGGCGCGCCTCGACGATCTGGCTCACGTCGCTCTTGATGGCGATGAAATGCGTGACGTCACCCGCGCTGTTGCGCACGGGGGTGATGCTCTGCCGTTCGTGGTAGAGCGTCCCGTCCTTGCGCCGATTGACGAGTTCCCCCTGCCATGATTCGCCCGAAAGCACCGTCTGCCAGAGACCTTCGAAAAAATCCGCAGGGTGTGTTCCCGAATTGAGCAGCCTGAGATCGCGGCCGATGGCCTCTTCGCGGGGGTATCCAGTAAGGGAGGTGAATGCCGGATTTGTCCAGAGAACCGACCCGTCCGACTCCATGATGACAATGGCGTCGTCGGCGGCTTCAAGCGCCTTGCGCTGGATGCGGTGCTCTTCCAGCTCCAGGTCTCTGCTGCGGTTGCGGATGGTCAGGGCTGCGGAGCGCAGCGCGTCCGAGCCGGTGACGGCGGTTGCCGCGATGTGCAGCGGGACTTCCTCTTTTCTGAATTCATAATCGCCATGCACCGAGGATTCCCCGTCCAGAATTCGGCGAACCGGATGCCTGCGCTCCGGGACGGGCTGTCCCATGAGATGCAGCGGCAGGACGCTCGCGACGGGTTCTCCCAGCAGCCTGATGCGCGGGCGGCCCACCAGACGGACAAACGCCTCGTTGCACCATCGGATGGAGCCGGTGTCGTCTGTCCAGAGCATGGCCTCCTCGATGGAGGCGAGCATGCTCTCGATGCGTGTCAGCGAGTTGCGGAGCTCGTGAACGACTGCCTGTTCCCTGCTGCTCATGGTATCTTACTTGGGTTCTATGGTTGCCGCCAGATGTGGCTCTCCGTCTATCATGCCGGCAATGATGCGGTGCTCGGCTTCGGTCACGGTTCCGTCGGCATGCCGGATTGCGAGGTCGAGCGGGGTGTCCAGAATATTGGCCTTGCCGGTGGAGACGTAGGTTGAGAACGCGATGAGGTGCGTGTCGCGCAAATTTTCGGGAATGATACGGACCAGCATTGAACCGGCGAGGTCCTCGGCCCGCCAGCCGAATGCGGCGGTGAACCGTTCGTTTATGTGGGTGACGATCCCTTCGGAATCGACAATGATCAACGGCTTATTGGTTGTCCGGATCATTTCTTCCAGATGCATGCGTCCTCCCGGGTTGTGGCCAGTTTTCCTTGTATCGCCATTACCACAGGGGCTTTGGCAAAAAAATGATGTTATAATGATAAACGCTTTCCGAACCTGCTCGGGAGAGGGTGGCTGGAGAAGAACTCCTGCGGGGAGGGGGTTCCGCAGGCTAAGAAACTTTATTTGGGGATTCTTTTTTTATGGGGGTTTAAGAGGTATCTGCAGCTTGCGGCAGGGCCGCTGCGAGGAAATGTATTCTGATTCGTTTGACCATATTCTTGTGAGAATGATACGCAGGAAATAATAACCAGAACCCGCCATAAATCGATTGCGGATAAAAACACCGCTATCAAAGGAGGTCGACTGAAATGGCAAACGATGAAACCAAATACACGACCAACGACGCGGGCATTCCCGTTTCCAGCGACGAACACTCATTGACCGTCGGACCCGACGGGCCCATTCTGCTTCAGGACCACTACCTCATCGAGCAGATGGCCAACTTCAATCGGGAGCGGATTCCCGAAAGGCAGCCGCACGCAAAAGGCTCCGGGGCGTTCGGTCACTTCGAGGTGACACAGGACGTGAGCGCGTACACCAAGGCCGCGCTCTTCCAGCCCGGCGTGAAGACCGATACCCTGATCCGCTTCTCCACGGTGGCGGGTGAGCGGGGCAGCCCGGACACGTGGCGCGACCCGCGCGGCTTCGCCCTGAAGTTCTACACCACCGAAGGCAACTTCGACCTCGTGGGCAACAACACGCCGGTCTTCTTCCTGCGCGATCCCATGAAGTTTCAGCACTTCATCCGCTCCCAGAAGCGGCGGGCAGACAGCGGCCTGCGCGACCACGACATGCAGTGGGACTTCTGGACCCTCTCGCCCGAGTCCGCGCATCAGGTGACGTGGCTCATGGGCGATCGCGGCATCCCCAAGACATGGCGCCACATGAACGGCTACTCCAGTCACACCTACATGTGGGTGAACGCGGAAGGCGAACGCTTCTGGGTCAAGTACCACTTCAAGACCGATCAGGGCATCGAATGCCTCACGCAGGAAGAGGCGGACCGCATCGCAGGCGAAGATGGCGACTACCATCGCCGCGACCTGTTCAACAATATTGCGGAAGGCAACTATCCCAGCTGGACCCTGAAGGTGCAGATCATGCCCTTCAAGGACGCGGAGACCTACCGCTTCAACCCGTTCGATCTCACCAAGGTCTGGCCGCACGGCGACTACCCGCTGCACGAGGTGGGCAGGCTGACCCTGACCCGCAACCCCACGGACTTCCATACCGAGATAGAACAGGCCGCGTTCGAGCCCAACAGCTTTGTTCCCGGTACCGGCCCCAGCCCGGACAAGATGCTGCTCGGCCGCCTGTTCTCCTACGCCGACGCGCACCGCGCGAGACTCGGAGTCAACTACAAGCAGATCCCGGTCAACCGTCCCAAGAGCCCGGTACACAGCTACAGCAAGGACGGCGCAATGCGCGTCGAGAACGTCTCCGATCCGGTCTACGCCCCCAACTCCAAGGGCGGGCCTCAGGCTGATCCGCAGCGGTACCCTGAAGTGGCCACGTGGAATGCAAGCGGGGATTTCGTCCGCGCGGCCTACACCCTGCGCAAGGATGACGACGACTTCGGTCAGGCGGGAACCCTCGTGCGCGAGATCATGGACGACGCCCAGCGCGACCGTCTGGTCTCCAACGTGGCGGGGCATCTCAGCAAGGGCGTCACCGAGCCCGTGCTGGAACGCGCCCTTGAGTACTGGCGCAACATCGACAAGGAGACAGGCGACCGCATCGCCAAGGAACTGGGCAGGTAGCTGAACCGCTCGTTCGAACGGTATTGAAACGACCGGACCGATTCGACGCGATACCAAGCATCAAGGAGAAACGGACCAATGGACAAGAAAGAAAGGCGCAAGAAGGTAATCGAGGTGCTGAACAAGGCACGCTCCATGGAACTCTACGCCATCTCGCAGTACATGATTCAGCACTATGCGCTGGACGCCATGGATTACGGCGAGCTTGCCAAGAACATGAAGCTCATCGCCATCGACGAGATGCGCCATGCAGAGGATTTGGCCGAGCGCATCAAGGACCTCGGCGGCGAACCCACCACCGAGCTGGCCGACGAAGTCCGCAAGGGACAGAAGGTGGGCGAAATCTTCGACTTCGACGCAGAGGTCGAGGACGATACGGTGGATGCCTACAACCAGTTCCTGAACACCTGCCGCGAGATGGGCGACAGCATCAGCGCCAAGCTCTTCGAGACCCTCATCGAGGAAGAGCAGGAGCACTCGGACCACTTCGACAACGTGGGCGGGCACATCAGGAACCTCGGCGACACCTATCTCTCCAAAGTGGCCGGAACGTCCGCCTCCACCGGAGCCCCCTCCAAGGGCTTCATCATGGGGGAATGATCACCGTTTCCGCAGCGACTGTGCGGATCAACGCGACAGGGCCCCGGGAGCATCGCTCCCGGGGCCCTTTGTTGCGGTGGGTACAGGTTCCGGATTACCGGAGCCGGGCGTCTTTAGTACAGTCCGCCCATGTTGGCAGCCGTATGGACGGTGTCGGCGAAGAAGCCCGCGCGCCCGAGCAGTTCGCCCAGCAGCACGAGTACCGGCAGCCAGACCGGGATGGTCCGGGTCTTCCAGATCACCAGCAGGGAGGCGGCCATGATGCCGATATGACTCCAGTAGAAGCCGGAACCCAGCCATTCCTGCGCGGTGAGGCGCATGACCTCGCTGCCGGAAAGCCAGATGCACGGGGCAGCAAGATGGATCACCAGCCCCACCACAAGGGCGGAGGTGAATATCCGGGCCAGCAGCGGCTGATGGTTCTTGCCCGCGAACCAGCTGGCGAAGCCGGAACCCAGCATGACCGCCGAGATGAGGAAGAAGATGGTCGGCAGGGCGTTGTTCAGGGCCGGGAACGCCGGGGGCGCGTACGTCATGCCCGTGGAAAGGATGACCACCGCGCCGAGGACCGCGCCGCCCCATGCGAACACGGGCTTGCCTTCCTTGCCGGAGGCCAGCGCGGCGAGAATGGCCAGACCCACGAAGAGTCCCGCGGACAGGGCTTCGCGGCTGAGCCATGCCTTTTCGAGGTGTTTCAGGGCGGTTGGTGCGCCTGTGGGGTGGCCGAGGTGGAAGAGAGAGGCGATCAGGCCCACGAGCATCAGCCCGGCGACCATGCGCCATTCGTTGCGTGCGTCGCCGCCCGCGGTCCCTGCGGGCTGTCTGACGGCGCGCATGAAGGCGATGCCGACGGCCGCCTGCGAGAGCACCGTGAACAATACGAGCGGAAGTTCCATTGACTGCTGCATGGTTACCTCCTCACCATCTTGGGGGCTTTGGGCAGGATGAACCGCGTGGAGGGATTGAGACGCTCCATCTTCGGATATCCGGCAGGGTACTGCACTTCGTTGGTCACTTCCAGCTTGGCGAGGTCCACGAGCTGGAGCGCCTCGGTGGGACAGGCCATGATGCAGGCCGGCTCCAGCCCCGCGTCGAGCCGTTCGTGGCAGAAGCTGCACTTCTCGGCCCGCTTTTCAACGGGGTTGTACTTGGGGACGCCGTACGGACAGGACCGGATGCAGTTGCCGCAGCCGATGCATTTTTCCTGATGGTGGACCACCACGCCGTCCTCGTCGCGCTTGGTGTAGGCCACCACGGGGCAGACGTTGAGGCAGGCGGGATTCTCGCAATGGTTGCAGGCCAGCGAAAGGAAGGCCCGCTCCCGGTGCGGATAGATCTCTTCGTCGAGAGGGTAGACCTGACGCCAGATGACGCCGTCCACCTGCTGGTAATAGCTCTTGCAGGCCATGGCGCAGGTGAAGCAGCCGATGCAGCGATCAGCGTCCACGCGGAATGCATATTGTTTTTTCATGATCATCACTCCTTAGGCCTTTTCCACGTTGGCGAACTGGTCATGGATGGCCACGCCGGGGGCTCCGGCCTTGAAGGCGCCCATGTCGGCCGATTCGTCGTCCACGAGGTTCTGGACGTTGAAGTCGGTGCCCCTGCCGAACCAGGCCTCGTACATCATGAGGCAGTTCTTCGCCACGTTGGTGGTCAGCTTGACCCGCACCTTCAGCTCGCCCACCTTGTTGAACACGCGGACCATGTCCATGTCGGCTATGCCTTTTTCGGCGGCCGCGTCGGGGTGCATGTAGACGAACGGCTCCGGGTAGTACTCCTGCATCCAGTCAAGGTTCACGAACTGGGAGTGGATGCCGAACTTGGTGTGCGGCGTGAGCAGCCGGAATTCGTCGTAGCTCTTGCGACTTTCCTTATACTCCGGAAGCGCCTTGTGGCCGTTGGCGGCGCACTGCTCGGAGCGGAACTCGTACTTGCCGGAGGGGGTTCCGAACTCGTAGTTGCTCCATGCCGCGCTGGAAGTCAGTCTGGCCTTGACCGGGCCGTTCTTCAGGTCGGTCCAGTCGTTGATGCCGAAGTAGTCGTAGATGCCCTTGTTGAACTCCTTGGCCATCCACTCGCGCGTGTCCAGTTCCTGCGGGAAGGTGCAGGAGCCGGGGGACAGCTCGTTCATCTTCCTGGAGAGAAGGGCGGCGATCTCGAGGTTGGACTTGCTCTCGTACAGCGGCTTGACTGCCTGCTCGTTGATGCCGAGCCAGTAGTGCCAGTAGGAGACGTTCACGGTCCACTCCTCGAACATGGTGGTGACCGGCAGGACGATGTCCGAATTGGCAACCGTCTCCGTGAAGAACTGCTCCACCGAGACCACCATTTCCAGCTTGTCGAAGGCCTTTTCCAGCTTGGGCCGGTCGAAGTCCTGCGCAAACGGGTTCTTGCAGGATACCCAGAGCATCCTGACGGGCGGGTCGTTGGTGTCGAGGATTTCCTGCGCCGTCTTGTTGATGTTCACGGTGCGGTTGCTGTAGCTGGCCGCGTCGCCTTCCGTGAAGTCGAACTCGCCCTTGGCGGCACCGCCCACGAAGCCCTTGGAGCCTTCGGGCGGGCTCTGGATCATGGCGTGGTAGTTGAATCCCCACGTCTGGAGATGGCCGTAGCGCGCGCCGCCGCCTTCCTTGCCGACGTTGCCGGTCATGGCCACGAGGGCGTCGATGGAGCGGACCGTGGCGCCGCCGTTGACGTGACGTTGCAGCCCGTAGCCGATCCACACGGTGGCGGGGTCGGCGGAGGCGAACTCCTCGGCAACCTTGCGGATCTGATCCGCGGGGATGCCGCTCTTTTCGGCGGCCCACTCGACCGTGACGTTGTTGCGCAGGTACTCGGCGAAGTCGTCGAAGCCGATGGAGTGGCTGTTCACGAAGTCGCGGTCCACCATGCCCTTGTCGAGGATGTGACGGGCCATGCCCAGCGCCAGCGCGCCGTCGCTTGAGGTCTCGGGCTGCCAGAACACGTCGCCCTTGGCAGCGGTCTGAGTGAAGACCGGGTCGACGACCACGACCTTGGCGCCGCGCCGCTGAGCTTCCATGATGTATTTCATGGTGTGCACGGAACACCACGCCGGGTTGGCGCCCCAGATGATGATGTACTTGGCCTTGACCATGTCCTCGGGGTCGTTGCACCACATGTTGCCGAGGTCGTAGTTCTGGGCGTCGATGCCCGCGGGCCAGCACGGGGTTCCCACGAAGCGGGTGGTGTAGCCCAGCGAGGACATCATGCCTTCGACCACATAGTTGGTGATTCCGAAGTGTCCGGAGTATTTGGTGAGGCCGAGGCCCAGCAGGCTGTCGTCCTTTTCCTTGATCTCGAGAATCTTGCCCGCGATGCGCTCCATGGCCTCGTCCCACGAGATGCGGCGCCACTTGCCAGAGCGTCGGCCGTCCTGCACCATGGGGTACTTGACCCGGTCCGGGCTGTAGAGCTTTCTGGGGTATGAGTAGCCCTTCACGCAAAGCCCGCCATGGGTGAAGGTGGACTCCTGCGCGCCCTCGATGAACTGGACCACGCCGTCCTTGACGTATGTCTTGATGCTGCACGTGTCGTAGCAGTTGCGCGGACATGCGTTGCGGAACGTGGCGAACTCGCCGGCCTTGAACGCTTCCGCCATGGCCTCGTCCGGAACGAGCAGGCTGCACGGAAGCAACGCCGCGGCGCTCGCGGCGGCCGTCCCCTGCAGGAACCGCCTTCTGCTCAGACTGTTACCTTGTTTCGTCATGGACATCCTCCTCTCCTGATGATGGTTCCATGTGTTGATTCACATGAGCTCGCGTCCGCGATTCGTCCAGCCACTGTTCAAGCATGGTCACGGCCGTGAGCACGGGCGCGCTCACATCCTGCTGATTCTTCACGGCGCGGATGAACTTGGGTACCCAGCCGGACATGTGCCGATCCACGAGCCATTGGCGCATGGCGGCGTCCGCTGCCAGTTCGCCGTCCGATGCTTCCATGACTGACAGCCCGAGGGCCGCGTCCAGCTCGAAGGCGAGGTGGTCGTCCGGGACGCTTCCCTGATCCGGCACGGCCAAGCCCATTCGGCGGTACAGGTCGCGCACCTCCAGCGCGGGGGCGCCCATGAGGGTGGGTTCCATTCCGTAGGCCGATGCATACGGCGGGGCGGGCAGCGCTGCAGGGCCGACGAACAGCCGGTTGAAATCGTACTCGACCTCGACCCAGTCAGTGTCGTCCCGGAAGGGTACGCCGAAATACCGGGCAACGCCCTCGAAAGCGGCGCGCAGCTCTTCGGAATTTGTGGCCGCGAAGAAATCCCTGAGCGCCTGAAGGCCGCCGAGATGATCGGGTATGTGACAAAGATTCATGTCTACCAGTGATACATTGTTCATGTATTACCGATATTATAACCCTCGTTGAGTGTGACAGACGGGAAAGAGGGGTCAGATTGGGTAGCGTGAATTACCCAATCATCCGGTGAGGCCCACGGTCTTGAGGTGGCTGTAGAGGCTGACGCGCTTTCCGTGCAGGCCGAGCTTGCCGCGGATGTTCTTGCGGTGGGTCTGGACGGTCTCCACGGAGAGGTTCAGGCTGGTGGCGATGTCCTTGGAGGCGTATCCCGACTGGATGAACTGGGCCACCTTGGTTTCCATGTGGGTCAGCTTGAGCAGCTGCGGATCGGCTTTGCCGCTGCCCGGTGCG
Organism: Pseudodesulfovibrio halophilus DSM 5663; assembly: GCF_059568665.1. Taxonomy (NCBI): domain Bacteria; kingdom Pseudomonadati; phylum Thermodesulfobacteriota; class Desulfovibrionia; order Desulfovibrionales; family Desulfovibrionaceae; genus Pseudodesulfovibrio; species Pseudodesulfovibrio halophilus. The sequence goes on along the minus strand of NZ_JCANTV010000012.1, from coordinate 140,747 downwards.
AGGCGTCGCAACTGGTCCCGGACGACCGTCACGTAGCCCTTGCGGATGGAGGCGTCGTCCTCGTTCTCGATGCGTTCCAACGCGGGCACCACGAGGCTGTTGATCTTCACCGAAACATCGTCAAAGAGTTCGTTGCGGTCCTTTTCGATGTTCTGCAGGACATTGCGCAGGGTGATGTTCATGCCTTCGAGCTGTTCCTTCTCCTGCCGAAGGGCGTCGGTCTTTTCGGCCACGACCTTTTCCAGAACCTCCCGCTGGCTGGCCTGCGCGGTGATGTTGGTCAGCATGATCATGTACTGGTCGCTGGCAAGGCTGACGCTGCTCAGGGGCGTGACCTGCATGCGATAGATCCGCTCGTCGGGAAAAGGGCTCATCTCGCAGGAGATGCCGGGAGGGTAGTATTTGAGCAGCTCGCTCATGGACTGCGCTTCAAGGTCGAGCACCTCCCAGACCGGGCTGCCCGGCAGGTCGTCCGTGGAGACGGCGTCCTTCACGGCTGCGTTGGTCTCGGTGACGGTCCCGCTGGAGTCCACCACGAGGATGAGGTCCGAGCTGGCGTTCAGGATGTTCTCGAAGCGGCACTTTTCAAGGGTGAGCAGGCGGTTGGCCTCGTCGAGCCGTTGCTTGGTGAGGTCCGGAAGGGTCTGCGTCCAGTCTTGGACGAAGAGCACTTCCAGCGCGTCTCCGTATAGCTGGATGCGCCTTCGCGCCCGGGCCCTGTCCGTTTTGCCGAAACCCGGCATGGCGTCGACGACATCGAGCAGGGCGTGGATGAAGGTCTTGAAGCAGCCGAGGAACATGTCCGCCGTGATGCCGCGAATGCGGTGGCGTCTGGCCGACTCCACGAGCGGCTGCCCCCAATGGGACTCATGGCTTGTGAGCCAGGGGAAGTCTGGCTCGTCCACACCGGCCTCGGCATGGGCGAGCAGCGGCGTCATGAAGTCGTTGAGCGCCTGCTTGCAGTCCACCCGCTTGGCTGTGGTGTGTTCCAGATAGCCTGCGCTGCGCATGCGTTCCGACCATCGCTGAAAATACAGCTCCTCGTGGTCCTGCAGTCTTTCGAGAAGGGCCATGTGGCCGTGCCCGGCCTGCGTCGCGTCGTACATGAGAACCTCGCTGTTGATGCGCTACCCATCCGCTACCCAATGCTATTGTCATATTCGCAGGAAGGCTTATTATCAAGACATGCAGAACAGAAATCTCCACCCCGGCTATGGCCTCGCGGCGGTGCTGCTCATCCTCCTGCTTTCGGTCACTCCGGCCGTGGCGCAGGAGAGCGGCACCGGTCCCGGAGGATCGCTGCGTCTGGAAGGCGTCATGAGGGCGGGGCTGCCCGTTACCGCGGTCTTTGATCTCGGGGGCTACGAGATTCCGCGCGGGGCCTACACCTCAATCAATATCCGCGTGAAGTCCGGGCCGCAGGGAGAGAAACCGACGGTGCTCCCGGGGTACCCGGAATCCACCCTGACGTTTCATCAGCCGGGGACGTACGTGATGGATTTCATCCTGAGCCGCGTCAGCAAGTCCAGCTGCGGCGGTGCGGAGGCCGTACCGCTGGTCCGTGAGACGCGAACCCTGACCATTGAATAGCCCTCTGGCTCAAAAGGAAAGGCCCCGCCGAAAAACGGAGCCTTCCCTGTTTCTGTGGGTGTGGGCGAGACCTCATGCCGAATCCTGCTGCGTAGCCTCGATGATGAACGGAGCATATTTCATGTCTTCCCTCTTTATGTGATTGGTGAGCCAGTCCTTGAGGAAGTTGAGAATCTCGTGGCTCAGGGAGAGCTTGCCGCTCTTGAACTGCTCTTCGAGTTCCAGCACCTTCTTGAGCAGGTTTGCGTGAATCTGCTTGTGCTCGTCGCCTTCGGGGTATTCGTACTTGTCGAAGAGGTCTTCCTCCAGCTTGAAATGGTTCAGGGTGTACTGCTTCAGCTCGTCGAAAATTCGGCCGAGCACCACCGTCCCCTTGCCTTGGCTCATGGCCCCGTTGAGTCGGTTAACCAGATTGACCAGCTCCTTGTGCTGCTCGTCGACAGCGTCTATGCCCAGCGAAAACGAGTTGTCCCACTCGATGAGCTTTCTGTAGTCGCCGAGGTCCGATTCGGCATCAGGGTTGCCCGTCGAAACGGCCGTGGACTGGCGCGAAGGGGCCGGTGACGTCCGGCGCTGCGGGAGAGGCTGCGCCGCACGCTCGGGCTTCGGGGTGGTCCTCGAATCGGGGGCTGGCGGTGCGGAACGCGGAGGCATGGCACAGGTTCTCGCGCTGCTGCCGGCGTCCGTGCGGGAAGCGTCGTCATTCACCTTGAAGAATTCCATGACATCCTGCAGCGCATGGGCCTTGTCGGAGAGCGTATGAGAAAGGGAGGTAAGGCACTCGGCGGCGCCGATGTTGTCGTTGACGATGTCACCGAGCTGCTGGATGGCGCCGTTGATCTCGGTGGCGCTGGTACTCTGCTCCGTGGAGGCGGCGGCGATCTCGTGCACCAGCTCGGAGTTGCTGCGGATGTCCGGAATCAGTTTTTCCAGCCGGCTGCCCGCGTTGTTGGCTCGCTTTGCCGTGGAGCCGGCAAGTTCGTTGATCTCGGCCGCCGCTTCGCCGCTTCGTTCGGCCAGTTTGCGCACCTCGGAGGCGACCACGGCGAACCCCTTGCCGGCTTCTCCGGCCCGCGCCGCCTCGATGGCGGCGTTGAGGGCCAGCAGGTTGGTCTGCCGGGCAATTTCCTCGACAACGGTAATGCGTTCGGCAATTTCCTTCATGGAAGACACTGCGTCGCCGACCACGCGGCCGCTTTCCTCGGCGTCCTGCGAGAGCTGCTGCGAGCGTTCGCTCGCGTTGTTGGCGTTTTCCGTGTTGCGTTCAATGGAGACGGCCATCTCCTCCATGGCCGAAGATATCTTCTCCAGACTCGTCGCCTGAACCGTCGCCGAGGACTCGAGGTCGGCCGCCGTGTCTGACATGCTGTCGCCGCTCATGGCGACCTCGTCCGCGGCCCTTCTGACATGCCCGACCCTGCCGCCGACTTCCGACGTCACGGTATTCAGCGCCGCGGCCAGCGCGCCGATTTCGTCGCTCCGGTCAATGTCGAGACTGCCGCTGAAGGTGCCTTCGGCCATGGTGGTCGCGAACCGCTTGCTCTGGTTCACCGGCCCGATTACCTTGCCCCTCACGATGAGCCAGACGCTGAGAATGAGGAGGGTCAGGGCGGTAACGGTCAGGCCGAGAAGGAACTGCGAGGCCGCCAGTGATTGGTCGATCTCGGCGAAAGCGGCCTGCTCGGGCTCCGCGAGGAGGTGCATGCCGATGACGTCTCCGTCTGCGTCCCGCAACGGGGCCGAGGTGACGAAGTATCCATCTCTGGTCACATGCGAGTTTTCGGCCACCAGCGAAGGATTGATCCCGCGGAAATAATCCAGCACCTCGTCGGAAAACCATCTGTCGTTAGCGGAGTAGTGCTCACCGATGCGCGTATTTTCCCGAATGGCGGGAATGCCGGAGGCGACCTGCGGATCAATGAGAAGCATATACAGACGCCCTTCCGCCTCGAAGTCACGCGAGATGCTGCCCACTCCCTGAAGGAACTGCAGAAAGCCTGCTAGCTCACCGTCTCTGCGTATGGGGGCCGTGCCGCGCAGAAACAGCCCGTCGGCATCCGCTACGAAATTCGCCACGGCCTTTCCGGTGCTTTCGGCCTCGCGCAATAATGGAGCGAGGGACGCGGGCGCGTCTCCGAAGCGGGCCGGTGCCCAGTTTCTGAGGAGCGTGCTGCCATCCCGGTCCAGTATGTGGACCTTGATGCCCTTGAAGTTAGACTGCTGCCTGAAAACGTCACCGAGGCTGTCGAGCAATCCCTGCATGGCTGCGCGGTCTTTCCGGGCCACGAGATCGGGGAGGACGCCCGAATTCGTTATGGAGATCGCGTTGGTGATGCCGACATCAACTTTTTTTTCAATGCGTTGTGCCAGAGATTCGGTTAGCTCCGTCGCGGTGGTTCTCAGGAGCTTTTCGCTCATGCCGGCATTCTTGTAGTGATAGATGCCGAAGCAGGCACCGATGATGACCACCGTTATCAGCAGCAGGCGTCGGAGAATGAATCCGTTGAGAGTCGTATGTCGCATGTACGCTCCTGCGTCATGAAATCCTGTATGAAACCGGCCTGTTTCCCCCGCTCGTCTGTCCCGCAAGGGACGCTGGGGCATATCAGGAAAGATTAGTGAGATTCGTTCCTGATCAAATTATAAAATGCTGCGATAGGTTGGTTTATAAATAGAGCGTGGGAAGTGGGCAAATGTCAGAGGCAGGTATGCGCGGTGAGAGCAGGATGAAAAAGCCTATCACTTTGGCGAAAGGCTTGGATGTGGTGGGGGCTCCTTGACAAGGAGGTGTATCAGGAGAGGGGAAGGGCGAGGGGAGGTTCCCGAAGGCGTCATTCCCCAACTCGATGGATGCGAGCCATTACCATGAAACCGCTTCCATGGCTGTTTCTGTCAATGACGCAGGCTGGTGCAGGTCAGTCGTCCTGTCCTGGCTTCAGTTCAAAGACGAAACCCTGCAATTCCACGGTTGGTTTCCATTTACCGAAGTCTGTGGCCCTTACCCGTCTGGCGACCTCATCCTCGGACATGTCAGGCGTGATCCGCCCCAGCTCGTCGAATTCCTTTCTGCTGAAGGGGCTCCGCGTCCAGCTTTCCTCGGCAGTCGGAAGGTCGTCTCCACGCAGGATGTGGTTGACGACTTCATAGAAGAGGACGAGTTGATAATCATAGGTCCTAGAAAGGAGAGAGGCCACGTTGTCTTCCGGGAATACCGGAAAGCGCCTGACGGCGACAATCGACCCCGTATCCACTCGTGGGGCCATGTGGTGGCAGGTGACGCCGTATTCGCTTGCTTCCTCGTACAGGGCGAAGTTGTTGCAACCGATGCCGGGGTAGTCCGGAGACGCCGGGTGAAAATTGATGGCGGCGACCTTGGCCCTGTTCAGCAGGGCTTCGGGAACGACCCAGCGGGACAGGTAGCTGATGATGTAGTCGCCTTCCCAGGACTCGACATCCTCCGGCAAAGGGTCCCCCCATCCACCGAGGTGGGCCGTGACATCAGAGAGGTTCCGCTGGCAGAACGCCAACGCTTTTTCAACGTGCTCGTCATTCTGTTTTCCGAGGAACAACACGGAACACTCTTTTCTGCTCATGAGGACTCTCCCTTTGTGCTCTTCATGCGAAGAAGCACTCCGTTTCACCACTGCATCCAGTCGGCTTCGATTAGCACGATCGCCGCCCGTCTACCCGTATCGCCAGCGGATTTCATGTACCAAAGGCATTTGTAGCCATATTCGCGAGCAAAGAAAACACGAAAAAAAGCCTTCCGCTTTCGCGAAAGGCTTTGATTTCGTTGGCGTCCCCAAGGGGATTTGAACCCCTGTTATCGGCGTGAAAGGCCGACGTCCTGGACCGGGCTAGACGATGGGGACGTTTTATGGCTGGGCTGCAAGGACTCGAACCTTGATTGACGGAACCAGAATCCGCTGTCCTGCCAATTGAACGACAGCCCAACAACGAAGAGAGGATTTATAGACTCCCTGCCGGGATGTCAACCTCTTTGTTGAATTTTTTTAGACCGCGTTCGCCAGACGACGGGTGCGCTTCTTCAGCTTGTTGATTTTCTTGCGCAGGTAGTCGCGCTTGGCGCGGTCTTCCACTTTGTCCTTCTCGGCGCGCAGATCACGAATCTCGCGCTTGATGGTCAGGATCTGATCCTTGTACGGGGAAACTCCGCCCTCTTCGGTGAAGCCGAAAATCTCGCGGATCGTCGCGATGAGCTCTTCCTTGCTCTTGGAAGATGCGCCCTGAACCATGGGCAGCTTCTTGATGCAGAGTTCGCGAAGCTCTTTCGCGGTCATCTTGTCGAGGGACTTGGTCAGTCCCAGATCCTCAAAGGAAATTTCGATTGCGTCGCTCATGGTGTCCTCCTGCCCTGAAAGCCGGGCTTTATCACTCGTCGTCAAAAATTTTCTGGTAGGCCCGGTAGCACCTTCCGACAGGGCTTTCCGGATCTATCTGGTCATTCAAGGTCCCGAGAACCTTTGGCTTTTTATATCTCAAGGGTTCCTCCCGCCGAGCGGTGGCGGAGGGCTTGCCCAAAGGAACTCTGCCGTTTAACAGCTCGAAGCGTACCTTGTCAAAGATTTCTTCACCAAAATGGCTGTTGATGCGATCCGTAATGATCTGGGAGAAGTATGCTGCCTCGGCCGCAATCATGGGGTCCTCGGCGTAGAGGATGAGCGTCTTGCCGCGGTGGCCGAGAGGACGCACCATGCTCGCGAATTCGCCAAGCATTTCGTCCCACTGCCGCCAGACGCGCACCAGCCTGAGGCTGCCGTCGGAGTCGAGCTCCTTCAGCATTTCGGGCATGGCGTTACGCATGTCGCGCGTTTTACGCTTGCGGTTCTTGAGGTCCTTTCCCCAGTATCCGTACATGATCCTTCCCTGCGGCACGGCCGCGCGCATTACATATAGTATGAGCGGGCGCTTCGCAACAGCGGATCACATGCAGGCCTTGGCCCGGTAGTTGATTACCGTGGTGGGGCAGCTCGGCGAGAGCGCCACCTGCGCCACAGTGGACCCGATGAGCACCTGATGTGACTCCTTGATGGACGAGTGCCGGGCCATGACGATCATGTCGGCCTCCTTCCAGCGCGCCGCCTTGAGAATCTCCGTGTAGGGCACGCCTTCCCACGCAAGAAACTCGTGGTCGACGTGACGGAGCAGCTTGCCATACTTCTGCTCCATCCGTGTCATGATGTCCTGTATGAAGTCTTCCATGTCGCGCTGGTAGAACCTCGGGTTCGGGTAGCTCATGCCGATGTCGAGAACGGAGAACAGGATGATCTTTCCGCCGGTCTCCTGTGCGATGCTGGAGGCGTGGCACACCGCGTTCTCGGAGGGTATCTTCATGTCCGTGGGCACCAGAATGGTCTTGGGCTCGTACTCCAGAATGGAGGCGGGCCGCGTCACGACCATCACCGGCGCCACCACGAGGGATGTCACCCGCTGAACCGTGGAGTCCACATGGCCCCACATGCGGTTGCCGGGGCAGGTTCCCGTGCGACAGTGCGGGCCCATGACGATGAGGTCCGCACCCTCTCGCGTGGCGACGCATGCCAGCTCTTCGGCCGGGTCGCCGCAGACCACGTGCGTGGTGTATTCGATGCCTTCAAGGCGGCCGGAGTAGTTGTCAATGATGTCCTTTCGCGTGGTCTCCACGAGTTCGTCTCTGGAGACCAGCCGGTCCAGCGTGCCCCACCCCTCGCTCGGCAGGCGGCAGGCGTGGAAGATGACAAGCTCGGCTCCGTGCCTGCGGGCAAGGGCGAAGGCCGCCTGTGCGGCATGGTCAGTTTCGCCGCGCGATGTGGCTGCGAGTATGATCTTGCGATACATGGGGGCCCTCCTGGTTGCGGAATATGAATTCTCACTTTCTGTATCCCGAAAAATCCACGCCGTGTCCACCCGGTAAGGCAAATATTATCATGCCTCCCGCTGTGCTTGACCAACGCCAAGGAAACGGCTAAGTACGGAGCATCGTATATCAAGATATATTGATATTTAGGAGTGGTTGTTGAAAATTCTCAAATATTCCAAGGCGCTTGGCGACGAGACGCGAGCCCGCCTCATCAATGTGCTGTTGAAGCACGAGCTCAACGTGGGCGAGGTGGTGCAGGTCATGGAGATGGGACAGTCGCGTATCTCCCGCCATCTGAAGATTCTGGCCGAATCCGGGTTGGTGGAGTGTCGCCGGGACGGCCTGTGGGCCTTCTACCGTGCTGCGCGCGAAGGGGACGGACGCATTTTCCTTGAGGGTGTGGAGCCGCTCTTCGATGACGAGGCGGTTTTCAGCCGCGACATGGCGCGCGCGGATTCCGTGGTCCGAGACCGCACCGTCGAGACCCGCCGCTTCTTCGACGCCATCGCCGGCGACTGGCGCAAGCTGCGAGAGGATGTCCTGGGCGGACTCGATCTGCATGCGGAAATCATTTCGCGTCTGGGTAACTGCGGTATCGTGGCCGATCTCGGTTGCGGTTCCGGGGAGATCCTTTCCGTGCTGGCGAAGGCTACCGACTCGGTCATCGGCGTGGACAACTCACCGAAGATGCTCGAGCTTGCAGCCGAACGCTTCGAGTCCGATCCGAGGGTCAGCCTGCGCATCGGCGAGCTGTCGCACCTGCCGCTTCGCGACGCCGAGGCGGACTGCGCGGTGCTCTCGCTGGTGCTGCACCATCTGGCGAATCCTGCGGAGGCGCTGGGAGAGGCGGCTAGGGTGCTGGGGCGGGGCGGCTCGCTGGTCGTCGCGGAGTTCGACAGCCACGGGAACGAGGTCATGCGCTCCGACTATGGCGACCGCCTTCTCGGCATCGACCGGGAGGAGATGGAACAGATGCTCGCGGACGCGGGGTTCCGTCTGGAGCGGGCCGATGAATTTTCCGTAAACATGGGACTGACGGTCATCCTTTACCGGGCCGTCCGCTAACGGGCCTTTGCCCGCAACCTTGAATTCAAACCTCAAATGGAGGAAATCATGAGCAATGTTCAGCCCGTGGATCCGAAACTGGACCACAAAATCGCCGACATTTCCCTTGCCGACTGGGGCACCAAGGAACTTCAGCTTTCCGAGCGGGAAATGCCCGGCCTGATGCAGCTGCGTGAAAAGTACGGCACCGAGAAGCCGCTCAAGGGACTCAAGATCATGGGGTCCCTGCACATGACCATCCAGACCGCCATGCTCATCGAGACCCTGCACGACCTCGGCGCGGACATCCGCTGGGCGTCCTGCAACATCTTCTCCACGCAGGATCACGCTGCCGCGTGCATCGTCAAGAAGGGCTCCGCCAAGGTCTTTGCCTGGAAGGGCGAGACCCTCGAAGAGTACTGGTGGTGCACCGAGCAGGCCCTGACATGGCCCGACGGCTCCGGCCCGGACCTCATCGTGGACGACGGCGGCGACGCCACCATGATGGTGCATCAGGGCGTGAAGGTGGAGAAAGACCCGTCTCTGGCCGAAAAGAAGTACGACAATCCCGAATTTCAGCTGGTCATGAACCGCCTGAAGGCTTCCTGCGAAGCCAACCCCACCAAGTGGCAGAAGATCGCTGAAAACATTCGCGGCGTTTCCGAGGAGACCACTACCGGCGTGCACCGCCTGTACGAAATGCAGCGCAACGGCGACCTGCTGTTCCCGGCCATCAACGTCAACGACTCCGTGACCAAGTCCAAGTTCGACAACCTCTACGGCTGCCGGGAGTCGCTGGCCGACGGCATCAAGCGCGCCACCGACGTGATGATCGCGGGCAAGGTCGTGGTCATCTGCGGTTACGGCGACGTGGGCAAGGGCTGCGCCCAGTCCATGCGCGGTTTCGGCGCACGCGTACTCGTCACCGAGATCGACCCCATCTGCGCTCTGCAGGCGTCCATGGAGGGCTTCGAAGTCATCCCCATGGAAAAGGCCTGCGAGATCGGCGACATCTTCGTCACCGCCACCGGCAACTTCAAGGTCGTCAGCGGCGCGCACATGGAGCGCATGAAGGACGAGGCCATCGTCTGCAACATCGGCCACTTCGACAATGAAATCGACATGGCCTATCTGGAAAACAACCCCAAGTGCAAGCGCGACGAGGTCAAGCCGCAGGTCGACAAGTGGACCCTCGAGTCCGGCCGTTCCATCATCGTGCTGGCCGAAGGGCGTCTGGTGAACCTCGGCTGCGCCACCGGCCACCCGAGCTTCGTCATGTCCAACTCCTTCACCAACCAGGTGCTGGCACAGCTCGACCTCGCCAAGAACGAGTACGAGCCGCGCGTCATGATCCTGCCCAAGAAGCTGGACGAGGAAGTGGCTCGCCTGCACCTCGAACGCCTCGGCGTGCAGCTGGACAGCCTCTCCAAGGATCAGGCCGACTACCTCGGCGTGCCGCAGGAAGGTCCCTACAAGCCGGATCACTACCGCTACTAGTCCGCTTCTCCTGACGTCCCGACCAAAAATCATGCCCCGCAGGCTCCGGCCTGCGGGGCTTTCGTCTGTCATGCGCATGATTGAGCCGCCGGTAAACCAATCTTTTGTTTGTCACGAAGATTCCGGCTGTGATAGCCCACCCAAAGACGGCGATGCGCCGTCGGTCAAAACGCAAGCAAAAGGCAAGACACATGGGCATTTCAAATAAGGTCGAACGCAAACTCCACCAGCCGATGCAGGTGCGGATACGTCGGCTCATAATCCGCAACTTCATGGTGCTGTTCGGGGCCGCCCTCGCAGCGCTCGGGTTCGTGCTCTTCCAGATCCCGTACAACATCACCGCGGGCGGGGTCAGCGGCTTGGCGATTATCATCAACCACTATACCGGCATGTCCGAAGGTGTGTTGATCTGGCTCTTCAACGTGCCGCTGCTTATCCTCGGATACTTCTTTCTGGGCCGCTGGCGGTTCATCGCATCGTCCATCCTGGCGGTCGTGGCGTTTTCCTCATTCATCGAATTGTTCCTGAACACGCTGCCGCAGGCGCTCTCGCCGTATCCCATAACTCACGACAAGTTTCTCGCCTGCCTCTATGCCGGGGTGCTGTTCGGCCTCGGCAACGGGATCATCTTTCGCTTCGGCTCCACCATCGGCGGTACGTCCATCCCCGCGCGGATCATTCATAACTTTACCGGCTATCCCATGAGTCAGGTCTACCTGTTCACCGACCTCGGCGTCATCTGCCTCGGCGGGCTGACCTTCAGCTGGGAGATGGCCATGCTCGCGCTGTTCACCCTCGTGATGACCGGCATCTTCTCCGACTTCACGCTCGAGGGAGTCAGCCAGCTGCGCACCGCCATCATCATCACCAAAAAGCCGGACCAGATGCGCTACGCGTTGGTGAACGAAATGCGCCGCGGCGTGTCCATGTGGGAAGTCACGGGTGGCTATACACGGGAACCCAGCACCATGCTCTATTGTACGGTCATGCGTTCCAGAGTGAATGATTTGCGATATATGGTCTCGCAGATCGACCCGGACGCGCTGGTCATAATAGGGGTGGTGCAACAGGCGTGGGGCGGCTTCGGCAATCTGAAGCTGAACAAGGACTGACCTGTTCCTGCGTGAAAAGGCGGTCTCCGCGCTTTACATCGCTTCATCCGCCCACGTAAGGTCTGCCGCATGAAAACGCTTCGCCTGCTCTCGCTCGCCGCATGTCTGGCTCTGCTTGTCTCCGTCGCTCATGCCTTCGAGGCGCGCGTGGTGGTCTCGAGCTTCAAGCCCGACGTGCTGGCGACGCATGTTCCCGGCCACCTGATGGACAATGATCCCGCCACTGCATGGGTCTCGCTGGGCGACGGCAGCGGGGAGTCGGTCACCGTGAAGTTTGACCGCCCCGCCCGCGTGGTCCGTCTGGGAATATTCAACGGAAAGCAGGGGACCGGAAAGTTCGGGCTGCGCAATCGCATTGCCCGCGGAAGGGTGGTGTACCCCGACGGCGCAGAGTTCCCCTTCACGCTGGACGACACCGGCGGCGAACAGAGCGTTGCCTGCGACAGCGGTGAACCGGTCGCATCGTTCAGACTGCTGGTGGACGAAGTGACGCCTCGGGGACCGGAAGCCGAGCATCGCGGGGTGGCCGTCTCGGAAATCAAGCTCTACCTGAGCGCCATCCCCAAGACGGAAGCCGACATGAAAGCCGAGCGGCAGGCGCGGCGCGATCAGGAGCTGCTGGATCGCACGGCACCGGTCATCCGCAGCTTTCTGGTGCTCAACACCCGCCTCGACGAGGATGTCCTGCTGCTGTACCCGGAAAGCCTGCGCAGGCAGGAGCGGATGAATCTGTATGTATTTCAGGAGTTCCAGAAACAGTTGGGCACGTTCGAGATGCTGCGCTCGGCAAGCGTGGATGCGACCGAGATGACTTTCGAGGTGGTCAGCAGGACTGACACCACGGCTATCATTCACGCACAAGGCGAAATGGTCGTGGAATCCGGCAACCGAACCGCCTCGGCGCCGGTGGACAGCGACTTTGAGATGCTGTTTGCCGGTGAAGACTGGAAAATCAGCGGCGAGATGCCGCGAGAAACAAGCGATTTGAATCGAAGATTAATAAATTCAGACAATTAAAGTGTCAAAATTTTTATCAACGACTCCTTGTAGAGCCCTTCGGCTTCGGCCGGAATGACGGCCAGCCCCTCCGCCCGAAGCATGGTGCGAAGCAGCCCTGACTTTCCGAGGACGGGGTGCGCCAGCGGCGGCATCCCTTCGCGCTCCTCCAGACGGACCCGCACATAGTCCTCCCGACCCTGCTTGGAGGCCACGTTGCGCGCCAACTCGGCATGGACACACGCCCAGCCGGAGCGGTCGAAGGCGGCGGCGTGTCCTTGCAGGTGTCGCAGGAACGGTTGTACCAGCACCGCCATCACCACTTGCGCCGAGGCCACCTGACCGGGCAGGCCGAGCACGGCGCGATCGCCCACGCGCCCGAGAATGGCCGGTTTGCCGGGGCTGATGGCGACGCCGTGCGCCAGCAGGGTGGATTCGGGCAGGGCCTCGATGGCGCCCACCGTGTAATCGCGAACGCCGATGGAGCTGCCGCCGGAGAGCAGTGTCACATCGTTTTCCGCCACGGAACGTTTCAACGCTTCGGTCAGCGAATCGAGGTCGTCCGGGATGATGCCGTAGCATGTGCAGGTCGCGCCGCAGGTTTCGCTCATGGCTGCCAGCGCGGAGCTGTTCACGTCTCGAACCTGACCGGGCCGGGGGGTGTCGGCAACAGCCACGAGCTCGTCGCCGGTGGATAGGATGCCGACTCGCGGGGGAAGGCCGACGGACACACTCTCGAAACCGAGCGCCGCCGCCATGCCGACTTCCTGCGCGCGAAGCGGAGTCCCGGCCTGAAGCGCGGTCGCTCCGGCCCGGGCGTCCTCACCCCTGCGCATCACGTTCAGTCCCGGCGCGGCGACCTTGTGAATCTCGATAGTGCCGCCTTCCATGCTCAGGGTGTGCTCCACCATGACCACGGCATCGGCTCCGGCGGGCAGACTGCCGCCGGTGGAGATGCGTGCGCATTCGCCGCGCTCAAGCGTGACGGTCGGCTCTTCCTCTACGGAAAGCTCTGCCACGCACTCCAGATAGGCAGGGTTGGATTCTGACGCGCCAAAGGCGTCACGCGCATTGACAGCAAACCCGTCCATGCAGGAGCGGTCGGTCAGCGGCCAGTCATGACTCGCAACAAGCGGTTCGGCCAGAATCCGCCCGGAAGCCCCGTACAGAGAGACGGACTCGGTCCCGAGCTTCGGAAAGGCGAGCAGCAGTCGCTCGAAAGCCTCGCGGCTGATCATATCGAAAAAACCGTGTTTCATGCCGCCGATCCTGCCCTGCGGGGATGGAAATGCAACACAAAGGCTTTTGCCCTTGATGTCGCACCGTTATTGCGTCGGTTCGGTGCCCGGCTGGTATTGCATGTTCTGGCGCACGATATCCGCGAACATGTCCTTGAAGCGATAGACGTCCTTCTTCTGGATGGCCTTGCGGATCTGCGACTCTTCCTTGATCTCGGAAAACTTCACGTGAAGGCTGCATACGAGGAAAACGCCAAGCGGTTTGTCGCCGTGCATGATGGAAGCCAGCACGTTGTACAGGCCGAGCCGTTTTTTGAGCGCCGTGGGCATCTTGGTCTCGTTCAGCGCCTTTTTGGAGTAGAACATATAATAGATTTCGGCGCCGCCGACCCCCATGGGCGAGTGGTCGAAGCCGGCATCGATGTCAGTGCCCTGTTCGCGGGCGGCTTCCAGCGCGTGGAAGATGTCGGATGCGATCGTATCCTCGTAGGAACGGGGATTGGTTTTCTTTTCGGACATGGAATCTCCCTTGTGATTTCGAGGTCACGCCTTCATGCCCTTCCGTTGACGTTCCGTCAAGATTTCGTCGGGTGGCGGCCTGCCGGAGGATTTTTTCTTCGCCCGAGTTGCGGGGGGCGGCCTGTCGGCCGTCCTCCCTCTCTGCTGCGCAGATACAAGAAGACAAAAACTGCGCTTTTGGGCCATCGCTATGCTCGGCGAGTGCCTCTATGCCTCGATCGGCAGTTGCTGCGGTACTTGGTAGACGGGAGAAAGCACTTTGCTGGGAATTCAGGGGGCAGTCGTGCATGGGCTGACGAAACTTCAAGGGGACTGACCATGGCTAAGGGCGTCCGTTAGCCGAGACGCACGGCACCAAAATCCCGTCAGCGGGGCTACAGCATGGATGCGGTGTATGCGGCCGCATGACCCTTGCGCTGCAACCCCGCTGACAACCCGGGGATTGCAAAGGGTCCCGCCCCTTTGCCGGGGTGCAGGGGCGGAGCCCCTGCACCCCGGAGGTGCCCTCGTTTACAAGGCTTCGGAGGCGAGTTTTTCTTGATATTGTCGGTAGTCGTCGATGCTGACGAAATAGTCTGGGTCTTCAAGCACGTTCACGACGCAGATTTTTTCCGCTTTTTTGATGAGTCTGATGCAGTCTTTGCTCAGGTGCCAGAGGTGGATGGATTTTCCGGCTCTGTCGTAGAGGGCTGCCAGTTTGTTGATGGTTTCGATGGCGGACTGATCCATGATTCGGGATTCCTCAAAGTCGATGATGACTTCGTCCGGGTCGTTGGCGACGTCGAACTTGCTGAGGAAGAGTTCCGTGGAGGCGAAGAAGAGCGGCCCGTATATCTGGTAGTGTTTGATGCCGTGTTCATCGATCACCTTGCGGGCGCGGATGCGCAGGGCGTTTTTCCAGGCGAAGATCAGGGCCGAGATGATGACGCCGCAGATGACGGCGATGGCGAGGTCGTACTTGACGGTCAGCGCGGTTACCAGCGCGATCACCAGTACGTCCCATTTGGGAATCTTGTTCATTATTTTGAACGTGCTCCAGGCAAATGTCTTGATGACAACGATGAACATCACGCCGACGAGGGCGGCGATGGGGACCTGTTCTATGTATTGTGATGCGAAGAGGATGAAAACCAGCAGGGCGCAGCCCGCGACGATGCCGGAGAGGCGGCCGCGACCGCCGGAGGTGATGTTGATGATGCTCTGTCCGATCATGGCGCACCCGCCCATGCCGCCGAACAGGCCGTTGACGAAGTTGGCGATTCCCTGTGCCAGACATTCCCGGTTTCCGGAACCTCGGGTTTCCGTCAATTCATCGATAAGCGACAGCGTCATCAACGACTCGATGAGTCCGATGGCCGAGAGGATGAGCGCGTACGGGGTTATGAATACGAAGGTTTCCCATGTGAAGGGAACGACAGGGAGGGCGAAGGTCGGGAGTCCTGCCTCGATGCCGGTGCCGCCGTTGGACTGGATGTAGGAAAGGACGGTCTGGGTGTCGATTTCAGTGAAGATGACGAGCAGGGAGACAGAGAGGATGGCAATGAGGGCGCTGGGGGCTTTGCTGTAGATTCTGGGCACGGCGTACATGAGCACCATGGTCAGGGCTACGAGAGCGGCCATGGTCCACAGGGGCTGCCCCTGCATCCACTCGCCGCCGGACTTGAACATCTCCAGCTGGGACAGAAAGATCACGATGGCCAAGCCGTTGACGAAGCCCATCATGACGGAACGGGGCACCATGCGTATGAATTTTCCGAGCCGGAAAATGCCTGCGAGCATCTGGAAAACACCGACCAGCAGCAGCGTGAAGAACAGGTACTGCAATCCGGCATGGGAGCCGGCTCCGCCAAGCGCGTTGCCTTCCTGAACGAGGCCGACCATGACAATCGCCATGGCGCCCGTGGCGCCGGAGATCATGCCCGGACGTCCGCCCAGCACGGCGGTGATCAGACACATCATGAACGTGCCGTACAGGCCGACCATGGGGGAGACGCCGGCGACGAAGGAAAAGGCGACGGCTTCGGGAATAAGGGCGAGAGCGACTGCGGATCCGGAGAAGATATCGGTCAGGGCGCTGCCTTCGGACTTGGCAACAAAAGAGGGGCTCGCTTCCATGAAAATCCTTTGAGAAACAGTAAAGAGGTCGCGATGTCGGCAACTTCCGACACCAGGAAAGGCACCGGGAATAACCCGGTGCGAATGCATAAGGGGGAGCCGTGAGGGCTCTCGGCTGAAACGGGGACGTATATTATGGGGAGTCGGACGAAGGGCTGAAAGCAGGAACCTCGAACTGGGCCATAAAATATGACGAAATCTCAGGCGGCGACTCTAATGACCGATATATTGGACGGCGTCAACACATAACTCGGCTGGAGGATGGCCGAGGCCGGGCGGTGGTCTTGGCGACATTTCGGCGCAGGAGGGCTGCCGGGCGCAATTTGATTCGTTTTCTGGTTGTGAGAACCCAAAAAAGGCGACATCTCGAGAGATGACGCCTTTTTGGTGAGCTGTGCCTTGGTGGATCAGACGTCGGTAAATTTCTTTTCCAGCATGATGTTGAGGATGGTCCGGTCTGTGGCGATCATGCCTTCGGTGGAGAGCGTGCCGACGTTCCGCATGGTGTCTTCGGGCGACTGGCCGATGATGCCGTCGGTGAAGTGGACGTTGACGCCCTGCAGGGAGAAGAGTGCGGCCTGCACGGCGGTTCCGGCAGCCGTGGCGAGCTTCAGGGAGCAGCCTGCCTTGGCCCCGTCGCAGATGATGCCTGCGAGGTCTTCCATGAGGTTCTTGATGGCTCCGGCGATATGGCGCACGTCACCGCCGAGGAGATGGGTCACGCCCGCAGTGGCTCCGGCGCCTGCCGCCACCGAACATCCGCAGACGGCGGAGAGCCTGCCGGTGTGCGCTTTGACGTAGGCGGTGATGACGTGGGAGAGGGCCACGGCTTCCAGTACCTGCCGCGGGGTCACGTCGAGGTAGTCCTTGACGGCCCAGATGGTCAGGATGGCGGTGAGACCGTGGTTGCCCGAGCCGCCGGAACTCATGGCCGGCAGGGGCGCTCCGGCCATGCGTGCGTCGGAAGCCGAAGATGTCAGCATCCTCGCGGCGAGGATCATGTCCTTCTTGATGAGCTGCTGGCGTACAAGACGCTCCAGTGTCTTGCCGACGCCGAGCCCCATGCCGAACTTGAGGCCCTGTTCGGCAAGGGCGAGGTTCATGTCCACGCCCTCTTGCAGGAAGTCGAAGTCTTCGTCGTCGAGCTGGTCCAGCAGGGCCACGAGTTCGCGCAGTGACAGCGTCTTCAGCCAGCTCTCGAGTTCGTCGATGCGCGACGAGCCGCCGGGGGTGCAGCCGGGGACAATGAGCGGGCTTTCCACTTCCTTTCCGTCAAGGGAGAGGGCGACGATGTTGTCGTGCAGGCCCTCGATGAAGGCCTCGGCCTCGTGGTTGGCCGAGATGGCTTTTGCGCGCACATGGAGGCCCCGGACGTCCGGCATGAGGGTGACGTCCACTCGGCCGTCGGCAGCGGCCTCGCGGGCTGCGGCGACGCAGTCCTCATCAACTTCGGCAAGGACCTCCAGCCTGCGCTCGGGGAGGCCGCAGGAGGCCCCCAGCGCCGCGGCCAGATCGAGGCCCGAAAGGCCGTCCGTACCGGGAATGGAGACAGCGAGGCCGTTCTTGTACACGTTGGGGTCCAGCCAGAGTTCGAGCCGCCGCCACGGTTCGGGCAGCAGGGACGACGCGGCGGACGCGGCCAGCGCGATGGCGACCGGCTCGGTACAGCCGAGGGCGGGCACCACTTCAAGGCGCAGGAGGTCCTTGACGGTGTAGCCCATGCTATTGCCTCACGGTGGAGTTGGGACAGGTCTCGCTCATGGTGCACACGGCGCAGCCTCCGGAGTAGGGGAACGGCGTGAACACGGCGTATTTGCGGTTGATGGTGTTGTCGTCCTTCCACTCGATGCCGAGTTCTCCGGTGGCATCCTTGACGCCTTCCGGAGCGCGAGGCAGCGGGGCGCAGGCGCCTTGCTCCAGTTCGGGCACCAGTCCGCGTGCGGCGGTCATGACCATGCAGACGGCGAGGTTGTGGAAGGAAAGCGCAAATGCCGGAGAGTCGTTCCAGATGTAGTCGATCTCTTCGTCCACGTCAGAGTCGAGGAAAACGAGAATGTAGCCGTTATCCCCTTCGGTGTTGGTGAGCTTGTAGGCGTTGAGCTTCTTGACCCAGTCGTCCCAGCGCGGAGCGAATTCGTCAAGCAGGTCCTGATCGATGCGGGTCTCGCCGGTCAGTTCGGCGAACATGAAGAAGTCGAACTCCGGCGTGGCTTCGAGTTTTTCCATTTCGTATTTCGGCAAGGTCGTTCTCCTTGTGTGCGTTGTTTTGTCGGAGCCTGATTACCTTTTTTGGCACCGTGGCACAAGGTTTACAGGCGTGCGTTGCAATGAACGGCCGGAGCGGGTAAAAGGGAAATACTGCCGGAGGGATGAGTCTGTCTCGTCCTTTTCCGCCGGCAGGGAGAACCGAACCGGAGGCCGGATGACGAACGTCCCTTCACCGACCGAGCGCAAGCAACCGTTTCTGAACCGTGACCTGACCCAGTTGATGCTCGCCATTCTCATCGGCGTGCTTTCGGGCTACGGGGCGATTCTCTTCAAGTATCTGCTCAAGTCCATGCAGTGGCTGTTCTATCAGCACTCCGGGGAGTTTCTCGAGTACGCCCATGAAATCCCCATGTGGGCCAAGATCTCCATGCCTGCGCTCGGCGGGCTGATCGTGGGGCTGGTGGTGCATTTCTTTGCCAGCGAAGCCAAGGGACACGGCGTGCCGGAGGTGATGCAGGCCATCGCCCTGCGCGGCGGCGTCATCCGAAAGCGCGTGGCGGCCGCCAAGATTTTCGCCTCGGCGGTGACCATCGGGTCGGGTGGCTCGGTTGGCCGCGAGGGGCCCATGGTGCAGATCGGCTCGTCCATCGGCTCGAGCATCGGGCAGGTGTTCAAGGTCCCGAGCCGACACATGCGCACCATGATCGGCTGCGGCGCGGCGGCGGGCATCGCGGCCACCTTCAACGCGCCCATCGCCGGCGTTCTGTTCGCGCTCGAGATCATCATCGGCGACTGGGGCATGACCTCGTTCTCTCCGGTGGTCTTGTCGTCGGTGACGGCCACGGCAATCTCCCGCTATTATTTCGGCAATTTCCCGGCCTTCGAGATTCCGCACTACGCGGTCGTGTCCCCGTGGGAATACCTCATGTACCCGTTCCTCGGCGTGGCGTCCGGGCTGATAGCCCTGAGCTTCACGCGCATTCTGTACGCTTTCGAGGACGGCTTCGAAGGCCTGCGGTTCATGCCGGAGTGGATCAAGCCCGCGGTGGGCGGCGCCATGCTCGGCGTGCTGGTCATTTTCTGCCCCGAGAGCTTCGGTGTGGGCTTCGGCGCCATGAACCTTTCGCTGACCAACCAGATGGGCTTCGTGATGCTTTTTACGCTCATCTGGGTCAAGATTCTGGCCTCGTCCCTGACGCTGGGGTCGGGCGGCTCGGGCGGCATTTTCGCCCCCTCGCTGTTCATCGGGGCCATGACCGGCGGCGCCTTCGGCAGCCTCATGAACATGATGTTCCCCGGCGTGACCGCATCGCCCGGAGCCTACGCGCTGGTGGGGATGGGCGGTCTCGTGGCCGGGACAACCTATGCGCCGATCACCGCGATCCTGATCATTTTCGAGATGACCGGCTCATATTCCATTATTCTCCCGCTGATGCTGACCTGCATCACGGCGCTGGTGCTGAACTCGTCCATCAGCAAGGCCAGCATCTACACCATCAAGCTGCTCAGGAAGGGCATAGATCTGACGGGCGGCCGCGTGCGCAACGTGCTCAGGAAGATGCTGGTGGTGGAAATGATGAGCGAGGACGTGGTCACCGTGAGCGAGGGGGCAACGCTGGAGTCCATCGTCTGGACTTTCAAGACGGAGAACGCGTCCTACCTTCACGTGGTGGACGAAGAAGGGATGCTCAAGGGCATAATCTCATTCCGCGACATCCGGCCCGTGCTGCACGAGGAAGGGCTTTTGCACCTGCTCATAGCCAAGGACATCTGCACTACCGGCCTTGCCACGGTTCACATGGAGGATACGCTTCAGACCGCGCTGGACCTCATAACGGAAAAGGGCGTTTCGCAGCTTCCCGTGGTGGATGCGGACGGCAGGCTCATCGGCTCTCTCACGGAGAGCGCCATCAATTCGGCCTACGGGCAGGAGCTGGTGCGGCAGGAGCTTTCCGAGGAGGGCTGATGCGTGGCCGTGCGGGTCACTGTCTGCGGCAGTAGTTCAGGAACTTTTTCGCTTCCGCGAACTCGGGGTTGAGCTTGAGCGCGTTTTCCAGGGCGTCCTGCGCTTCTATGGTGTTGCCACGGTCCCAGTGGGCACGGGCGAGGTTGAACAGCAGGTGCTCGTCTTCCCGGTTGTGTTCCAGCGCTTTGGAGTAATAGCGGATGGACTCGTCGAAGTGGCCGTTCTTGCGCAGGTTCATGCCGAACTCGTTGAGCTGTCTGCGGTGCTCGAAGCTGAAGGCGCCCTCGATTCCCATCAGAGTGTTCACCACCTTGCGCAGCTTCTCGTAGTCCTTTTTTTCCGAGTACACCTTGCCGAGGCCGTAATTGGCGTCCACGTTGAGGTCGTCGATCATCAGGGCCTTGACGAACTTGAGCTCGGCCTCGTCGAGCATCCCGAGGCTGAAGTAGCGCTCCCCCTCGCGCAGCTTGCGGGCAAGGGATTCCAGCGCCGGCACGGTGTGCATGCGGTAGTAGTCGGGTTCCGGAGTGTAATGATGCAGGAATTCCAGACGGGGGACCATGGTCTTCACGCCGGAGGGGACGTGGCTGGCATTGAGCGGTTGAACCTCGAAGGTCTCTTCGTCCAGACGGCGCACGTACCAGAAGGTCTGGCCCTCATGCTTCCGCTGGGTGCCGCCGCTGCCGATGTCTTCAGCCTGACTGCGGGAAAAGACGCCGAGTATCCTGGGGTATTCCGACACGTGTTTCCTCCGGGTGCAATTGTGTCAAATACCGATTAGACGCATACGGGGCTGGTCTGTCAAGCTCCGACGGCGCGTGCGGGAATGTCTCAGGCCAGCACCAGCCGGTATATCAGGCGTTCCCAGCAGATGCTGATGCGGTGGGCGGCAGGGTCGCAGATGCCGAAATCTCGCAGCCTGCAGTAGACGTGCAGCGGATTCAGCCGATGTTGCAGACGTGAGCGCATGGTGTTCATGGCGGCCTCCCTTTTCCTTCTTATCGGCAGGCGGAGCGGGGAAATTAGGGTCGGGAGACTGCCCATACGTGGAACCCGGCGTCCTTCTTGAAGCCGACGCCGACCGCTCCCTTGTGCAGGTAGAGGCACATGGCCCAGTCCCGCTCGAAGGAGCTGCTGGTGGAGGACCAGTAGGCCTCGCGCGTGTCGTCGAAAGGATGCCCGAGTGAAAGGGCGGGTGAGTGTTGGGACGCGTCCACCAGAGATTCGAGCTCGCGGATGGTGGGCAGGGTCCAGGAGGAGTGACCTTCGGGGGGGGGCGTCTCAAGGGTACTGACTGCGGCGAGGGCCTCTTTCCACGAGCAGGGACCGTCTGTCAGGTCGGCGGATGCTGTCCAGACCAGCCCGGTAAGTTCGTCAAGCACGGTGTCGCCCTGCGGCTTGAATCGTGGCTCGGGCCAGACGGCTCCGGTGGCGGCGTCGTCCGCGCCGGTGTCGGCGAGCGCGTCGCTCGTGCCGCACACGGGCCAGACGAGGCAGTAGCCGTCGCGCCTGCCGTAGAACATGCGCCCGCCCTCGGTGTGTACGTACCACTGGTATCCGGGCTGCATGGCGCTGGGGGTGGAGGTCCAGTACCAGCCGAGCGGCCCTTTGTCGAAAGGGTGGTCTGCCGGGATGGCGGGTTTACGGTCATTGAAGGATATCAGCGAGAACATTTCGCGCCGGTTGGGCATGCGCCAGCCGCTGCATCCGCCGGGACGGGAGGCGTCAAGCTCGCGCACGGCCTCCAGACACTCCTCGTAAGTGAGAGGAAAGTCGGTGAAATTGGGATTGGCAAGCCATGTCAGGCCGGTGAGCCTGTCGAGGACGGTTTCCCCGTCGCGTTCAAAGCGCGGTTCGGGCCACGGACGGCCGGGGGCGAACTCGGCGTCCTGCCCGGAGCCGTCGCAGTCCACGGGCGCGCCGTTCTCGTCGGCGCAGAATGTCTGTCCGGTGTTCAGGTACTTCATAGCTTCCTCATGACGAAGACTGCCAGTATGACGATGCCCAGCGCGCAAAGCAGCCCGCCCAGATACACGGCTTCCATGCCGAAGGCCGCGAAGATGCCGCCCATGAGCATGGGGGCCAGCGTCTGCGCTGTACGCAGGATGGTTCCGTTGACGGCCATGAACGCTCCGCGCTGTTCTATCCCTGCCATGCTGGAGAGCATGGTCATGACGGTGGGAATGGTCAACCCCTGCGCGAGGCCGAAGAAGGTCACCGGGGCGATGCTGTGCCAGAAGCCCGGCATGTGCGGCAGCCCGAGCATGGACACGGCGTAGCAGACGCCGCCGGCGGCGATGAGCGTGCGGGGGCCGAACCGGTCGGAGAGTTTGCCGATCTGGAAAGAGGCCAGCGCCGTGATCATGGACGAGGCGAAAAAGATCATGCCTATGGCGGCCGGGGAGGCGTGGTAGCGGTGGTCCAGCAGAATGGGCAGGTAGGTCACTATGGGACCGTAGAGGACGGTGAACGTGAGCAGGGTGCAGCAGAACAGGCCGAAGGCGTTGCGCGAGCGCATCTGGCTCAGGGCGTTTTTCAGGTAGCTGGCGAGCTTCTCCTTGGTGCGCGGTTCCGGGGTGTTCATGCCCGAGGCGATGGCCAGGCCCACGGGGATGGCCAGCAGCGGCAGCAGGAAGGGCCAGCGCCAGCCGATCATGGCCATCAGGCCGCCCACGGCGGGGAAGGCGGCGGTGCCGATGGAGAGCACGGCGGCGTTGTAGCCCATGGCCGCGGCCCGTTCCCGCCCTTCATAAAGGTCGCCGATGATGGTCCCGTAGAGCACACCGAGCGGGGCCGCCCCGCTACCCTGCAGGAATCGCAGAATCAGCAGGGAGTGCAGATTCGGGGCGAAGAAACAGGCAGCGCCGGAGATGCCGAAGAGAAAGAGTGAAGGAATCAGGACACGCTTGCGGCCCATACGGTCGGCCAGAATGCCCACCAGCGGCGAGAAGATGACTCCGGGCAGCGTGAAGACGGAGATGACCAGACCGATCCCCACGGGACCGATCTCGAGGCCGTGCATGATGTCCGGCAGGGCGGGGATGATGCTTGAGACGCCGAGGATTGCCATGAGCGTCACGCTGAAGACGTACTGGAGGTTTCTGTCGAGGTAGAGTTTGCGCAAGGGTGTTTCCGTCCCGATGAGTAATGAAGGGGGGAATGTACTTGGTTTCGGTCCGGAAGGAAACCCCGGCAGCGTCAGCGGGGGCGGCGGATGCGGTTGCGGCCGTCGTGCTTGGCGCTGTTGAGCGCTTTGTCTGCGGCGTGAAAGAGGTTCGTGGGTGTCTTTTCGGTCAGCGAGCTCAGAGACGCAAAGCCGATGCTCACCGTTATGCGAAGGGAGTCCGGCTCGCACGGGATGACCGAGCACTCCACGGTGGAGCGCAGGCGTTCCGCCACGGTGGCCGCCTCCTCCATGCCGGTGTCCGGCATGAGCACGGCGAACTCCTCGCCGCCAACTCTCGCGAGCAGGTCCTGCCGACGGCAGATGCTGCCCATGAGGTCTGCAAGGTGCCGGATGACGCAGTCGCCGACGGGGTGGCCGTAGGTGTCGTTCACCTGCTTGAAGTGGTCGATGTCCACCATGAGAAGGGAGAGGTCCGATCCGGTAATCCGGGAGCTTTCGAAGGACTCGCTCAACGCCTTCTCGAAGACGTGCCGGTTTCGACATCCGGTGAGGGCATCGGTCTCCGCCTGTTCCAGCAGCCGGTTTTCCCGGTCCTTTCGGGTGCGGATATCCACCGCGATGCCTGAGAGGTGCGTGGGTTTGCCCTTCCGATCCCGGTTCACGTTGCCGATCAGCTCCACCCAGCGCCCCTGCCCGTTGCGGGAGCGAAGCTGCACGTCCATGCGGAAAGAGGTCGCGTACGAGTCGGCCAGCTCCCGCGCGCGTGCCGCCACTGCCCGCGCGTGCTCCGGCATCAGCAAGGCCAGGGCCCCCCGGATGTTGCAGGAGACGGTTCCCGTGCTTTCCGGCGCGGTCAGTTCCGTGGTGTACCAGACGCGGCCCGTGCGCAGGTCGCAGGACCATGCGGCGCTGTCAGTGAGTACCTTGAGGATGTCGAACTGTTGGAGCCGCTCCGAAAGCCGTTGCCTGATGACCGCGCTGGCGATGAGCTGTGCCGCGGTCTTGAGCAGGGCTATCTCGGTCTCGGACCAGTCGTATTCGCGTTCGCAGTCGTCAAAGCCGAGCGTCCCCCACCAAGCTCCCTCAACCAGAATGGGGATGGTGAGCATGGAGCGGATGCCCTGCTGGACGAGCGTTTCCCGCAGCCACGAGTCTTCCATGGCGTGGGGCAGGGTCTTGTACGCTTCACCGCGAATGCGGCCATCCACCACGGCCCGGTATTCGGGAAGTTCCAGCGAACTGCTGAACATGGAGAACTGCGGCATGCCGATCTGGGCATACCGTTTGGCGGAGGCCCACTCGAAAATGTAATCCTGAACGACGCTGGTTTCGGTCACGCGGATGGTCTGGAATATCCAGACACGGCTCACGCCGGTGACGCGGCCGAGTTCGGCCAGCACGGTGTCCACGCCTCCCGGCCAGCCCTGTCCGTTGACGAGGTCTTCGGCTCCGGCGGCAACGGCGGAAAGCAACGCGCTTGCGTCGATGCCGTTGTGTGTGCCGTCGGAGTGCTTCATCGTCGATACCTAGATAGCCGCGTCCATGAGCAGATTGTCGCGGTGGATGGCTTCCTGAAAGGGAACCGGGCCGATGCTCTGGGCGATCTCCGCCGAGTTTTTCCCGGCGATGGAGTGCAGCTCGTCCGAGGAGTAGTTGGAGAGGCCGACGCAGAGCATCTCGTCGCCTGCCACGACCCGCACCAGCGTTCCGCGGGGGAAGCAGCCTTCGATCTTTCTGATCCCGGCCGGGAGCAGGCTCTTGCCGCCTTCGGTCAGGGCGCGGGCGGCTCCGGCGTCCACGGTGAGGGTGCCTGCGGGGTCTTCGTGGTAGGCCAGCCAGAATTTCTTGCTGGAGACGGTGTTTTCCACCGGCAGAATGAAGGTGCCGTGGCTTTCGTCCTCAAAGGCCTGTTCAATGGAAAATTCGCCCTTGCCCGAGACGATGAGCGTGGCCACGCCGAGCTGTGCGGCGCGGTGCGCGGCCCGGAGCTTGGAGTACATGCCCCCCGAGCCCACGTTGGTCTTGCCGTCGCACATGGTCTCGAAGTTGAGGGCCGAGATGTCCTCGATGATGCGCAGGCATTTGGCGTCGGGGTTGCTGTCCGGGTTGGCGTCGAACACGCCGTCCGCGCTGGTGAGGTTCACGAAAAGGTCCGCCCCGGCAAGGCCGAGGGCCATGGCGGCAAGCGTGTCGTTGTCACCGAACTCCAGTTCCTGCACCGCCACGGTGTCGTTTTCGTTGACGATGGGGATGACGCCCCACGAGAGCAGGCGCTCCAGCGTGTTGCGCGCGTTGAGGAAGCGGTGGCGATCACTCAGGCCGTCGCGGGTGATGAGGATTTGCGCGGTGGTCTTGCCGAACCAGCCGAAGGCCTCGTCGTAGTCGTGCATGAGGCGGCCCTGGCCCACGGCCGATGCAGCCTGACGCGCGGGCAGGTCGTCCATGTCGGGCATCTGGCCGTTGTGGGCCTCGCGCATGCGCTTTCGCCCGGCGGCGACGGCGCCCGAGGATACGAGGATGATGTCCATCCCCCTGTCGTGCAGGCGGGAAAGCTGTCCGGCAAGCCGGATCATGGCCTCGCGGTTGAGCCCTTCCTCGCGGGTCAGCACGGCGCTGCCCACCTTCACCAATACGCGGCGTGCCTGCTGAAGCAGCCCTTTACGCGGATTCTCTCTGGTCATCGTCCGGATCTCCGGCCTTGTTCTCGGCTTCCTTTTCGGCCCTGTTCAGTTCGTGTAGCCTGTTCCACATGGCGTCGAGCAGCTCGTCCACTCCGTCACCGTTGAGTGCCGAAATGAAGAACACGCCGGAATCCTGACATTTCTCCCTGAGGTTTTCCAGTGTATCCTGGTCCAGGGTGTCGATTTTGTTGATGACCCGGATTTGCGGCTTGTCTGCCAGCTCGGGGTTGTAGTCGGCCAGTTCGTCGTCGATGATGGAGTAGCCGTCCAGCGGATTCTCCGGATCCAGATCGTCGGCCGCGAGGATGTGCACGAGGAAGCGGGTGCGCTCCACGTGTTTGAGGAACGTGTGGCCGAGGCCCTGTCCCTGACTCGCGCCTTCGATCAGGCCGGGGATGTCGGCGATCACCATCTTGTTGAACCACTCGTCCTCCACCACGCCGAGGTTGGGTACGAGGGTGGTGAACGGGTAGGCCGCGATCTTGGGCCGGGCTGCGGAAACCTGTGAAATGAAAGTTGATTTTCCGGCGTTGGGCAGTCCCAGCAGGCCAACGTCAGCGAGAATCTTGAGCTCGAGCCGGAGCTTCTTTTCCTCGCCCGACTTGCCTTCCTCGGCATAGCGCGGGGTGCGGTTGACGCTGGATTTGAAGTGCAGGTTGCCTCGTCCGCCCTGACCGCCCTTGCAGATGACCACTTCGGTGTCGTCGTTCACCAGATCGGCCACGAGGCGCTCGGTCTCGTTGCCGTCTTCGTCCTCGGTGACTTCGAAGATCAGCGTGCCGGTAGGGAGGTCGATGTACAGGTCGTCCGCGGCTTTGCCGTAACGGTCGCGACCCATGCCGGGCTGGCCGTTTCTGGCGGCGTACTTGCGCTTGAGGCGGAAGTCGTACAGCGACATGAGGCGGGAGCTGGCGCGCAGGATCACATCGCCGCCGCGTCCGCCGTCGCCACCGTCGGGGCCGCCCTTGGGATTGTTGGCTTCGCGCAGCAGGGAGGCGCAGCCGTTGCCGCCTTTGCCCGAGATTACCTTGATGGTCGCTTCGTCTACGAATCGCATGATGTCTCCGTGGTCGTGAGGCAGGCGTGATATCCGTGCCGATGAGATGATTTCACGCCCTGCGCTGTTCCGGCATTATGCCGAAACCTGCGGAAAATGGAACGCCGAAGTTGTTCGATGCGAGCTGTTCACATCCTCCGGCGGGACGCCTTCCGGGTAGGCCCGGCCGGCGGTGCATACGCGGGAAGACCCCGCTGGGCGGGACTCGGATTTCAAACACCAAAACGGATGGGAAGCGCCTGAAAGACGCCTCCCATCCGAAGGGAAATCCTTAAGACCGGGCGCCGGGCCTAGGCCTCGGCGGGAACCACGTTTACGCGGGTCTTTACGGCTTTCTTGCGGGTGAACTTCTCGTACTCGACGGTACCGTCGACGAGGGCGAACAGGGTGTAGTCCTTGCCCATGCCGACGCCGTTGCCCGGATGCACCTTGGTGCCGAGCTGACGCACGAGGATGTTGCCTGCTGCGACTTCCTGACCGCCGAAGCGCTTTACGCCCCGTCTTTGTCCGGCACTGTCGCGTCCGTTCCTGGAACTACCACCAGCTTTCTTATGAGCCATGATGTCCTCCTGGCAGGGCTAGGCCTTGATGGCCTTGACCTTGATTTGAGTGTAGTCCTGGCGGTGGCCCTTGGTGTTGCGGGCGTCTTTTTTCGGCAGCTTGTGGAACACCACGACTTTCTTGCCGCGATTGTGTCCGAGCACTTCGCATTCCACGGCAGCGCCTTCGACGTAGGGAGCACCTACTTTGGTGTCGCCGTCGTTGTCCACCAGAAGCACCTTGTCGATGCTGAGGGATTCCCCGGCTTCGACCTTCATCAGATCTACGTTGAGTTCAAGACCTTCTTCTACGCGGTACTGTTTTCCGCCGGTCTCGATAATTGCAAACATTGTCTACCTCCATCTGGTCAGAGAGCGGCAACCTATCTCCAAAGGGTCGAGAAAGTCAAGACCCGACGATGCATTTTTTTACTTTTTATGCGGCTGGTCCGAGGCGTCCGCAACCGCCGGCACAAGGGCCTCCACACGCGATGCACCGGCCCTGCGCAAGACCCGCGCGCACTCGCGCATCGTGGTCCCCGTGGTCAACACATCGTCCACGAGCAGGACGCTCCTGCCGCGCACTGTTTCTGCGCCGGCGGCAAACGCCCCGGAAAGGTTCCTTCTGCGTTCCCCCGGCCCCAGCTCGCTCTGCGGACGCGTGGCCCGGATGCGGCGCAAGGCTTTCGGGGCCAGCATGCCCTTATGGTCCGCCGCCACGGCGCGCGCGAGCAGCAGGCTCTGGTTGAAACCGCGCCAGCGAAGCCGTTCGGGGTGGAGCGGGACCGGAACCACGAGCTCCGGCAAAGGTCCCTCGCCGCGCAGGGACTGCCTGAGAAGGACCCGCAGGGGCGCGGCCATCTGGATGCCTCCGGCAAACTTCAGGCGCAGGACCATCTCCCGCAGCAGGTCGTCGTAGGCGCCGTGAAAGTGGATGCGTTCCCACGGCGGCGGCTCTATTCGACACATGGCGCACAGGGTCGGCGTGCTGTCCGGGTTTGATGCGAGTTCGCCGCATCGGGGGCAGTATCCACCGACGCGAGGGTGAAGCCTTCGGGCGCAGTCTTCGCAGAACAGTTTCCCGAACGATGTCTGCGACGGGCACAGCGCGCAGCGTCCCGCGTCGAGGCCAAGGCGTCGGAGCAGCCCGGCGAACGTCACGATCCCGATCCGGCCCACGCCTCGCGACCGGCCCGCAGGAGTTGCTCCCGCGCGGACTCGTCGGCCCGCATGTCGTCAGGGCCGTCCTTGCCGCGGAAGTGAAGCGAGTGTCCGATCTCGGTCCCATAGTCCTTGAGGAAGAATCTCAGGGAGCGCTCTGCGCCTTCGAAGAGTTTTTCCCCGCGCGGACGGCCCGCGGCCATGGCAAGCGTGGCGGTGCGGGCGGGCAGCCCGGCGAGCCACGGTTCACCGCGATTTCGGGCGGCCCAGAACTGCTGTGAGCGGTCCATGAGGGCGGTGAAGCGCGAGGGCAGAGCGTAGAAATATATGGGCGAGCTGATCAAAACGGTCCGGGCCTCCAGCAGAGGCCGGAACAGTTCCATGGAGTCGTCGCGAGGCGAGAGCACGCAGCACTTTTCCGGGGGCTGCCCGGCGGCCTTTTCGCACGCCCCGCAGGCGAGGCAGTGCTCCACGGCGTAGTCGCGCACGTAAAACACTCGGGCCTCGCCCCCGGCATCCATGACGCCCTGCGCCATGAGCTCGGCGGCGTGGTCCGTGTTGCCTCCCTTGCGGTGGCTGCATGCGAATATGGCGGCGAAGCTCACGCGGTTACTCCTGCCCTGCGGCCTCGGCCCGGGACCATACCGGCTCCTTGCGCCGATAGTGGGCCACCACGTGATCCTCGACGTTCTCGATGTCCACGTCCCATTCGGGGTGGATGTCCAGCACGTAGAAAATCTGCGGCACGGCGCCGGGGTCTGCCGTCAGCTCGATTCTGTCAGACTTGGCGAAGCGGAGATACCAACCTATCTCCATGGTCAGGCCTCAGCACTTGCCGCGGATGTCGGCGCGGACGACTTCTTCGCTCATGGCTGCCTCCTAGAGTCCCGTGAAGAAGGGGTTGTGGTTCTTCTCGTCGCCCACCGTGGTCTCGGGGCCGTGCCCCGGATACAGGACCGTCTCCGGCGGCAGGGGGAAGATGTTCTCCTCGACGGACTTCTTCAGCACGTCGAGGCTTCCGCCCGGAAAGTCGGTGCGGCCGATGGAGCGGTAGAACAGCAGGTCGCCCACAAAGGCGCACCTGGCGTCCGGGAAGTAGAACGTCAGGCTGCCCTGTGAATGGCCGGGCGTGGCGAAGATGCGGCAGCGCATTCCCGCAAACTCGGTTTCTCCGGGGGTAAGCGGCTTGAAATCGTACGCCGGAACTTCGGGCAGGCCCATCATTCCGCCGCCGCCGAGCTCGGTATCCAGCAGGGGACGGTCGTCCTCGGAGGCGAGGATGTCCTTGCCGAGGGCGTCGGCGAGGGCCTTGTTGCCCAGCGTATGGTCGAAGTGCAGGTGCGTGTTGAGAATCGCGTCCACTTCGAGCCCCTGCTCTTCGAGGTAGCCGAGCAGCGGCCCCGGGTCTCCGCCGGGGTCCACCACCACGGCCCGGCCGCCGTCGGACAGGACGTAACAGTTTGTTTCGAGCGGGCCGAGGGGGATGGTCTTAACGGTCATCTAGAATTCCTCCAGCATGAGGTCGGCGAGTTCGAGGCGGGAGGACGTGCCGTCCTGTGCGGGCTGTCCGATCGCAAGCACCGCCTGCAGTTCCTGAGTGTCGGGGATGCCGGCCGCTTCGAGGGCCGCGTCCTGGTCGTTGATGATCTGGCCCAGCCAGACGGCTCCGAGGCTCAGGTCGTGCACGGCCAGAAGCATGTTCTGGATGCAGGCGCCCGCGCCCTGATGATCCTTCATCTCGCTGTACATGCGCTCCTTGTCGAGCGTGACGCAGATAAGCGCCGCGCTCTGGCGGACCACATGGGCGTATTTGGTGCATTCTGCCAGCTTCTCCTGTCGCGGGTCGCCCGCGGGGATGACGAGAAAACGCCACGGCTGGTTGTTCAGTCCGCTGGGAGCCCAGCGGCCCGCTTCGAGGATGGTCAGGATGTCTTCCCGGGAGACCGCCTCCTCGGTGAACTTGCGGATGCTTCTTCGTTCTCTGATTGCCTTCAGCACTGGAGTGTCCATTTCAATCATATCAACTCCGGTAGTTTTGGGTTAGCCTTTGTGGGTACATTATGCGGTTGGACGTAGCAAGTGCCGAAACCCTGTGACCGGACGCGGGCTCGGGCGTATATGGTATTGAAACGTAGTTGTGAACCGGGGCCCCGGACGGAGCGAGAGGTTGAGCGAGAGCGAAGCGGAAAAGGAAATCATACGTGATGTGCAGTCCGGAGACACTGAGGCGTTCCGGTTTCTGGTGGAGCGTTACCAGGGACCGATCTACAACCTCATGCTTCGAAGCGGCATGGAGCGCGAAACCGCTGCGGATCTGGCTCAGGAGACGTTTACCAAGGCCTATGCCGCCATCGGCAGGTTCAACGCGTCCAAGCGGTTTTTTCCGTGGCTGTATGCCATCGGAATGAATCTGCTCAGGGATCACATGCGCAAGTCCGGGCGCGAATACACCGGGCTGGATCCGGATTGCCTCGGAGAAGGAGTGCCGCCCGTGGACATGCAGACAAGGCTGGACGGTCAGCGTATGGCAAACGAAATCGAGAGGCTGCCCGAAGCCTACCGCGAAGCGCTGGTGTTGCGCTTTCGGGAGGATTGCAGCATGAAGGATATTGCCGAGGCGCTGTCCATCAGCGTGAGCGGCGCCAAGATGAGGGTTTCCAGAGGGCTGTGCATGCTCAGGAAACGGTTCGGAGGCGAACAGCATGACCAATGAACGCTTTGATGATCAGATGCTTGTCGGCATGATCCGCGAGATGCCCCGGGAAGACGTCCCGGAGGGGTTCGCTGACAGGGTCATGTCTTCTCTGGAGCCGCGCAGGCCGACCCTGTGGGAGCGGTTCCTGTTGTGGATGCGCAGGCCGATCACCATCCGGATAACGCCGGTCAGAGTGGTCCCGGCCATGGCAGTAGCCGCGCTTCTGGTGGTGCTGGCCCTGCCCATGCAGCGCATGGCCGTCTCTCCCGGCGGTGCGGAGTCGGTTCCCGTTCGCTTCGTGCTCGGCAAGAATGTCGACGCGAGACAGGTGGCCGTGATAGGCTCCTTCAACAACTGGTCTCCGGACGAAGCCGCCATGCGATATGACAAGTCGCTGGACGCATGGGTCGCCGACCTTGAGCTGCCCCCCGGAACGCACGAATACGTTTTCCTCGTGGACGGCGAACGCGTCGTGCCCGATCCTGTGGCTCCGTTGAGCCGCGACGACGGTTTCGGGAATCGAAATTCGCTACTGTACCTTACAGGGGATCATGAACAGTCTTTGTAGAGTCATCCTCTTTACGACATTTCTGACGTTGCAGGCTGTCTCCGCCAACGCGGACGACGGCCTGCAGCGTTCTCACGAGAGCTGGAGCCCGCAGGTGGCGGCGGTTCTCGAGC
Source organism: Pseudodesulfovibrio halophilus DSM 5663 (assembly GCF_059568665.1). Lineage (NCBI taxonomy): Bacteria > Pseudomonadati > Thermodesulfobacteriota > Desulfovibrionia > Desulfovibrionales > Desulfovibrionaceae > Pseudodesulfovibrio > Pseudodesulfovibrio halophilus. Next base: position 108,661 of record NZ_JCANTV010000012.1, on the reverse strand, counting down.
AGGCGCAGGCGCTTCGCTTTCCCACGTCCCTGCTCGAGGCCAAGGCCATGGAGGGGCGCGCCAAGCGCGTGCCCGCCGTGCGCGTGGCCGCCGTGCTCAAAGCCCACCTCGACAGCTACCTCAGGGCGCGCGCCGCGTTGTCCGATCTACCCGGCGAGCGGGATCCCTACAAGGAGGTCCTCGCAGGCGAAGCCATCGGCTCCGGCGCTTCCGAACAGGCCGTGCGCGTCTATTTCAAGCGGTTCCCCGACCAGCAGCTCGATCGTTTCTCCCTCGGAATGGACATGCTCGGCATGTTCGGCGAGCTGGAGTATCCGGTGAGGGACGCCATGCGCATCTTCGAGGCCGGCTTTCGGTCCGGCACGCTCGACGGCGAGTGGCGGTATTTTTCCCGCGTGATCACGTTGACGAGGTCGCGAGGGCTCTCGGACGAGGCCGCGGCCAAGGTTGCCGTGGAGGTCCTGAACGAGGGCGGAACCGTGCGTGACGCCATGGCCCTGCTCGGGCTGACATCAAGAGGTCTTTTCGAAGAAAGGAAATAGGGCTGTGACCACATGGCCCCTGATCCGTAAATGAGAACAAGGACGCTTTGTTCGCGAACACATGGGAGTCCTGAAAGTGAAAAGCCGTTTTGTTTCGGCAATTGTGCTGATGTTGCTGGTCTTTTGCACCGGATGCGTACCGTCGCTCACCGGGGCGCACTACCTGCAACAGGAAGAATACGACGAAGGTATCAGAAGCATGCGACAGGAACTTGCGCAAAATCCCAACGATCCTGCGGCCAACTACTATCTCGGCAGGATGTACATGGCCAAGCAGGAGCCGGAGCCGGCGCTTCCCTATCTGGAGAAGGCCGCGAAGCTGGAACCCGAAGACTCGGATTACCACTTCTGGGTCGGCGTGGCCAACTGGGCGCTTCTGAACTTCGACAAGGAGCGCGAGGCCTACCGCCGCGCGCTTCAGGCCAATACCCGTCACGTCTCCGCGAATCTCTATCTCGCGCACAACTACCTTGACAGAGGTGAATGGGAAAAGGCCCTGGCGTTTTATGATCGCGTTCTCGAACTTGACCCGTTCAACCCCGAAGCGCTCTACAGTCGGGGCGAGGCCCTCTACGGGCTGGGACGCAAGGAAGAGGCGCATCAGGCCTGGCTCGAATTCATGGAAGCCTATCCCGACGGCGTTCTCGGATTCAAGGCTACGGAAAACCTGAACTCGCTCGGGGACTACACGTATCGCAACTACATCATCGGACAGCGCAAGATTACGCTCAGGGTGCCCCGCTTCGAGCAGGGCAGCACCATGATGAAGCTGACCGACGAGTCCAAGCCCTCGCTCTCCGTGCTGGGGGCCATGCTGGACAACAACAGAAAGCTCGATGTCCACGTCGTCGTGTTCGACGCATCCGGCGAGGACGCAGCCAAACGGAAGGCCTTGCTCATCCGCAACTACGTTTCAAGGATGTGGCCCGAAGTTGATCCCTCCCGCCTCAAGCCGAGCTGGTTCGGGCAGGGGGAAAAGGTTGAAACCGAAGACGGCGCCATGACCCTTGATGAGACGGTAAAGTTCATCACGGTGGTCGAGTAGCCGCTTGGAGAATGAAGCCATGAAGATTTTCATGAAGTATATACTGCTGTCCATGCTGGTTCTGATGCTGGCCGCACCCGCGGCCATGGCCCAGACCGACACGGATGCCACCGGTGACGAGACCGCGGTTACGGAAACCGACACCACCACGGAGACCGACCCCGGCACGGAAACGGATACCGGAACGGAGACCGACACCGGTACCGAAACGGACACTGATACCGGAACCGACACCGGCGACGAGACCGGGGAAACATCGACGTTTGCCAATCCGACTCAGGCCGAACGTGCCGCCACGGTTGCCGAAGCTGCAGCCGAACAGGCCGCAGCCGAGATGCAGGGTGATCTTGACGCCGCAACTGCCGAGACGGAAGCCGCTCAGGCGGATGTGACCGAGGCGCAGGCCGATGTCACCGACGCCCAGGCCGCTGTCGATGCCGCTCTGGCCGATGTCGAGGCCGCCGAGGCAGACCTTGCGGCCGCGGAAACCGACGAAGCGGCAGCAGCCGCAGAAGCTGACCTCGCAGCAGCACAGGCCGACCTTGCGGAAGCGGAATCCAGCCTTGCGGCAGCCGAGTCCGGCCTTGCGGCAGCCGAAACAGATCTGGCTGCGGCGCAGACCAATGAACAGGCCGCTGCCGAGGCCGTGGCTGAAGCCGCATCCCTCGATGCCGGAGACATCGGCTCCATGCGCGATCAGGGCATGGGCTGGGGGCAGATCGCTCAGGAACTGGGCCTGCATCCGAGCATCCTCGGCATGGGACACACCAAGGCCCGCGGGCAGACCCAGCGCTCCGCAGCCGTGTCCGGACCGGGCAACGGCCGCGGGAAGGGCATGGGCCTCGCCAAGGGACGCCGGACATCCCGCAACATGAAGACCGGTATCGCCAAGACTCCCGGCGTGCGGGGCGGCAAGGGCAACTCCAAGGGCAAGGCCATCGGCCTGAGCCGCGCCTCCTCCAAGGCCAAGGGCGGCGCCAAGGGTTCCGAGTCCGCTTCCAGCGCATCCGCATCCGGCGGACGCGGCAACAGCGGCAAGGGAGCCGGCGGCAACAGCAAGGCCGGAGGCAACGGAAAGGGCAAGGGCAAGGGCCGCGGCAACGGCAACGGCAACAATTAGCCCGGTCCCTCCATATGGAAGACGCAGGAGCGGTCCGCAGAGGCGGGCCGCTCCTTTTTCATGCTCTGCGGTCGTCTGCTTTGAAAAAAGCCCGAAACGCGCTATGCTCGCACCACCATCGAACCCGGAGGTCGCGATGTCGGATTTGACGGAGCAGTTACGCGAACAGTACCTGCAGATCAGCAGGAATCTGCTTTCCACGTTTCCCGAGGATGTCCCTCCGGTACGGCTGTACGAGTGGAACGAGCTTTTGGAGCGGATCGACCTGTTTCACGAGGCCGAGAAGCCCATGAGCCCGGACCGGCGGCGCGAGGCGGAGCGCACCTGTGACGAGGGGCGGCTGTTCCTGCATCGGGAAGATTACCGCACCTACGCGAAGCACCTCAGCAAGAACCTCGGGCTCGTTCTGGTGGAGGACGAGCTGGATAATCGGGACGTGGCCGAAACGTTCTTTCGGGCGTTGGTGGAAAAGATGGGCGTCTTCTACGATCAGCCCACGCACAACAGCCTCAAAAGCGTGCGCGCAGACCTTGGCGTGCTGTGCGAGTACATCTGGACGAACCCCTGCCGAATAGGGTTTCTGGCCCGCACGCTGGGATACGGATACTCGCTGGAAATCCACACCGTGAACACCATTTTCATCGGTCTTGGCCTGCGGGTCATGGCCGCGTGGCGCGATCTTGAGCGACTGGAGCTCGGCAGCCTCGCCCTCGGGCTGGCGCTGCACGATGTGGGGATGATCCGCGTGCCCGGATTCATCCGCGACAAGCCCGGCGTGCTCATGCACAACGAGCGACAGTCCATGAAAAAGCACCCGGACACGGGAATGATGATGCTGGCCCGGCTCAAGGTGAAGGATCCGGTGGTGGAGGAGTGCGTGCAGCACCATCACGAGCGGGTCAACGGCACCGGCTATCCCGGCAGGCTGCGTGGCGAGGCCGTCGGCCTGAACGCCCGGATTTGCGGCCTTGCCGACGCCTTTTGCGCGTCGGTGGGCGAGCGTCCGTATCACGGAGCCCGGGAAATGGAAAAGGCCGTCCGCCAGTTTGCGGACGACCCTTCCTATGACAGTCGCCTTGCGGGGCTACTGGAGCAGCTCGTTCTCAGGCGGGAGGAGCCGTGCCCCCTGCCGTTCGTACCGCGCTCCGGCCCGAAAAGCTGATTATTTCATGCTCTTCACGGCGGCCAGAGCCGTGGTGACCGCCACGCCCGCGCCGCATTTCATGCGCATCCAGTCCGCCCCCGCGAGCACGGAGCCCGCGGCGTGGAGTCCTTTCGCGAATGGCCGTCCATCACTGCCCAGCGGGCGAAGCGAATCGTCGCAGACCAGTCCGGTCCGATGCACTTCGTGGCCGCGCTGGTCGAAGTAATCGACGCGGTGCCAGTCCTCGCGGCTCTCGGGCTGCTGCACGGGCAGGCCGATGACGGTCTCGCGGATGCCGGTGCGTTCCCCGGCCAACCCGCCGCCAAGAAAACGACCGCTGGCGAGCAGGACGTTTTTCGCCAGCACTTCGCGCTCCACGCTGGTACCGGTGACGCGCAGCCGGTAAAGGCCGTCGTGCTCGCCTTCCCAGACCATCCTCTGCTGACGGAAAAGTCGCAGGTTCATGCCGGAAGAGGCTTCCTCGAAGGCTTCCTTGATGCGGATGCCGGGCACCCCCGGAGGCATGGTCGGAATCTCGAATATCCGCACGCCGAGGCGTTTCTCCATGTCCGCGAGGACGTCCTCGGGGCGATAGATGCCGAGGCAGGCAGGGAGGCCGAGCCACGCCGCGTCGCCGATCAGCGGCTGAATCACGGCGGCGAAGCTCTCGCGGCCGCGTTCGGTCTCCAGCATCCGGGCCACGTTTTCAGCGTAGACCTCGCCGCCCGGGCCGGGAAGCCGAACGGTCTCGGCGCGCAGGTTCGCCCGTTTCGCGGAGAGGTTGGAAGCAATCTGACAGGCGCTGAATCCCTTGAGGCCCGCGAAATCCACGATGACGCACTCCTCGGCGTCTGCCAGCATGTCCTCCGCGTGACGCATGGTTGCGGGCACGAACCACGTGCGCTTGAGCGTCCCGGCAGGGCTGGGGAGGCGATGGTTTTGCTCGCCGCCGCCTTCATAGCGAAGGCCGGAGCGGGAGAGGAACTCCGTCAGTTCGGTGAACGCTTCGCGCATGTCCGCTTCGCCGACAAGGCGGTAGGGGTGCTGCGGAAAGGATTTCAGCAGCTCCGGCAGTGTGCTGAACGGTTCATTGACGGGCGAGGCCTTGTCGTTTTCCCGCGTGGCCGGAATCGCGCCGAGCAGGTCGAAATAGCCGGTGGTGTAGGCCAGCGAACCGGTGTTGCCCGCCTGCGCCACGCTCATGCCGCGGTTGCATGCAAAGACCGCTGCGGCCATGCCCGCAATGCCGCTGCCGATTATCGCGAGGTCGCAATGGATGGTGTCTGCCATGACTAGTCGTCCTCCCCTTCGATCTGTTCCAGTCCCAGCAGGCCGCAGTGGAGCGCTTCGGCCAGCTCCGCCTGCACGAGCTGCGTCTCCCACAGTACGGGGCGCAACCCCTTGAAGCGCTGGGCGAAGAAGCCCTGCATCTTTTTCAGGCCGTCGGGGGAGTCGAACCGTCCGGTGTCGTAGAGGTGCGCGGCGATGCGCATGCCGCAGAACGAGCCCTGACAGGACCCCTTGCCCACGCGGCTGCGCAGTCCCAGCGCCTGAAGCCCGGGGTCCGGGATGAATTCGGAACAGTCGTTCATGATCTCGTCGATGGCGCTGGCGGGGACCATCTCGCATTCGCACAGGATGGGGTCGTCCGCGTCGGGGTTTCGCGCCCAAATCTTCGGGGCGCGTCCCGGTTCGGTCCATTCGCAGGCGTTGACCTCGGCCAGCGGCTCGGTGGCGGTCAGGCACGGCGCGCTCACGCCGAGGCGCGCGGCCACGAGGTCGGCGCATTTTTCGGCCATGACGCGGTAGGTGGTCAGCTTGCCGCCGGTGATGGTGCAGAAGTTCGAGAGGTTTACGTCCTCATGGTCGAAAAGGGAAAACTCGCGGGATACGCTGCGACCGTCGCCTTCCCCGTCGCCAAGCAGCACCAGCGGGCGAACCCCGGCGTAGGCCCGGATGTAGCGGGTGTGGGCGAGGATCGGCATCATGGGCCGGCCTTGCTCAACGTTGCGGTCCACTTCCTCCACCGTCGGACGCGCGTCGCCGGGGTCGTTCACGCGAACGCTGGTGGTGCCGAGGATGGAAACCGTGCCGCCCGGAACGAGGATGTCGCCATCGGAAGGCGGGCGCAGGCGGTTGATGACCCGTCTGGAGAGCCGCTCCTGAGTGACCAGCAGGGTGCCGCGGGAGTAGAGCATGTCGATGGACGCCCCGGCCTGTCCGGCCACGGCCGCGGCCCATGCCCCGGCGGCGTTCACGTACTGTTCGGCCTCGACGCGCAGCTCATCGCCGGTGTCCACGTCGCGGCAGACGGCGGCGCGGATGCGGCCGTTCTCGATGTCGAACCGGATCACCTCGGTGCGGCGCAGGTACTTGCTGCCGTTGAGGAGTTTGGCGTGCGCCACGTTTTCGAGCGACAGCTTGAAGGGGTCCACGGAGGCATCCGGCACCTCGTAGACAGCAATGGTGTCCTCGGCGAGATGCGGCTCCTGTTCACGCGCCTCGGCGGGGTCCACTTCGGTGCAGTCTATGCCGCATTTTTCGCAGTGGGCCTTGAAGTCGGCGATGAAATTCTCGTCGTCCCCGGCGACGGCGCTGAAATAACCGCCGGTTTCCTCGACGCACTGGGGCGCGAGCCTCTTGAGGATGTCGCCCTCTTCGCGACATTCGGTCGCAGCGTGCGCGTCGTTGGAGACGTATCGGCCGCCGCTGTGCAGCAGGCCGTGGTTGCCGCCCGAAGCCCCGGCGTTCACGTCGGAGCGGTCAACCAGGGCGCAGTGCACGCCCCGCAGCGCCAGATCGCGCATGACTCCGGTGCCGGTGGCTCCGGCGCCGATGATCAGGACCTGGGTCTGGATTGTTTTCCTTGTGCCCACAATGTTACCCTCGCAGGTGTGGAGTGCGTTGAACGTCCATGGATGGTATCCAAAAGACGCGACTCGTGTATAGGAATTGTTTCGGCCCCGCAAGTCTGCCCGCTCCGACAGGACGGTGCAACCGGGCCGGGAGCCGGGGACGAAATACTTGCTCACCACCGGCGCATGCAGTATGAGCGGCTCGTCGGGTGCCCTTGCCCCGCACAGCAAACCGGAGTTTCATCCCATGAAGAAATACGGAAAATCCTTCAAGGAACAGGCGCAGTCCCTGTTGCCGAGCGACGGCAACTACGACATGTGTCTGACCTGCGGCCTGTGCTCGTCCGGATGTCCCGCCTCGGGGCTGGCGGACATGGACCCGCGCAAGTTTCTGCGCATGGCCGCCCTGAACATGGAGCAGCAGCTCGAAACCACCCCGTGGGTCTGGATGTGCACCATGTGTCAGCGTTGCACGCACGTCTGCCCCATGAACATCGACATTCCCCGGCTCGTGTACCACGCCAGAACACGCTGGCCGCGCGAAAAGCGTCCCAAGGGCATCATCGGCTCCTGCGACGTGGCGCTGCGAACCGACACCGGCTCCGCCATGGGCGCGCGCCCCGAGGATTTCGAGTTCGTTGTGGAGGACATGCTCGAAGAGGTGAAGGAGACCCAGCCCGCGCAGGCCGACCTGAGCGTTTCCATGAATCGCAAGGGCGCGAAGTTTTTCCTGAACCAGAATTCTCGCGAGCCCATGACCGAGCCGGACGAGATGGTGCCGCTCTGGAAGATCCTCAACGTGGTGGGCGCGGACTGGACGTACAGCTCCGTGGGCTGGGCCGCCGAGAACTACTGCATGTTCGCCGCCGACGAGGAGGCCTGGGAAAACATCGTCCGCACCAAGGTTCGGGCGGTGGAGGAGCTGGGCAGCGAGGTCTGGCTCAACACCGAGTGAGGCCACGAATTCTACGCAGTCCGGGCCGGACTGAAAAAATTCGGGATCACCCCCTCGTTCAGGCTGGAGAGCATCATCCCGCACTACGCGCGCTGGATTCGCGAAGGGCGGCTGCCCGTGAACAGCGACTGGAACACCACCGGCGTGAAGTTCACGGTGCAGGACCCCTGTCAGCTGGTGCGCAAGTCGCTGGGCGACGATGTGGCCGACGACCTGCGCTTCGTGGTCAGGAAGGTCGTGGGCGAGGACAATTTCATCGACATGCACCCCAACCGCTCCAACAACTACTGCTGCGGCGGGGGCGGCGGGGCGCTTCAGGGCGGATTCCCCGAGGAACGCCGTACCTACGGGCTGCGCAAGTTCGAGCAGATCGAGGCCACCGGGGCCGCGTACTGCATCACCCCCTGTCACAACTGCCACTCGCAGATTCACGACATCACCGACCACTTCGGCGGGGGCTGGCACACGGTCCACCTCTGGACCCTCATCTGCCTCTCGCTGGGCATCCTCGGCGAAAACGAGCGGGCCTACCTCGGCGAGGACCTTGCCGAACTCGGGCTTTGATTCGTTCATACCCAAAATATGTGTGCACAAAAAAGGCGGCAGGGTCACCCTGCCGCCTTTCTTTGTGCATGTCCCCGGACCGGGGACGAAAAACTATCCTCAGGAAAAGCCGCCGGACCCGCATCCGCCGCCTGGGCCGCCCGCTCCGTACTTGTCGCCGAGGGCCTTCTTGAAGTCGGGAATCTCGACGCTCACATCGCCGCGCGTGTTCACCTGCGAAATGAGTTTTGCGGCGTTTTTCCCGCCGCACGACGGGCACTCCGGGGTCTCGTCGGGATCGAAAACCAGCTCCTCGAACTGTTTCCGGCAATCGGGGCATTCATATTCATAGATGGGCATGGCTTGCTCCTTGTGGATTGTATTGGCGCGCTCCATAAGATTGGTTCGCGAGGGCGGATTGTCAAGAGCGGGTGTGTTGCACTTTAAGAAGGGTTTTTGTGCAAAAAAGAGTGCAATATATTGCGCAGCGGCTTTCTCTGTGCTTGGCTGTAGGGTGGTGTGATTAGTGTAATCGTCTGAATTTGAAGGAAATGTTAACTTTGGCACGTCGGGTGCTTTGATGAGAGTGCGAAAGGCGAAAAGGCCCTCCGGGGCATCACACTCTCACTATAAGGCAAAGGAGAATTTCATGACCAGGAAGACACTCATCTTTTCCATCGTTGCGATCGCAATGCTGTCCATGGCCGCCATGGCGTATGCCGGTCCGGGTTACGGACGCGGCGGATGCGGCGGTCCGGGCGGCGCAGGCTACGGACACGGCAACGGCTTCTACAGCCAGCTGACTCCGGAAAAGCAGGCCGCGGTTGACGGTATCTTCGAAAAGTACCGCGCCAAGCAGATCGAGCTTCGCGACAAGTCTCGCGCTGCGCACATCAAGCTCGAAGCGTTCGCCAACTCCGGCAACCCGGATGAAAAGCGCATCGACGCGCTCGTGGCCGAGCTGACCGACATCCGCGAGCAGATGCGGGACAACCGTGCGGCCATGGCCGAGGAGATCGAAGCCGAGACCGGGCTGCGTTTCGACGGGCGCGGTCGCCGCGGCGGTGGCTACAACTGCGCCTACCTTGACGGAGACGTTCGCGGCGGCGGTCACGGATCGCACGGCTACGAACGCGGTCATGGAATGAACCGCTGGTAGATTTCGGTAACAGGACACTAGACAGTCAACCGAAAACGGTAGTGATTCGGGGCAGTGGTTTGGGCGCCGCTGCCCCGTATCTCGATTCCCCCGGTTCCATGGCGGCTCTTGCCGTGGTATCGGGTGAAGTGCCCCGGAAGGGTGCGGAGCCTCGTTTCGCAGCGTCCGGCGGCTGGGCGGCCTTGAAAAAGGCCGGTTTCGGGCATAAGGTCGCGCGCAGCGCACGCGGCGGCGGGCGTCGAGACCGCTAACCAAGGATTCCGATGGAAGTACGTTCGATAGGATCCGAACACGGCCCGGTGGTGGCACTCGTACTGGCGCTGATCGTGCTCGGACTCGGCAGCGTTTTTCTTACGTGGCGCAGCATCGACCGCCAGAAGGAGCTGGTGCGCGAGCACATGATCCTCTCAGGCGGCTCAATCCTGCGCGGCGTGGAAGCCAATCTCATGCGCATCATGCGCGGTATGCGGGGCAATCCCGAAGTCACCTCGCTTTTCCCCACAGTGGCGGCAGACCTTTTTTCCGAACTTTCCTCTGCCGAAGACATCGCCTTCGTGGGCGTCTACAATCCCGACGGCAAACCGCTTATCGCCTCAGCCGACAGCGACGGGCTCCGGCTGAAGCTCCCCGACGACGGGGCCGTGATCAACTCCGGCAGTGCCTGGCATGTGCTGAGTGAGCTCAAGGGCAGCGACGTGCTGGTTTCCGGTCTGCTCATGCAGCCGGGGCTTGCCTTCATCGCCGGCGGCAAGCGGCCCGCGCTGGACTGTGAAGAGGGCGAAGACTGCGAGCAGCCGGGTGAGGGCGGCATGCGCCGGGGCATGATGCACGGCGGCGGAGGCATGATGCACGGTCGCCGGGGCATGATGCACGAGAATGGCGAGCGCGGACAGGGCAAGCGCCTGAATCCGCCCGCGGCCTATCTTGTTGTGGGGATCAACGCCGCCAAGCACATGGCGCAGTTTCGCCAGTATCGACGCGCCGCCATCCTGCAGACCGGGTATGTTTTTCTCGCGGCCGTGGTTCTGTGGTCGCTGGCCTTCGCGTATCTGAGAAGGCGCGACCAGAGCCGCAGGCTGGACCGCATGGAGCAGTTCCAGAACAGGCTGCTGGACAACATGCCCGACGGTCTGGTCACGCTTGACTCCGACGGCACCATCCTCGCAGCGAACGGGTCCGCAAAGATGCTGCTCGGACCGCAGGATGACGAGCCGCCCAATCTTCTGGGGCGCAACTGGAATGAGTTCCCTTGCAGCGAGATCGGGGACGGCTACGACTGGCGTCAGTACGATCTTGAGGGAAGACGCCTTGAAATCCTCTCCATCCCGTTCACCGAGGACGAAGACGACGCTCAGGAGTTCGGCCGCCGTCTGGTGCTGATCCGCGACCGCACCCGCATCAAGAGTCTTGAGGAGGACCTCGACGAAGCGCGCCGGCTGGCCGCGGTGGGACAGCTTGCCGCAGGCGTGGCCCACGAGGTTCGCAACCCGTTAAGTTCGCTGCGCGGCTTTGCCCAGCTCTTTGCGGAGAAGCTCAAGGGGCAGGCCCCCATGGATGCCTACGCCGCCACCATGGTGCAGGAGGCCGACCGCCTGAACCGGGTGGTGACGGACCTGCTGTATCTGGCGCGCCCCCGGGCACTGGCCCCCGAACCCGTGGATATCGCCGAGGCCGCAGAGGCCCTGAGCAGGCTGATGCACTTCGACCTCGAACACCGGCAGGTTGCGCCGCAGACCGACTTTCAGGCGCCGCACGCCATGGCGGACGCAGACGCGCTGCGCCAGATTCTGCTGAACCTCGTGACCAACGCGCTGGACGCCATCGGCGACCGCGAGAACGGGCAGGTGGTGCTCCGCACCCGTCACGGCAAGGGCGGGGTCTGGGTCATCGTGGAGGACAACGGCGCGGGCATGGACGAGGAGACCCGCAAGCAGGCGCTTGAGCCGTTCTTTACCACCGGCAAGCGGTCCGGAACCGGACTCGGGCTTGCCATCGTGCAAAACATCATGCGCGCCCACAAGGGCCGCGTCGAAATAGAATCCGAACCGGGACACGGCACCGCCGTAAAGCTGTTCTTTCCCGACATCGAGGACGACGTATGAGCGAAGAAAGAAAGACCGCACTCATAGTTGATGACGAACCCGGCCACCGGCTGATGGTCCGGGCCGTTCTGGAGGACGCCGGATGGAACGTGGCCGAGGCCGACAGCGGCGAATCCGCTCTTGAGGAACTGGCCGCGCTGGCGACCGACGGCTGCAATCCCGCGGATTGCCCCCCGGACGTTGCGCTCGTGGACATGAAGATGCCCGGCATGGACGGGTTGGAGCTGCTGCGCGAGCTCAACATGCGCCGCCCCAGTCTTCCGGTGGTGCTGCTGACCGCGTTCGGCAGCGTGGGGTCCGCCGTGGAGGCCATGAAAAAGGGCGCATTCGACTATCTCACCAAGCCGGCGGACAACGAAGAGCTCAAGGCCGTTCTCGACAAGGCCCACGAATATCATCGGCTGCTGCGGGAGAATACACGCCTTCGCAAGGGTTCCGGCAGCGGGGTGGACTTCATCGGTGCGAGCCCCGGCGTCCAGCGGGTGCGGGAGCTCATCGCGCAGGCGGGGCCCAGCGAGGCCACCGTCATGGTGCTCGGCGAGTCCGGCACCGGCAAGGAGCTGGTGGCAGAGGCCCTGCATCAGGCCAGCCTTCGCGCGGACAAGCCGCTCATCAAAGTCAACTGCGCCGCACTGCCTGACGACCTGCTCGAATCCGAGCTGTTCGGTTACGTCAAGGGCGCGTTCACCGGCGCGGTGAAGGACAAGCCCGGACGCTTCCAGCTTGCCGACGGTGGCACCCTGTTTCTGGACGAAATCGGCGAGATGCCGCCGGCCCTTCAGGCCAAGCTCCTGCGCGCATTGCAGGAAAAAACCGTGGAACCGCTTGGTGGAGTAAGCACAGTCGAGACCGACGTGCGGATCATCGTGGCCACCAACCGCAACCTGCTGGCCGAAGTGGAGGCGGGCCGCTTCCGCGAGGATCTCTATTACCGGCTGGCCGTGCTCGAAATCCGCATCCCGCCGCTTCGCGATCGCAAGGACGATCTGCCGCTGCTGGTCAGCTTCCTGCTCGGCAAGCTCGGCGAGAAGAACCGCAAGAACGTGCGCACCGTCACCCCGGCCTTTCTGGAGGCGCTAACCCGCTACGACTGGCCCGGCAACGTGCGCGAGCTGGAGAACGTCCTCGAACGTTCGCTCATACTGGCACGCTCCGACGCCCTCGGCCCCGATCTGCTGCCCCCCATGATCACGGGGGCGGGCACTCCCGAGCAGGAGCACGAGCCCGCCTCGCACTCTCCGGCATCGCTGGAGGACGCGGAGAAGATGGCAATCGTTCGCGCGCTTGAAGAGAATCAGGGACACCGGGAGCGCACCGCCGAGGCCCTCGGTGTCAGCCGCCGCACGCTTCAGTACAAGCTCAAGAAATACGGCCTGACGCGTCGGGCTTGAGATTAGGGCTTTCGGTTCGGCCTCATTTGATTTAGGTTGACCCTGAACACCCTTCTCCGGAGCGCCCATGACTGAAGAGCAGCTTAATACTGAGCAGATTGACGTTTCGCCGGAAATTCGGGAACGGGCGAAGACCTATATGACCCGCCGGTTTCGGCACATTCATCAGCCCGACGCGCTGATGAAGAAGCTCGCCCGTCTCGGGCTCGACCATGTGGCCAAGGACATGGCCGCCCGACCCGAGATGTACGAAAGCAAGCCCGCTCCCGAAGCGCCCGTCGAACTCGAGACGGAAAAAGTGGACCCCCTCGACTTTCTGCGCAAGGAGCAGCAGCTGCCGTCTCTGCCGCAGGTCTTCATGGAGCTTCAGCAGGCCATCAACGCGCCCAACACCAGCGCGGACGATCTTGCCTCCATTATCAGCCAGGACCCCGGACTCACCGCTTTCCTGCTGCGCATGGTCAACTCGGCCTTCTACAGTCTGCCCATGCAGATCGACACCATCTCCCGCGCCGTGACCGTCATCGGCGTGAAACAGCTCTCCACCATGGCCGTGGGAACCTCGGTCATGAATCTCTTCAAGGACATTCCCCCCGAGGTGGTGGACATGGAGCGGTTCTGGATGCACTCCATCACCTGCGGCCTTGTGGCGAGGCGGCTGTGCATCATGACCGGCAAAGGCCAGCCCGAACGGGCCTTCGTGGCGGGGTTGCTGCACGACATCGGTCAGCTGCTTTTCTTCAAGACCATGCCCGAAAAGGCGGGAGTGCTGCTGGCAGAGGCCAGAAGCCGCGGCGAACTGCTCTCCAAGACCGAAAAGGACGTGCTCGGATTCGACCACGCCACTCTCGGCGGAATGTTGCTTCGCAAATGGAACTTTCCCTATGTCCTCGTGGCGGGCGTGCTCGAACACCATAATCCCAAGAAGTCCCAGAAAGAGGCCGAACCGGCCCTCGTGCACTGCGCCGAGACCATCACCACCGGATTGGGCATCGGCTCCAGCGGCGAATACTACGTCCAGCCGCCAAACCCCGAAGTGTGGGCCGCGCTGGGCCTGACCCCGGAAGAGCTGGAAGACATGATCCACAGCCTCGAGGACGAGCTCGCGGACTCCTTCAGCATCCTGATCCCCGAGCCGCGTTGACATCCCCCGGCAAAGGGCTTACTTCGGCACCAGATTTCAATCGGAGGCACTACATATGCGCGATAAAGTTGAAGCCGTGCTCGAACAGGTACGCCCCATGCTCAAGGCCGACGGCGGCGACGTGGAACTGGTGGAGATCACCGATCAGGGCATCGTCAAGGTCCGCCTGCAGGGAGCCTGCAAAGGCTGCCCCATGTCTCAGGTGACCCTGAAGAACGCCATCGAGCGCACCATTCTCAAGGCCATCCCCGAAGTGAAGGGCGTGGAGCCCGCGGACTAGCCTCCGCACCCACACGGAACCAACGAACAGGCGTCCCCGGTCAATCCGGAGGCGCCGTGTTGCTACTGACAAAGAAGAGGACCGACATGACCATCGTATCCCGGTTTGCCCCGAGTCCCACGGGTTTTCTGCACATCGGCGGCGCACGCACCGCCCTGTTCTCCTGGCTGCTGGCACGCCACGCGGGCGGCAAATTCCTGCTGCGCGTAGAAGATACCGACCGCGAACGCAGTACCCAGGAAGCCATCGACGCCATCCTCGACGCCATGAAATGGCTCGGACTGGAACACGACGGAGAGATTACCTACCAGAGCCAACGCGCCGACAGACACAATGAAGTGATCGACCAGCTCATCGAGGCAGGGCACGCCTACTACTGTGACTGTACCAAGGAGCAGGTGGACGCCATGCGTGAAAAGGCCCGCGCCGAGGGCCGCAAGCCCAAATACGACGGCTCCTGTCGCGAGAAGGGACTCGAAGCCGGTCCGGACCGCGTCGTGCGCCTCAAGGCCCCCCTCGACGGCGTCACCGCCTACGATGATCTGGTCAAAGGTCCCATCGCCGTGAACAACGAGGAAATGGACGACATGATCCTGCGCCGCTCCGACGGCTCCCCGACCTACAACCTCGCAGTGGTGGTGGACGACCACGACATGGGCGTGAACCATGTCCTGCGCGGCGACGATCACGTCAACAACACCCCGCGCCAGATTCTCATCTACAAGGCCATGGGCTGGGAAGTTCCCACCTTCGGCCACGTGCCCATGATCCTCGGCCCGGACAAGAAGAAGCTCTCCAAACGCCACGGCGCGCTGTCCGTCATGGAATACGAGAAGATGGGCTACCTGCCCGAAGCCGCCTGCAACTACCTCGCGCGCCTCGGCTGGTCCCACGGCGATCAGGAAATCTTCTCCCGTCAGGAGATGGTCGACCTCTTCGATACCGCCAACCTCGGCAATTCCCCGTCCGTTTTCGACCTCAAGAAGTTCGAATGGGTCAACGCCCACTGGATCAAGGAAGCCGACCCCGAACGCCTGACCGACATGGTCATGGACTTCATCGGACGCGAACTTGGCGAGGAAGCCGCAGCATCCGCACCGCGCGATAAGGTGCTGGCCCTCGTCCCGCACCTGCAGCCCCGCGCCAAGGCCATCCCCGAAATGGTCGAACAGGCACGCCCCTTCATCGTAAGCGCCGCCTCGCTGCCCTACGACGAAAAAGCCGTCACCAAGTTTCTCACCGAAGAAGCCAAGCCTCTGCTGCAGGACGTTCTCGATCGAATCGAAGCAGAAGAAGCCTTCACCCACGACTCCCTCGAAGCCGCCTGCAAAGCCGTCCTCGAAGAACGCGAACTCAAATTCAAAGTGCTCGCTCAACCCCTGCGGGTGGCTGTCACCGGCACCACCAAAAGCCCGAGCATCTACGACACCATGCTCGTGCTCGGACGGGAAGAAACCATCGCCCGTATTCGCCGCGCACTCGAAATGTAGCGCTCACCAGAGATGATGATAAAATGTCCGCCGACCATATGGTCGGCGGACTTTTTTTGTGCCTCCGGCGGCTTAAGAACCCTTTTGCAAAAGGGTTCTTAAGAATCTCCCAAAAACATTTGGCTTGCCAAGCCGCACTGGAGCTTTCGGAAAGTCGAGGTTCGTAGGCGGCTTGGCGGGGCTGACGGTGGTAACAGCCTAGAGAATTTCAAGCTGTCTATTCAAAAATTATAGCCATGGGTCCCCGTCAGCGGAGTTGCAGCTGGAACGCGAGTTGTGCTGTCGCATGAACCCGGCAGCTGCAACCCCGCTGACAATCCAGGGATTCCAAAGGGGGGCCGCCCCTTTGGCGGGGTGCTGGGGCAGCGCCCCTGCCCGTCGGAGACAAAAATTGCCCCAACCCCAAGAGGTTTCGTGATTACGCGTTCTTGTCGCTCCACGGCACGATGACTCGTGTGGCGATTCGGAAGAGCCAGTCGGTGGCGAGTCCGAGCAGTCCGATGATGATGAGTCCTGCGAAGATTCGGTCGATGGCGAGGAAGCGTTGTGCTCTGAGGATCATGTATCCGAGGCCGGAGTTTGCGGCCACGAGTTCCGCTACGACGAGGTAGGTCCATGCCCAGCCGACGGTGATGCGCAGGTCGTCCATGAGTCCGGGCAGAGCGCCGGGGATGAGGACGAGGCGGTAGGTCTGGGATTTGCTTGCGCCGAGGGTGGCTGCGGCTCTGGACAGGTCTTTGGGGACGCCTGCCGTGGTGTCGGCGACCATGAGCACGAGTTGGAAGAAGGTGCCGAGAAAGATGACCATGAATTTCTGGAAGTCGCCTATGCCGAAGTAGAGCAGGGTCAGGGGGACCAGTGCGACGACGGGTAGGTAGCGGGCGAATTCCATGAGGGGCTGAAAGAGTGCGGCGAGGCGCCGGCTGGTGGCGATGCCCATGCCGAGCGGGACGGCCGTGGCGACGGCCATGGCCCAGCCCACCATGACGCGGTAGGTGGAATCCCATGCGTAGATGAGCAGGATGCCTTCGTTGTACATTTCGCCGAAGGCCTGAAAGACGCTGTGCGGTTTGGGAAGGAAGAGTTCCTTGACCGAACCGGTGTAGGCCACCGCGGCCCAGATGCCGAGAATGACCAGGAACGAGGCCATGGTCAGCCCCGTTCCCGGTTTGATTTTATTGGATATGCGTTTGGCGAGGGCCATTACTCGGTGGCTTCCTTGATGTATTTATCGGTGATGAGGGAGTCCGTGGCCAGTTCGCCGGAGATGATTCCCTTGTTCTGCCAGAACTTGCCGGCGCGTTCCGCCACTTCGTAGATGTCGTTTTCGGTGTCGCGGTCGAAGAATTCGAGGTTGCCCTCGGCGCCGAAGAAAGTCACGCCGGAGGCCATGTCGGCGATGGCTTCCGCGGATTCGCCAAGTCCTTCGCCCATGATGGCGTTCCCTTCGTCCGGGTTGGCGCGGTACCATTCTATGGCTTCGAACCATGCTCTGGTCATGCCTTCCGCGGCATGGGGGTTTTCTTCGGCGAAGTCGGAGCGCATGACGAAGACGTCGACGATGGTGCGCGGGAACTCCTTGGAGGAGGCGAGCACGTGGCCGCCTTCACGTTCGGATGCCTTGGAGAGCCACGGCTCCCAGGAAACGGCGGCGTCGAGGTTGCCTGCCACGAATGCGGCTCCGGCGTCGGAGGCCCCCATTTCGTGGATGGTCACGGACTCTTCGGACACCCCGGCTTTCTGCAGGGCGGTGAGGAAGAAGAAGTAGGAGGTGGAGCTCTTGTCGAGGCCGATGGATTTGCCGCGAAGGTCTTTAAGGGTATCGATGCCATCGGCGGCGATGATGCCGTCTCCGCCGGAGGATTCGTCCATGGCGAAGAGAACGGTCTCCGGGGTGCCCTTGGCGAAGTGGATGACCTCGCGGTCCAGCACGTTGCCCAGCGCGTCGATGTTGCCGGAGGCCATGGCGGCGGCGTACTGGGATTCGTCGTCGATGATCATGATGTCGACGTCGAGGCCGTATTTATCGAAAAAACCCTTCTCCTGCGCGATGTAGAGCGGGGCATAGCCCACCCAGGTGGCGAAGGCCACGCGGACCTTGGTCTTGGAGGCCATGGCCGGTCCGGCAACCAGCAGCAGGCAGGCCGTGAAAAGCAGCATTGTGCTCAGTCGTTTCATCGCTCACTCTCCTTTTTGGTGACGAAATCGTAAATGTATACCAAACTGACTTGGTCGTAATTACTCGCTCTTTTGCGAAATCGCAAGAGATTGGCCGCGGGCCGGGGGGCATATCATGTACTTGGAGTTCGCGGGCAAACGTGATAAAGCGGCGCGACGACTTATCCAAGGAGATCATAAAGCGCCATGAGAGCAAAAACATATCTTGAAGAGGCTCTGAAGGGAGCCGTGGAAGGCAAGGGCTGGGAATGGCCCGAGAAGGCCGTTATCGAGCCGCCCAAGGACAAGCAATTCGGCGACATGTCCGCGAACGTGGCCATGATGCTCGCCAAACAGGCCAAAAAGTCGCCCCGTGACATCGCGGCGGACCTCGCGGATGCGCTCGGCGGCGACGCGAACATCGAAAAGGTGGACATCGCGGGGCCCGGATTTCTGAATTTCACATTCTCCCCGGACTTCTGGCGCGAAACCGTGAAGGTCGTGCGCGAGGCGGGCGAATCTTACGGAAACGTCGAGACCGGCAAGGGCACGAAGGTTCAGGTGGAATACGTGTCCGCCAACCCCACCGGGCCGCTGCACATCGGTCATGGGCGCGGTGCGGCGCTGGGCGACAGCCTCGCGCGCATCCTCGAAAAGGCCGGGTATGACGTCGAGTGCGAATATTACATTAACGATGCAGGACGCCAGATGCTCATCCTCGGCGGTTCCATCCTGTACCGCGCCCGCCAGATAAAGGGCCTGAACCCCGCCGAGCCGGAAGATTTCTACAAGGGCGAATACATCACCGAGATCGCCGGACGCGTTCTGGAGAAGCACCCGGACCTCACCGAAATGGACGAGGCTGAGGCGGTGGAGATCTGCAAGATTTACGGCAAGGACGAAATCCTCGAAGGCATCCAGCGCGACCTGCAGGCTTTCGGCGTGCGGCACGACGTGTGGTTCTCCGAGAAAAGCCTCGTGGACGACGGCATGGTCGACGAGACCTTCGGCGACCTGCGCGAATCCGGGCTCGGATACGAAGAGGACGGGGCCTTCTGGTTTCGCTCCACGCAGTTCGGCGACGACAAGGACCGCGTGTTGCGCAAGTCCAACGGCGACACCACCTACTTCGCCTCGGACATCGCCTACCACGACAACAAGTTCAAGCGCGGCTTCGACATGGTCATCGACATATGGGGCGCGGACCATCACGGCTACGTACCGCGGATGCAGGCCGCCTGCGAGGCCATCGGCCGCACGGGGCAACTCAGCGTCATTCTGGTGAACCTCGTGAACCTGCTCAAGAACGGCGAGCCCGTGGCCATGAGCACCCGCGCGGGCCAGTTCGAGACGCTGGCCGACGTGGTCTCCGAGGTGGGTTCCGACGCCTCGCGGTTCATGTTCCTGTCCCGCAAGTCCGACTCCCGGCTGGACTTCGACCTCGAGCTGGTCAAGCAGAAGACCATGGACAACCCGGTCTACTACGTGCAGTACGCACACGCCCGCATCTGCTCCATGATGCGCAAGGCCGAGGGCGAAGGCGTTTCCGTGGCCGAGCCTTCCGCGCAGTCGCTGGCGCTGCTGGACACCGAGCAGGACATGGAACTGCTCAAGTGTCTGGACCAGTACCCCGACTATGTGGAGTCCGCCGCGAGGCAGCAGAGCCCGCATATAATCAGCATGTATCTGCAAGAACTTGCATCAACGCTTCACAGGTACTATACAAAAGTTCATGTCCTCTCGGCAGGTCCGGAAGTCGCCTCCGCACGACTCATGCTTCTTGACAGCGTGGCGCGCGTGTTGGCGAACGGTCTCTCCCTGCTCGGAGTGAATGCGCCCGAGCGAATGTAACCAACGAGGATAATCATGGCTGCAAACGGCAGAAAGGCAAGCAAACAGGCGCCGCGAATGCCCAAGGTGCCCAAGGAACCCAAGGTCTGGAACATACGGCTGACGGTCCCCGGGCTGGTATGCGGCATCGGGGTTTCCGGGCTTGCCCTGACCCTTTTCTTCATCCTCGGCCTGCTCGTGGGGCGGGGATACAGAGTCGAGGAGAAGGTCCCCCGTCTTGCGGCCATGATGCCCGAACAGCCCGTGGCCGTGAGCGAACACGGTTCCAAGGCAGAAAAGGATTCGGACCGCGAGGTGCTCAAGCCGGAAGACCTGAGCTACCCCGACACGCTTTCCAAGGCGCCCGCCAAGCCCGAACCGAAGAAGCCCGAAAAGACGGAGCCAGCCGAGAAGAAGCCCGAAAAGAAGGCCGCAGACAAGAAACAGGCCGCCAAGCCGGAAAAGAAGACTGCTCCGGCTGTCGGAGAGAATGTTTACGACTACGTGTATCAGGCCGCCTCGTTCCGTGATCGCGACATGGCCATGGAGTTGGCCGCCAAGATCAACAGGGCGGAGCTGACTTCACGGGTGGAAGCGTTCGAAACCAGCAGCGGCAACTGGTACCGGGTCATGGTCCTGCATCGCGGCACGCCGGAATCCACCGACTCCATGAAGGCGGTTCTGGAAAAGTTCGGTATCGACAAGCCCCTCATGAAGCAGAAGGAACCCGTCGCGGCCGACGGGTAGCTTCCGCATCTTCAGTCGAAATCAGCCCAACCCCGTCCCCGGGGTCATCTGGCGTCCGGTCAGGGTTGTTTCGTACCCCCCCAGATTCTCTATTCGTTCAAGCAAGGCGTGCGAGCGCAGAAGGTCCAGCAGCGTGACGATGCGCGGGTCATCCATGAACCGGGTGGGTATCGCCAAGTCGTAGCGTTCGCGTGCCAGCGGCACAAAGTCCAGATCAAGCGCCCGCGCCGCGGCCATGATGCCCATGCCGCAGTCGGCTGCGCCGGTCAGCACATTCACCGCCACGGCCATGTGCGTGAACTCCTCGTTGTCGTATCCCTGCACGCTGTGGGGCGTTATCCCCTCCTGCTTGAGGTGGTGGTCCAGCAGGATGCGCGTGCCCGCGCCGCGCTGGCGGTTGATGAAGGTCAGGTCCTCGCGGGTCAGGCTCTCGATCCCCGTGATGCCCTTGGGGTTGCCCTTTGGCACGATGAGGCCCTGATGCCGGATGGCGAGATTGACCACGCTCAGGTCCATATCCGGCAGGTATTTTTCGAGGAACGGAAAGTTGAAGTCGCCGCTCTTTGGGTCGAAAAGGTGGCACCCCGCGAACAGGGCGGAGCCGGCCTTCAGGGCGTTGAGACCGCCCATGCTGCCCACGTGGGCCGAGACCAGCCGCCACGGCTCGTCCATGCCCATGAGCTCGTCGGCGAGCAGATCCAGAATGTTGTCGTGGCTGCCCACGTGCACAAGGACGCGCTCCACTTCATCGGGCGACACCAACAGCCGCGCGGGAACGGTTTCGCCCGCTTCCAGGCCTTCCACGGTGGCGGGAATGGTGGTGAAGCCCTGCGCCTTGGTCAGAGTGGTGATCATGCCGGCCCCGCGTCCGAGGGGGGTGGCGACGATGCGGTCGTCCACGCGGCCCATGGCGAGGCGTACCACTTCTTCCATGCCGGGCTTGCTCGGCAGTTTGCGGGTGAGGACGGCCTCGGCCTCGGGGCGCCGGGGGGCAGGGCGGCGTTCCAGCCACGCGGCCAGCGGGCCGAGCAGCTCTTCGTAGCAGACCGCCGCGCTGACGGGATAGCCCGGAGCGCCCACCAGAAGTCTGCCCGGGTATCCGGACGCCTCGTTGGACACCGCCAGCAGAGTCGGCTTGCCGGGCATGACGTTGATGCCGTGGACCAGCACTTCGCCGAGCTCTTCGAACACGACCCGCGTGAAGTCCTTGCTTCCTGCTGATGAGCCTGCCCCCACCACCACGATGGTACAGCCGTTGGCCAGCGCGTCCGTGACCGCGTTCTTGAGCCCGGTCCGGTCATCCGGCACCACTGGGACGCTTTCGGCCTCTAAGCCCCATTCACGGGCCAGGGAGACGAAGACCTGCGAGTTGGATTCGATGACCTGTCCGGCACGCGGGGCTGGGCATCGGGAGAAGTCGAGTACTTCGTCCCCGGTGGGGATGAAGCGGGCCGCGACTCTGCCGCGCACCTCCAGCTCGTATATGCCCGCGGAGAGTAGGGCGCCCACGTCGTAAGGCGTGAGCAGCCTGCCCTGCGGAATGAGCAGCTCCGTGGAGACGATGTCCTCGCCGATGCGCCGGACGTGCTGCCACGGCGCGGCGGGGGCCTCGATTTCCACGATGTCGTCATCCACCTGAACCACGTTTTCCACCATGATGACCGCGTTGCGGTCCCCCGGCAGCGGGTTGCCGGTGTTGACCGGATGGTAGCCGTCGCCGCGCGTGAGCCGCACGGGGGCGTCCTCCCGCGCCGGGAAGGTGTCCTCGGCCCGTACGGCGATGCCGTCCATGGCGGCGGCGTGAAACGTGGGCGACGAGCAGCGCGCGTGGACGGCCTTTGCCGTGACGCGTCCGGCCGCCTCGTGGGCGGCAATGGTCTCGGGCGGGCACAGGGCGTCCCGGTCGAGGCTGTTCTTTGCACGCTCGAGCGCTTCCGGCACCGGCGTGGTGGTCAGGTATATGTTGCGGCCCATGGCGTCCTCCCCGGACGGTTATTCGTGCTTGAATTCGCCGTTTTCGTAAATGAGCACCTCGGAGCCGTCTTCCAGCTCGGCGGTGACGGTCTTGGGCTCGGTGTTCACCAGATCCCAGTGCAGCGCGGAGTCGTTGAAACCGAGCTGTTTTTTGAGGTCCTGGTCAAGCTCCGACTGGTCGCCCGCGTAGGTGTCGGCATAGGATGCGCCCACCGCAACGTGGCAGTTGCCGTAATCTCCGCCGAAGTTCTCGTCGAAGAGGGTGTTGGCCATGAATTTGCCGATGCGCGAGAAGCGGCGGTCGGTCAGGGAGAATTCGCCCAGCTGCGGAGCGCCTTCGTCCATGGCGAGCTGCTTGGCGACAAACTCAGCGCCTTCCTCGGCGTCGGACTCGACCACGCGGCCGTTTTTGAAAGTCAGGCGCACGCCCTTGACGTAGTTGCCGGAGCGGAAGGAGGGCTGGTCGGCGTAGTAGACGCCTTCCGTGCCGTGCCAGTCGGGGGAGGTGAAGATCTCGAAGCTGGGCAGATTGTGGCCGGAAACGCCGAGCCAGCGACGCTTTTCGCCGGGCGTCACCACGAGGTCCGTGCTTTCGGACTTGACCCGGATGCGGCGGATGGGCAGCTCGTTGAGCCACTGCTTTACCTTCAGGGTCTGCTCAAAGATCACGTTCCATTCGGCTTCGGGGTCTTCCTTGTCGAGGAAGCAGGCGCTGACTATCTCCTGCTTGTACTCCTCAAGACTCATGGACGCCGAGTCGGCGAGGGCCTGCGTGGGATACATGCACAGGGTCCATGCGAAATCCCCGGACTGCTCGCGGCCTTCCATGATCTCCCGCAGGAACTTGCGGGACACGGCCGCCTTGCCCAGTCGGGCCGGGTCCACGTCCTTGAGGTGAGTGAGCGAGGCCGGGGCAATGAGAGAGATCACGCCGTTGAGGTTTTCCATCAGCGGCTTGTCGCCCGGCGGCACGGTCTCGATCTGCCGGTCGTCACCCTTGCCGTAGAAGCTCTTCTCCATCTTCGTGGAGAGGTTGGCGCGGGGGACGGGGATGACTCCCTTGTCCATGAGCAGGTCGAACATCGCTTCGGCCAGAGGCAGGGCGTCGAGGTCGTAGCGCAGCATGACCATGTCGCCTCTCTCGTACGGGCGGGTGCGGGCGGTTTCCAGCCCCCACCAGAGGGTCTGGGCATATTTCTTGAGTTCTTCAGGCGTGAACATCGAGCAACTCCGTGTTGAATGATTCTTAGGTCGTTCGGGCAGGATAGACTACCGGGCAAGGGAGTTCAACAGCGCGTTAGCGGTTTGTCGATCATGAACCGTTGAAAACAGGCGTCGGTGCTTGACAGGGCCGGGGGTTGGGGCTATTGGCAAAACTCGATTCCGACACAAAGCGCGCGTGCCCGAAGCCCTTCGCAAAGGGTTTTGTGTTGCGCGGCCGGAAGCGTAATGCTAAGGGATGCTCCTGCAACGCGCCGCCGCAGAGCGGTGCGTGTTGCGGATCAAGAAAAATACTCATTTTGGAGGAAATCATGGGTTACAGGATTACTATCGACGTTGAGAAGTGCAACGGCGACGGCGAATGTGTCGACGTCTGTCCCACCGAAGTGTACGAACTTCAGGACGGCAAGGCCGTTGCCGTGAATGAAGAAGAATGCCTCGGCTGCGAATCCTGCGTGGAAGTCTGCGAGCAGGACGCCATCGTCATCGAGGAAGACTAGCCCTCGGATCGTACGCAAACTGCCGGGGGCGGCGACAGCCTCCCCGGCAGTATTATTGCGCCCGACAAGCCACATGCCGCCCGTACGGCAGGGACAACGCCCTCCGGGGCGGTTTTTTTTACTCGGGGCCGGGGTTGACGATATGCCTCAACGACTTATTTCATTGGTCAAATCCCAGACCGACACGCCGTAGACGACACCTCGGCGGCCCAAGGAGCGAAATACATGGCTTTGGATTTCACCCAGTTTTTTGAACGGTATGAAGCGCTCGTGTCCGAGGTGGACGCGGTCTTCAACAAATTCGAAACCGATTTTCCGGAGCAGGTCCGCTGTGAAAAGGGCTGTAGCGACTGTTGCTACGCTCTCTTCGACCTCTCCCTCGTCGAAGCGCTCTACGTCAATCACCACTTCCGGGAACGCTTCGCCGGACTGGAGCGCAACGACATCATGGAACGCGCGGCGGACATCGACCGCCAGCTCTTCCGCCTCAAGCGGGAACTGTGGAAGGCCAGTCAGGCCGGCAAATCCACCGAGGAAATTTTCGAAACCGTCGCGCGCACCCGCATGCGCTGTCCCATGCTCGGCGAGGGCGACCTCTGCGTCATGTACGACAAGCGCCCCATCACCTGCCGGCTCTACGGCGTCCCCACCGCCATCGAAGGCAGGGGACACACCTGCGCCAAGTCCGGGTTCAAGGGCGGCGAGAAATATCCCACCGTGCACGTGGACATGATCCACGAACGCCTCATGGACATCAGCCGGGACATCGCCGAGCACATCGGCTCCAAGTACAAGGCCATCCACGAGATGCTGGTGCCTCTCTCCATGGCGCTGGTCACGGACTACAACGAGGACTACCTCGGTGTACGCAAACCCGGCGACGAGTCCAAGCCGGAAGCCGCAGAACCCGCGCCGCAGCCTCAGGCCCCCGGAGCGTCCATCCCCAAGATGGAGGACGCCCCTTCCGAGGCCTGCAACACCTGTGACTCGGACAAGTCGCTCTGCGCCAGCTGCAAGGAGAACTCCTTCTCCATCGTGCTCGGCGGCGACGACGAATAGGGGGACCCCATGATTCAGGAAGCGACCCTCACGCCCGAAGAGCGCGAAGAGCAGAAGCGGCTCATGTACGACAAGATGTCGCCGCGGCGGCGCAAGTTCGTGGACCGCATCGGCTTCGACAAGTGGGACCCGTTCGAGAAGCCGTTCGATCCCATCGATCTGCGCACGGACGCCACCGGTCACACGGCGCATCAGCTTACGCACCTGTTCCTGCGCGACAAGGGTGCGCAGCTCAATCAGGAATTCGTGGACGCGATCAACGAATTCAACGTCATGCTGGTCATGAACTTCGAGAAGGTTCGACCCATATACGAGTATTGCCTCTGGTACGAGGAACTGACCCGCAAGCGCGGCATCAAGCCATAACTTCAAGGACGGGAACATGCAGAAATTCGATAATCTCGACGATTACATCGCCGACCTCAAGGCCAAGCTGGAGAAGAACGCCGGCTGCGCCAATACCATGTACAACCTGGGCGTGGCCCTGCTCTCCAAGCGCGAGTTCATGGACGCCGAACGCTACTTCCTCGACTGCGTGTCGGAATCCCCGCGCATGGCCGAGGCCTATGTCCAGCTCGGCGGCATCGCGCTGCAGCGCGGCGACCTCGACGGCTGCCTGAATTACAACATTCAGGCCACCAAGGTTCGTCCCTTCTTCGCCGTGCCGTGGGGCAACGTTGGCTACATCCAGCTCGAAAAGGGCGAAGTGGACAAGGCCATCCAGACCTTCAAGCGCGCCCTGAAGTACGACCCCGAGTTCGTGCAGGTGCTGGCCACTCTCGGTAGCGCCTACATCGCCATCGGCGACTACGAAGAAGCCGAGAAGAATCTCGACAAGTGCCTGCAGCTCAATGAAAAATTCGGCCCGGCCTGGAACAATCTCGCCATTGTGAACGTGCATCACGGGGAGTGGAAAAAGGCCAAGGACTGCCTCGATAAGGCCGCCGAAACCGGATTCGAACCGCCCGAAGATCTTCGGAAGGAAGTCGAGTCCAACCTGTAACCCGCCGGAAGTCCCGGCGGAAGGAAGGGAGTACATGTCCCGTTTCCGCCAGACGAAGAAATCGGTCAGGGAGATTCTCGCCTCCCCCGAATGGGAGTCGAGACTTGATGAATTGAACCAGTGGGCCCCCGGACAGCTGGTGGGCCCGCTGTTTTCGCTTCGGCTCGACAAGGACCAGAGCGTGCGCTGGCGCACGGCAAGGGCCTTCGGGCTGGTGGCAAAGCGCATGGCTGACGCAGGCATGGAAAAGGCCCGTGTGCTCATGCGCACCTTCATGTGGTACATGAACGAGGAGTCGGGCAACCTCGGCTGGGGCGTGCCCGAGGCCATGGCCGAGGCCATGGTGCAGGACGAGCGTCTCGCCGACGAATTCGCCTCTATCCTCGCTTCATACATCTTCTGCGACGAAGAGTGCGACGGCAACTATCTCGATCATCCCGAATTGCGGCGCGGCGTCTTCTGGGCGCTGGGCAGACTCGCTCAGGAGCGGCCCAAGTACGTCCGTCCCCATGCGCGGTTCCTCATGACCGCCTTGAGCGACGCCGACGCATGGAACCGCGGGCTCGCCGCCTGGACACTGGGTATTCTTCAGTACGAGGAGGCCCGTGATGCGCTTGGAACGCTCTTCGATGACACGGGGCAACTCCAGATATTCCGTGACGGCGAAGTTGAGGACGCCACGGTGGCGTCGCTTGCCCGTGAAGCCATGGACAAACTGGACTAAACTGTTCGCCGTGAACTGATCCGACCGGGAATCCGCACAGCGGGTTCCCGGTTTTCTGTTGTACGAATCAGATGTTCTCCCGGCAGGTTGCCAAAAAGGTTGCGTTGCGCCGGTTTCCGCCCTGTGATAGTTGCGCGATAATCGGAGGAAGAAACGATCCCTGAATCAGCATCACCGCATGCAGCCGACAGGCCGCTGACCACAAGTGACGTGGACGCGCTGTATCAGCGCGGCGCAATATCCCACGCCCGACGCTTGGAGGATCTGGCACTGGCGGGCTGGCAGCCGCGCTGGCACCGCTGGCTCGACGTTCTGTTGCTTGTCGCCGGGGCAGGGCTTCTGCTCTCCGGCATCATCTTCTTTTTCGCCTGGAACTGGGCTGACATGCACCGTTTCCTCAAGCTGGGGCTGGTGCTCGGCGGCGTCATCGGCTGCACGGGGCTGTCTGTCTTCATGGACATGGATTCACGCGCAGGCCGGGCGTTGCTGGTTGGCGGCGGCGTGCTCGTCGGGGTCTTCTTTGCCGTGTTCGGCCAGATTTATCAGACCGGCGCGGACGCATGGGAGATGTTCCGAATCTGGACGCTGCTGCTTCTCCCATGGGCGCTGGTCGGGCGCAGTTCCGCCCTCTGGCTCCTCGTCATTCTGCTCGGCAACACATGGGCCATGCTCTGGCTGGTGAAGGAAGGCTACCTCATGTACCGCGACTGGTTTTCGGTCGTTGCGGCCTCGGCCTGTCTCGTCTGCTATCTGCTCATGGACTTTTTCGGTCGGCACCGGACCGACTATGGCCGGTGGCGCGGGTGGCAGTATCTTTTCCTCGCCCTGCCGCTTTTCTGGATATGCTGGAGCTCGTGGGTTGCGGTCTCCGGGCAGACCGACTGGTTGTTTGCCGCGCTCGTCCCGCTGTTGGCCGGGTGTCTGGTCACGCCTGTCCTGCGTCGCGACCCCGCCGGGATGGCGCTCTGTCTCTTTGCTTTCTGGAATCTCTGCATTGCGGCAGGGGTGTTGTACATGGTCAAGCAGATGGGGCTCGACCCCATATCCAACAGCCTGCTTGGCATGATCAGCCTTTCCATTCCGGTCATCGGCATCATACGTATCAAGAGTTTTGTTCAGGAAAAGGGGGAGGCGTGAGCATCTCCCGAAAGCAATATCTGCATGAGCACGGTCTTTCCGACGGGGCGGGTGCGGATACTTCCCCGATCCCGTGGTACTATGCGGCCATGCAGGGCATCGGCGCGTGGTTTGCCGCCGGCATGTTTCTGTCACCCATATTCACTTTTCTGCCAGACAGTATGCTCGTCATCGGCCT
This sequence comes from Pseudodesulfovibrio halophilus DSM 5663, assembly GCF_059568665.1. NCBI lineage: Bacteria > Pseudomonadati > Thermodesulfobacteriota > Desulfovibrionia > Desulfovibrionales > Desulfovibrionaceae > Pseudodesulfovibrio > Pseudodesulfovibrio halophilus. Next base: position 80,361 of record NZ_JCANTV010000012.1, on the reverse strand, counting down.
TGTGGGCGCGGGGCTGCTCATCGGTGCGGCCGTCATGCCGGAGAAGGGGGAAGTGTTTCTCTCTCAGCTGACCCTCGCCGCGGCCCTGCTCGGGTTCGCCATGGTCAACGTGGCCCTCGTCGAAGCCACCGGTGTCGAAGGGGCGGCCCTGCCGCTCAACGTGACCGGAACCGGGGCGGCGGCATACGTCCTCGTCCGCAGGCGCTTCTTCCGTTTTCTCCTCTCGCTGGCGGTCATGGGCACATGGCTGGTGCGGTTTCACGATGTCGCCCATGTCATTCCGGCGATCATGGCCGTGGCCTCGACCTGTATTCTTGCCGCGTTTTTCGTCTGGCGGGAGCGGCGATTTTTGCGTCCGCTCGGATACGCCATGGCGTTCGCGGGGCCGGGGGCTCTCTTCATGATGAAAAGCACGGCCTCGCTGACTGCCTCTTCATGGGTTGCCGCAGTCTTCGGGCTTGCGACGGTCCTGCTGCTCATGCGCGAGCATGGCTGGAGGAGGACACCGACCGCGCTGGGAGCCCTGTGCATCACGGCTCTCTCCCTGGCCGCGCCCGGAGCCGGATTCGGCGCGGCGCTGGCCGTTCTCGGCCACGCCTACGCCAACAGATTGCTCGAGGGCGTCGGGCTGCTCTGGGTCCCGGTTTTCGTATCCTGGTTCTACTACTGGCTCGGCTACGGCCTCCTGACCAAATCGCTCATGCTCATGGGTGCCGGGTTGCTGCTGCTCGGTGTCCGGCAAGTGCTCCGGCGGAGGCGCGTCCATGCGTAAACTTCTCGTGTTTCTGGGGCTGACGATCATCGTCGCGGTGGCGGTCATGGCTGTCGTGCGCAAGGAGCGACTCATCGAGAGCGGCCGACGGGTGGTGCTGGAACTCGGGCCGCGCGACCCCCGCTCTCTGATGCAGGGCGATTACATGCGCCTGACCTACGACGCGGCCTCCGCGCTCCGCGAGATCGACGAGTTGCCGCACGAAGGCGCTGTCGTCATGAAGGACGATGCCGACGGCGTTGGCCGGATGGTCCGGGTGGACGACGGTTCAACGCTTGCCGAGGGTGAATACCGCATCCGCTACCGCAGGGATCACCGGTCGTACAGGCTCGGCCCGGACGCGTTCTTTTTCGAGGAGGGGAGGGCAGGCGAGTTCAGTGGAGCCGAATATGGCGAGTTCCGCGTGGCCGATGACGGTTCCGTGGTGCTGGTGCGGCTGCTGGATGCCGAAGGCAATCCGCTCGGGGGCTAGGTCCGCCTGCGACTTGTCTTCGGCTCGTCGTGTGCATGATGCGAAACGAGCGTCTCGTTGGCGAATTGTTCTACAATCGTTTTTCCCGCACCCGCAAAAGAGAGTGCGACGGCACCTCTTCCCCAGCGACCTCATTTCGCCGCGGCAAGCTCTGGACCGGTCCATAGGGGCATCCGTACGAAAATGAAAACCGGAAATGTGCCGCGCTAATGCCGGAGAAAGTCAGCCCCGGCAGTTGCAGCGCTCTCCGGCGGTGGTGAAATCGCGCGACTTGCCCATCTCTTCGATCTCAATTAGCCTTCGCGCATGATAGCATTTGTCCTTGTCAGGGATCTTCTCATTTTCGTGGTCGGGGTGTGGTTCTTCGAGTTCTGGCTGGATGTCAGGCTGCCGGATGAAAACAACCTGCTCCTTTTTTTCGTGGCCATCCCCATCATATGGGCGACCATGATGCAGATGTGGACGGCCATCAGCTACCGGGAGCAGCGGAGCCGGGTCATGTATCTGGCCTGCCACATGCTCGGGGTGCTGCTGCTGAGCTGTTCCGTCTTTCTCATCAGCGCGGTGCTGAACACCATCGAGACCTCTCTGGACGCCACCGGAAACATTCTGTTCCATGGCGTCGGCTGGTCGGCCATCCTGAGCATCATTTTCTACGACATGGTGGATATCGCCCGTATGGAACACGCCGACGAGGAGTGAGCCGCACCGGCGAGCGTGCCGCTTCCGCAGGGCTGTGTTTCGGTGCGCGAGGGCAGGCTCTCCGCTGATGCTGTCGGGGAGCAACGCCGGACCGGGGTTATTTCCAGACGGGAGCCTCGCTGAGCAGCGCCTCGGCCTCGGCGTGAGGCAGGGGCTTGGAGAAGTGGTATCCCTGTCCGTACTCGCAGCCCAGCGCCTTGAGCACGTTGAGCTGCGACTCCTCCTCCACGCCCTCGGCGATGACGCTTTTCCCGAGGCTGTGCGCCAGCGAAACGATGGTGCGCACGATCTCCATGTTCTCGCGCTTCTGCTCCATGTTTCCGACGAACGACTGGTCGATCTTCAGGTAATGGAAGGGGAACCGGTGCAGGTGGGAGAGCGAGGAATATCCCGTGCCGAAATCGTCGATGGAGAGGTGGAAGGCGCGATCCTCGAACTCTCTCAGGACTTCCAGCGCGTATTCCATGTTCTCCATGATGCCGCTTTCCGTGACCTCGATCTTGATAAGCTCAGGCCGGATGCCGGAGCGGTCGATGATGTCGCTCAGGCGGGTGACGATGCCTTCGGTCTTCATCTGTTCGACCGAGAGGTTCACGCTCATGGTCAGGTTGTGGAATGCGGGATAGCGCTCCTGCCAGATGCGCAGCTGTCGCGCGGAAGCCTCGAGCATGAATTCGCCCATGGGCACGATGAGACCCGTTTCCTCGGCGAGCGGGATGAAGGCGCCCGGCGAGACGAGCCCTTCCGTGGGGTGCTCCCAGCGGATGAGGGCCTCGAAGCCGTGCACGCGTCCTGTGTGCAGGTCGATGATGGGCTGGTAGTGGGGCACGAACTCGCCGTTGTCCACGGCCTTGGTCAAATCGGTCTCGAGCTTGAGCCGCTCCGATGCGTCGCGGTGCATGTCTTCGTCAAAGACCACGGACCGTGCGCGGCCGCGCGCCTTGGCCCGGTACATGGCGGTCTCCGCGTCGCGAAGCAGGTCCCCGGCGGAAGAGAACTGCCCCGGTCCGGTGACGATGCCTATGCTGGCGGTGAGGAAGACCTCCTGCCCGTCCGCGTCGAACGGGTCGGTGAGGGCGTCGCGGATTTCCTCGGCGATGGAGAGTGACTCCTCCGCGGACTGAAGCGTGGGCAGCAGCAGCGTGAACTCGTCGCCGCCGAGGCGGGCGAGGGTGTCTTCCGGACCGATGATCTGTCCCACGCGCCAGGCGAAAGCCATGAGCATGGAGTCGCCCGCCGCATGGCCGAGGGAGTCGTTGACGGCCTTGAAGTTGTCCACGTCCAGAAAGAGCACGGCGTAGGGCTGGCCGTTCTTGCGGGCGCGGCGCATGGTCTGTCCCACGCGGTCCACGAACAGGGCCTTGTTGGGCAGGCCGGTCAGGCTGTCGTGGAAGGCGTCGTGCAGCAGCTGTTCTTCGGCCTGCTTGCGCTGCGTGATGTCGGAGGCATAAATGTGGACGGTATTCTGCTCGGGAAGCGGATGGTAGGTCCATGAGAGGATGCGTTCCCCGGCGATGCTCTCCACGCCGATGCGGTTTTCGCCCGTGCGGATGCAACGTGCGACCAACTCGCGGTGGTTGCCGGGCAGGAGGCGGCTTATATCTCCGCCGATTTCACGGGTCAGGTTCTGTGCCGTGGGGTTGGCGTAGACGACCTCCGCCTCCGGGCCAGCCGAGATGACGGGTTCGGGCGATTCGCGCGGGAAGGCCGCCAGCCGGGAAATCTCCTGTTGCTGTTCGCGGATTTCCGTCAGGTCGATGACCACGGCGAACGCGCCGATGGTCTCGCCGTCGAGGGCGTGCAGCGGGGAGACGTCGTAGCGCACGAAAACACGGTTGCCGCGCGCGGAGAGCGTGTCCAGATGCAGGTTGCGGAAGGGGCGGTCCTCGACCATGGCCCGGCCCGCGATGGTGCTCTTGGCCGGGTCACCGTAAAAGAATTCGGCAAGGTGCATGCCGTGATAGTCGTCGGGCTCGCCCTCGCGCTCGTAGAGGTCGAGGTAGGGGCGGTTGACGTAGGTCAGCCGCTCTTCGGTGTCCACGGCGAGGCAGGGGACGGAAATGGCTTGGAGAATGCCGTTGAGGTGGCCGATCTTGTGCTTGAGCTCCGTGACCATGTGCACGGCATCCGTGGTCAGGCGACGCATGCCCGGGCCCATGATGCTGTAGTTCGGCTCGGCGTCGTAGTCTCCCCCGGCCACGCGGTGGGTGTAATCCACCGCATGACGGATGCCCTGCGTGATGCCGCGGGCGGTCCGGGCGAGAAAGCCCAGCGCGATGAGCGTTGCCAGCGCGCTCAGGCCGGCGCCGATGATGCGCCAGCGCTGGTACGAGTCGATGCGCTTGCGGATGAGCCTGTCCATTTCATCCATGGCCCGGGAGAGCAGCTGGACGCTTCCACGGCGAACTTCGCGGGCCTGACCGGCCATGGTGTCCCATACGGGGGCGCCCTGCTGCCACCGCTCAAGCTCGTTGATGAGAATCTCTACCTGTCTGACGTATTCGGCCAGCTGTTCAGCGTATATTCCGCTCAGGGAGGCGCTCTTGCCGTAATAGAGCGGGTCGGCTTCTATGGCGGTCCGTGACCGTTTCAGCAGATCGCTGGTCCGGGCCGAGCGCAGCAACAGGCTTTCATCCAGCACGGAGCGCGACAGGAAGGCCTCGCCGCTGTGCATGGCCTTACGCGCCAGATGTTCGACATCGCCGGCAAAGGCGGCGTTGTGCGGCAGCGTGGGAATCGTCGCCCACGCGAGCATGGCGCTGTCAAGTGCCGGGTCGAGACTCAACCTGCTGCAGTTCGCGGTTTTCTCGAAAAGGGTCAGGAGCTCGTCGATGACCGGCCTGAGTCCTCCGGGCGCATTGCGGAGATGCTTTTGCCAGGCGCTGCGAAGCGTTGTGGTGGTCGGACAGCCGGAAGAATTGCGGAACGAGGTGAATATGGGGGCGGAGAGTTTCTCTTCCAGTCGGCCGATGTGGTGATCGACCTCCATCTGGAGAGGGGGGATTACGCGTTTGGCCTCCGTGTCACCCCGTCGGGCGCGTCCTTCAAGCGTCTGAAGGCGCTGGAGCGCGCCGAGGGTTTCCAGAGCCTCGCGAATGGCATCCGTCCCGGCTAGCTCCGAGCGGGCGATGTTCACGTCGTGGCGGAAGTTCAGTTCCATGAAGACCGAGAGCACGACGATGGGCAGCATGAATATCAGGGCCACAAGGGCCAGCCGCTTCGGGGTGGAGAGGGTGGGGGGCTTGCGATGCCTGTGGGCTGATATTGCCATTCGGGAACTCTGCCTCATGGCAGGCGGGCTGTCCAGCGGTTGGTTTGAATGATGGCGCATGGTTGCGTGCCGTAGAGAGGAAAAATGAAAAAAGTTAAAATTCCTGCTTGACAATCGAGGGGGTGCTGTATAGAAATTCGTCCTCGTCAACGACGAAGGCGCGTAGCTCAGGGGGAGAGCACTTGCTTGACACGCAAGGGGTCAGCAGTTCAAATCTGCTCGTGCCTACCAGAAAATCAAAGAGGGAGGCCATGCCTCCCTCTTATTTTTTTATGTATATCAAAACGCCTCGGGAGGAGGACAGCCATGCAGATCGAAGTGGCCGGCAAGCCGGTGGAAGTCGCAGAGGGCGCTTCTTGCGGCGAGGTTCTGAAAGAGAGCCTTTCCAAGAAGCAGTTCAAGAACGTCGTCGTGGCAAGGTGCGGCGAAACCCTGCTGGACCTTTCCACCACCGTGCCCACCGACTGCACCGCCCTTGAGCCGGTGACCGCCGACTCGCCCGAAGGGCTGGATGTCATCCGCCATTCCACCGCCCACCTCATGGCCGAAGCCGTGAAGAAGCTGTTCCCCACCGCCAAGGTGACCATCGGTCCCTCCGTGGACAACGGCTTCTACTACGACTTCGACTACGAGCGTCCCTTCACCCCGGACGATCTGGAGGCCATCGAGAAGGAGATGCAGCGCTCCGTCGGCGCGGATCAGGAGTTCTCCTGCCGTGTCGTTCCGGCCGAGCAGGCCCGCTCGGAGTTCAAGGAGCAGGGCGAGGACTACAAGCTCGAACTCATCGACGAGCTGGGCGAAGACAACTATTCCATCTATCAGCACGGTGAATTCACCGACCTGTGCCGCGGCCCGCACGTGCCCCGCACCGGCATGCTCAAGGCCTTCAAGCTGCTCAGCGTTGCAGGCGCCTACTGGCGCGGCGACGAGAAAAACAAGCAGCTGCAGCGCATATACGGCACCGCCTGGGGCAGCCCCAAGGAGCTCAAGAAGTACCTGCATCAGCTCGAGGAAGCCAAGAAGCGCGACCATCGCAAGCTCGGCACCCAGCTGGACCTGTTCAGCTTTCAGGAAGCGGGCGGCGCAGGCATGGTCTACTGGCATCCCAAGGGGGCGCTGGTCCGGACCATCCTTGAAGATTTCGTGACCAAGGAGCAGATCAAGCGCGGCTACGAGCTGGTGCGCGGACCGCAGATTCTCAAGCGTGAGCTCTGGGAAACCTCGGGCCACTACGAGAACTACCGTGAGAATATGTATTTCACGGAGATCGACGAGCAGGCTTACGGTGTCAAGCCCATGAACTGCCTCGCGCACATGCTCATCTACAATCGCAAGCTCATGAGCTACCGCGACCTGCCGCAGCGTTATTTCGAGCTGGGCGTGGTGCACCGCCACGAGAAATCCGGCGTGCTGCACGGCCTGCTGCGCGTGCGCTCCTTCACTCAGGACGATGCGCACATCCTGTGCCGCCCCGACCAGCTGCAGGACGAGATCAAGGGCGTCATCAAGTGGGTGCAGGACCTCATGGGCCTGTTCGGCTTTTCCTACTCCATGGAGATCAGCACCCGCCCGGAAAAGTCCATCGGATCGGAAGAGGACTGGGATCGCGCCATCGACGCGCTCAAGGAAGCCATGGAGTCCGTAGGGTTGCCCTACGAGATCAACGAGGGCGACGGCGCCTTCTACGGCCCCAAGATCGACGTCAAGGTCACCGACTGCCTCGGTCGCGAATGGCAGTGCTCCACCATTCAGGTGGACTTTACCCTGCCGGAGCGTTTCGACCTGACATACGTGGGTGACGACGGCGAGCGGCACCGGCCCGTCATGGTGCACCGCGCCATCATGGGATCCGTGGAGCGCTTCCTGGGAATTCTCATTGAGCACTATGCCGGTGCGTTCCCGGTCTGGTTTGCCCCGGTGCAGGCCAAAATACTGAACGTTACCGATGATCAGAAGGAATTTGCGGAAAAAGTCTTGCAATTCTTCCGGGAAAAAGGCATCCGCATCGAAGCGGATCTTCGGAATGAGAAGCTTGGATACAAGGTTCGCGAGGCTCAACTTGAGAAGATCCCGTACATGTTTGTCATCGGGGACAAGGAAGTTGAAGCCGGATGCGTCAATGTTCGTATGAGGGGCGGTGACGATCCCGGGCTGCTTTCGCTCGAAGAAGCGGCGGCCCTGATCACGGATGCATCCGAGGAACCATTCAAAAATGGAGGGATGAGCTATAGCTTTTAAGCGTAATGACCGCGGTCGCGGCAGGAGAGATGAAGGCCCCCGGCGCAATGAGCGTATTCGGATTCCCAAGATCATGGTGATCGATGAAAAGGGAACGCAGCTCGGGGTGTTGGAAACCCGTACAGCCTTGGCTCAGGCCAAGGAGCGCGGGCTCGATCTTGTGGAAGTGGCTCCCAACGCAGACCCGCCGGTCTGCAAGTTCATGGATTACGGGAAGTTCCTCTACCAGCAGAAGAAACGTCTGCAGGAAGCCAAGAAGAACCAGAGCGTCATCCAGATCAAGGAAGTCAAGTTTCGTCCCAAGACCGACGACCACGACTACAATACGAAGCTCAAGCACATCCGCAAGTTCCTTGAGGGTGGAGACCGCTGCAAAGTGACCATATTTTTCCGGGGTCGCGAAATCGTCCATAAGGACCGCGGCCTCATGGTGCTGGAAAGAGTGCAGCAGGACACCGAGGATATCGCCAAGGTGGAAAGCAAGCCGACGAGCGAAGGTCGCACCATGACCATGATGCTCGCACCGGTGAAGCGCTAGGCGAAGAATTCGGGGCTCGCTCGGTCCGGTTAACATACAGGAGGATCATAATGCCCAAGATCAAAACCAGACGCGCCGCAGCCAAACGGTTCAGCCAGACCGGCAGCGGCAAGTTCAAGCGTCGCCGCAAGAACCTGAGGCACATTCTTACCAAGAAGAATGCAAAGAGGCGTCGTCGCCTCGGCCAGTCCACCACCGTGGACAAGACCAACGAAAAGGCCGTACGCCGCCAGCTGCCCAACGGCTAGCAGGCACCGTATCCGCCCTGCCGGGGGGAGTCGCTCCCGACCCGGAGGGTACTAAGCGATGGAGGTATCCAGATGAGAGTGAAACGCGGAGTGCCCGCTCACAAGCGGCACAAGAAATATTTGAAGATGGCCAAGGGCTACCGTGGCGCAGGCTCCCGCCTGTACCGCACCGCGCGTGAGCGCGTTGAAAAGGCCCTGACCAACGCCTATCGCGACCGCAAGCGCAAAAAGCGCGAGTTCCGCAAGCTGTGGATCATGCGCATCAACGCTGCCGCGCGTCTGCACGGCCTTTCCTACAGCCGTTTCATGAACGGCCTTTCCAAGGCCGGAATCGAGCTGAACCGTAAAGTCCTGGCCGACATGGCCGTTCGCGACAAAGAAGCGTTCGCGAAGATCGCCGAGGCCGCCAAAGCACAGGTTGGCTAACCGTGAATGAAGATCTGAAGACCTTTGTCGAAGGTCTCGAAAGCCTGGCCCTCGAGTGCGAAGCACGCAAGGGTCAGGCTTGTTCGTTGAAGGAACTGGAGGAACTGCGCGTCGAGTACCTCGGCCGCAAAGGCAAGCTGGCCGCCAACATGGGCGTGCTCGGCAAGCTCTCCAACGACCTCAAGCCCGAGGCCGGCCGCAAGGCCAACGAGGTCAAGGAACGTATCGCCGGCATGCTGGAGCAGTGGCAGGCCGAATTGCAGGCCGCAGAGGCCGCCGAAAAGCTCAAGCGTTTCGACCCCTCCATGCCCGGGCGCAAGCCCTGGGCCGGTTCACTTCATCCCGTGACCCTGGTCATGGACGAGATCTGCGACATCCTCACCGGACTCGGCTTCGAGCACGCAAGCGGCCCGGAAGTCGAGAACGACTGGCACAATTTCGAGGCGCTGAACATCCCGCCCGAGCACCCGGCGCGCGACATGCAGGACACCCTGTATGTGTCCGAGAGCATCGTGCTTCGTACGCACACCTCTCCCATGCAGGTCCGGAGCATGCTCGGCAGAAAGCCTCCCGTGGCGGTCATCGCCCCGGGCAAGGTGTACCGCCGCGACTCGGACCTGACGCACACTCCCATGTTCCACCAGATCGAGGGACTCCTCGTGGATCGGGGCGTGAGCATGTCCGACCTTCGGGGCACCCTGACCGCCTTCGTGCGGCAGCTGTTCGGCACCGGGACCGAGGTGCGTTTCCGTCCCAGCTTCTTCCCCTTTACCGAACCCAGCGCGGAAGTGGACATCTCCTGCGTCATGTGCAGCGGCAAGGGGAGCAACAAGGACGGCAGCACCTGTCGCGTCTGCAAGGGCACCGGCTGGGTCGAGATTCTCGGCTGCGGCATGGTGGATCCCAACGTCTTCAAGTCCGTCGGCTACGATCCCGAGGAATTTACCGGGTTCGCCTTCGGGCTGGGAATCGAGCGCGTTGCCATGCTGAAGTACGGCATCGGCGACCTGCGCATGTTCTTCGAGAACGACGTCCGGTTCCTGGAACAGTTCGCCTAGCGAGAGACTATCAGTCGCGGCCCGGTCCTGCCCGCCCGGGCGTCCGGGCCGCGCTTTCATGTTTGCAATATTTCAAGGCTCTACGGTGTAGCTATGCTTGTCAGTTTCAATTGGTTGCGTGAGTTCGTGCCCTTCGAGGGCGAAGCTCAGGAGTTGGGCGATCGCCTGACTATGCTCGGACTTGAATTGGATTCCATCGAGGATCCGTTCGAGTCGATCAAGGACATTGTGGTCGGCCACGTGGTGGAGTGCGCAAAGCACCCCGAGGCTGACAAACTCTCGGTCTGCACGGTGGATCTCGGCGACGAGACCGTGGACATCGTCTGCGGCGCTCCCAACGTGGACAAGGGACAGCTCGTTCCCGTCGCCAAGGTCGGCACGACGCTGCCGGACGGCCTCAAGATCAAGAAGGCCAAGCTCCGCGGCGTCAAATCCTTCGGCATGATCTGCTCCGAGCGCGAACTCGGCCTCTCCGACGATCACGAAGGCATCTGGGTGCTGCCTGAGAACCTCAAGGTCGGCGCCAAGCTCGTGGACGAGCTCAACCTCGAGCGCACCGTCCTCGACTTCGACATCACGCCCAACCGCGCCGACTGCCTTTCCATCCTCGGGTTCGCCCGCGAAACCGCGCTGGCCTTCGACCTTCCGCTGACCATGCCCAAGCTGGATCTGCAGGAAGCAGGCGGCAACGCCGCCGATGAGGTCAGAATTCTCATCGACGACCCCGAGCTCTGCCCGCTCTATCAGGCGCGTGTCCTCAACAACGTCACCGTCGGCAAATCGCCGGACTGGATGCGCTTCCGCCTGTTTTCCGTTGGACAGCGTCCCCTCGGCAACATCGTGGACGTCACCAACTACATTCTTTTCGAGCTGGGTCAGCCTCTGCACGCCTTCGACCTGAACCGCATCGAAGACGCCACCATCCGCGTGGCCCCGGCGGAAGACGGCATGAGCTTCACCACCCTCGACGGGCAGGAACGCAAGCTGCTTTCCAGTGATCTGCTCATCTGGGACGGCAGGAAGCCGGTGGCCCTCGCAGGGGTCATGGGCGGACTCAACTCCGAGATGCAGAGCGACAGCACCAACGTACTGCTCGAGTCCGCGGTATTCCGTCCCGGCACCATCCGCAAGACCGCCCGCAGGCTGGCGCTGCCCAGCGACGCGTCCTACCGCTTCGAGAGAGGCGTGGATCAGGTCATGAATTCGTTCGCCATGAACCGCGCGGCGCAGCTCATGGCCGAGGTCGCCGGCGGAAGCGTCATGTCCGGCGTGGCGAAGAACGAGCCCAAGCCGTGGCAGGACCGTACCCTCGGGTACCGCCATGACAAGTGCATGTCCCTGCTCGGTCTGGACCTCGATCAGGACTTCGCCAAAAAGGTCTTCACCCTTGAAGGCTGCAAAGTGGACGACTCCGACCCCGCGAACTGGAAGGTGGACACCCCGTCCCATCGCCTCGACCTTGAACGCGAGGTGGACCTGTACGAGGAAGTCGGTCGCGTCTACGGGCTGGACCGCATCGAGGCCAAGTTGCCCCGCGTTGCCAAAAGTCTCGAAGGTACCGTCACCGCCGAGACCGAGTACGGCTTCGTCAAGGCCCTCAAGTACTGGGGCATGGGCGTGGGGCTGAACGAAGCCATCAACTACAGTTTTGTGGGCGGCGAGGACCTCGACCGCCTGAACCTGCCCGAGGAAGGCCGCGTGCCCATCGCCAACCCGCTCTCCGAGGACCAGAACGTCATGCGTTCCGACCTCGCGCCGGGGCTGCTCAACACGCTCAAGCACAACCTCGCGCAGGGCAACACGCACATCCGCGTGTTCGAGGTGGCCCGCAAATTCATCGCCGACAGCGAGTCCGACACGCAGACGCGCGAAAACCTCCGCCTCGGCATTCTGCTGTACGGTGCCCGCCACGCCAACGAATGGCCGTGGCCCTCCGAGGATGCGGATTACCTCGACCTCAAGGGGCATGTGGAGCACCTGCTGGACAATCATTTCAAGCTGCCCGCCTGTTGCTTCAGCCTCGTGGAAGGGCACGCCTACCTCGAACCCTGCGTGGACGTTCGCGTGTGCGACCGTTCGGTTGGCTTCATGGGCCGCGTCAAGGACGACATCGCGGACTTCTACCATGCCCGCAAGGACGTCTGGCTGGCCGACGTGGATGCACAGGCGCTGCGAGAGCTTCGCGACGAACACGTGATCAAGTTCAACGAACTGCCCAAGTTCCCGCCGAGCCGCCGCGACGTGACCCTCGTCTGCCCAATGGACCTCAACGCAGGAACCGTGGTGGACACCATCAACGAGATGAAGCTGCCGCTGTTGGAATCCGTGGAGCTTGTTGCCGAGTTCATCCCCGAAGGTGAAGACCGCCGCAACCTGTCCTTCCGCCTGACCTACCGTCATGCGAACAAGACACTCAAGGACAAGGAAGTGGACAAACAGCACAAACGTCTCGTGGACGAGCTGGTCGAGAAGCTTCCGGTCAGCGTGTAACGTTCCGATCCATATCAATACAAAAGACCCCGCCGAAGCGGGGTCTTTTTTTATCCTATGCAAAAGTGCGTGTTTGTTTATTTGGCGACTGTCTCGTTGTCAGAAGTATTGTCTTCGGGATCGGATTCCTTCGGAACGGCCACTTTGACGTAATCCACCACCATAGTAACGCCCTTGATGTCGCGCGCTTTGTCGAGTGCCGCGCGCTTTTGCTCTTCGGACCTGACGAGGCCGGTTACCACAGCCGTATCACCGTAAACGCCGCCGTGAATACGCTGTGCTTCCAGCAGCGGAGCGTCGTTCAGAGCTGATTCGAGCTTCCGCGTGCGGTCGCGGTTCTGGATCGGGTTGTCCGAGGGCGGAAAAAAGCGGCAGGTGAGGCGCTTCAGCCCCTGCACGGAGCTGGCAATGCGTATGGCCCTGTCCGCCCATTGCCTGTCCGGAGCCGGGCCAGTGAGGTAGCCGTGCGCGTTGTAGACATGAACCGTTAGCCCGAGGTAGCCGTTCATCCGCAGCCGTTCCCGGACACGCCGCTCCAAAGTCTCGTCGATGCAGCCGTAGTTGCTGTCGAAGTCCACGCGTCCTCTCGGGGCATGTTCGTCAATCAGAACTGCGACGTCGTACCCGGTCTTGCCCATCCCGGCCATCTGCAGCGCAGGGGTGGCGCATGCGGTCAGGATGCAGGCGGTCAGCAGGGCGAACAGTCTGGACATGGCGGACATCGCAACCTCGTGCGGTGTTTAGTTCAGCTCGGGGCTGTCCTTGAGGAACAGCAGGTACCGTTGGCCGGATATCATCTGCCTGTCCACAGGCAGAAGGTACTCCGGTTTCGGGTCGATCTCTTCCCAGTGCTTCTCACGAATGATGAGCGCGGCCTTGTCGTTGGCTTCCAGCTCCGCCTCGATCGTCTCCCAGTTGTGGGATTCGAAAAGTTCGTGCTGAGAATAATAAGAGAAGATGCCCGAATAGATTTTGTAAGCCATGGGTTCATAGCCACGCTCGGCATAGTCCTTGAGGATCAGCGCCTGCCGCTTGGGACTCAGGGCGTTGTCCAGGGACGGGGCCACAAGCGTCCCCACGGGCAACAGCCAGAGGGTGACCACGAGCGGCATGAGCAGCAGTCCCGGTTTCCAGCCTCTGTCTGCGACATACCAGAGCGCGCCGGCTGCCGCCAGCAGGACGCTCCCGGCGATGCCCGCGCCCCTGAGCTGGGTCGGGAGCGGAAACAGGTCGCCGCCGAAAAGCAGGACGGCTCCGAGCAGGGCGAACAGCCCGGCCGATGCCAGCCAGACGCGCCGAATCCTGTCGGACGACCAACGCGAAAGAGCGTCCGCCGTGATGATCGCCATGGGCGGGAACATGGGCAGGATGTAGATCAGCACCTTGCCGGAAAGCGACGAAAGAAACACGAAGATGCTTACGGCCATGATCCAGCTGTATGCCAGATGTCCCGCGCTGTTGCGGTTTTGCCAGATGTTGCCCCAGAACGCCCCCTTGAGCAGTCTGCGGAAAGGGGCCCCGGCGAGTGCCAGCGTCCACGGGAGCCAGGCGGCAGGGAGGGCGATGAAGTAGTATTCCCAGCCTTCCTTGTGATGGAAGGTGTTGGTGGCGCGTTTGAGCACATGTTTGCCCAGAACCTGATCGAAAAGGTAGTCGAAGCCGCCCATGACCCAGACCACGCCGCCCAGCCACAGGGCCAGCATCCCGAGCATGGCGCCGAAGCCGATGAGCGTGTTGCGATGCAAGAAGCGTTTCAGGTTGCCGCTCCAGAGCAGGAAAAGCAGCGTGGTCAGCAGCGGGAACAGGAAGCCGAGCGGCCCCTTGATCAGCGTTGCCACGCCCGCGAGCAGAAAGCCCCACACGGGCCAGAGCCCCGGCCTGTCAGTGGAGTAGGCCTTGAAGAAGGCGGCGTGCGAGGCGAGAATGAAGGCCCCGAACAGCAGGTCCATGCGGGAGTAGTGGAACAGCGCACACAGAAACAGCGAGCTGAGAAGGATCAGGGCGCTGCCGAGGCTGGTGCCGCGTCCCGCGCCGATGGTCCGCGCCAACAGGTAGCCGGCATAAACGAACAGTAGGCCCGAAAGGGCCGCGCCGATGAAAAAGACCGTGGGCATGTCCGCCGGGGTCACCTTGTCGATGACCCAGAGGAACCAGAAGTATACCGGTGGCTTGTCGGGGTAGGGCTGGCCGTTGAGGGCCAGCACGAGCCAGTCGCCCTTCACGACGAGGTTGCGGTAGGCGTCGGCGTAGCGGACTTCGTCCGAAAACCACAAGGCGCGATTGTTGAGCGAATGAAAGGTCTGGGCAAGGACCGTGAGGGTCATGACCAGCCAGGGGTGGCGCTCGCAGGCGTTCCAGATGCGTGCGGTCAGTTTTTTCATGCCTTATTTCCGTGAGAAGGTATGGATTGCGACAATGGACACGGAGCCGAGCAGCCAGCCGAAGAAGACGTCGGTCGGGTGGTGCATGCCGAGGTAGATGCGCGAATAGCCCACCAGGCCGATACCCACGCCGAGGGCGAGACTGAGCCAGTGGCGTCCGCAGAACAGGGCGAGAGCCCCGGCCGCGCCGGTAATCTCCGTGGTGTGTCCCGACGGCAGCGAGTGGTTCGCGCCGCTGTTGGTGAGCGGATCAAAGAACATTCCTTCTCCGGGGCGTGGTCTGCCGATGGTCATCTTGAGGAACCGTACGGTTATCAATGCGATGAGCAACTGCACGATGATGTAGACGAAGACGAACCGCTTCGTCCTCGCATCGCCGCGCTTCCACGCAACGATGAGCATGGTCAGAAAGACCGCGTAGAAGAACGGGTTGCCGAAGTCGGTCACGAAGTTCATGAACTGGGTCACTTCGGGGTGTTCGGCCCGGAAGCTGGAAAAGAAAGAGACCACTTCCGCTTCGGTGCCGATCAGTGTCACCGTGGCAGCGAGCGCAACCAGCAGAGGCAGCGAGGTCAGCAGCCAGTCGACGAGAGGGCGTGCGCGATTCATTGATTGTCCGTGGGGTTATTCGGTGCCGGATTCGCCTTCGGGGAAGGCTTCCCAGGTGTAGCGTTCCCAGACTTCGCGGGAAGCGCCGAGCTCCTGCAGGATGTCGTGCAGTTCGCGGCCTTCCTTCTTCCAGTACTTGTACTCGTGCTCGGCACACTCGAAAGGAATCACGAGGTCGCCGTCTTCATCGAGGTAGGGTTTGCCAGTGTCCATGGGTCGGGACCATTTCACGAAACGGCCCGGAATTCAAGATGCAAACAGCGAAACCCCGGCAGGAGGCGTTCCGTGCCGGGGCTTTCGCTATCAAGCCGAATGCTTACGCGGCCTGCGTGCCGCAGACGAAGCGATCCACTTCCCGCACCTTCTTGATGATGGATTTGGAGATGCGCTTGAACTCGCCGAAGTCGCGCGGTTCGTACTTCGCCTTGGCGCGGGTCAACCCGGCGAGGTTCAGCGTTTCGTTGAAGAGATACGGCAGGTACACCGGGTTCTGCTTCACGAAGAAATCCACTTCCTGAAGCGCCTTGTGAATCTCCTGCTGATTGTTGTTGCAGTTGCGGAAGAGCTTGCCGAGGCGCTTTTCGATGTGCCTGAGCGAGTTGGACCACTCGTGGCTCTCGGGCCGTATCTGCATGGTGTGATTCATGGCGCGGCACTGATACAGCTCGTCCATGAAGCGCTCCACCGAGCCGGGGGCGGAAGAAAAAGCGCCCTGCGACCACGCTTCCTGAAGCGTCATCCTGCGGCTGCCCGCGATGGGCGCGCCGCCGCCGTACACGTTGTAGACCGGGAAGGGAGCTTTCTTGAGGTCCTCCTCGAGGTCGCGCTTGGCGCTGAGGTACTGCGGCGTGGAGATGATCTCCTGACCGTCCATGTTGCGCAGCTTCTGGTGCTTGGCGGGGTTGAACTTGAAATTCCGGTTGGTGGCGTGGTGGCCTTCGGCATGGGAGCGCTGATTGATCCACGCGAAGTCCTGCCCCACGAGCGTGATGTGGCCGACGCCCAGCCAGCGCAGCAGGCGGGCCAGCGTCAGGGAAACGTTACCGCCCGCGTCCAGAACCAGCTCGCGTCCCTTCATCAGATACGTGCCGAGGCCGCCGACGGTCCAGAGCGGGATGGTGGGGCCGGGGTAGTGCTCCAGCACATACGGGTCCACCTTGGTGGAGTAAATGAGCGGTACGTCGCGGGCGAACTCCGGATCGAGCCGATCGTAGATCTTGCGCATGGAGCCGTCGAAGTCCAGCGCCATGCACAGGTCCGGTTTCAGGCCGTAACGCTGGAGTACCGGCATGGTCTGCAAAGCCGTGGTATAGAGCGCGTGACCACGCTCTTCCTTGAGAGCCGGGGCGTTGTCGGCCAGAGACGGGCCGGCGCCGAGGATAACCGCGCCGACGCCTGTGCCGCGGCTTTCCATGGGCTTGAGAGACCCTTCGCTCATGGCGCGGCGGAAGTTGCGCAGCTCGTTGCCGACCATGACGTCCTGCCGATAGCGCAGGGTGGTCAGCTCCAGTGAGAAGTTTTCCAGCTTGTCGCGGCAGATGCGGGCCCATTTGGCATACTCGGGGCCGAGCTGTCTGCTGGCGGTGTCCGAGCGCAGGTGGATGTTGCCGTAGATGAACTGCAGGTCGAGGTTCTTGATGACCTCGTACAGGTAATTTTCGTCCGGCGGACAGAAATGCAGCTTCTTGGAGCGCACGAAGGGGCGGTAGTCGGTCTGCCCCAGGCAGGCGAGCAGCATCTCGGGGCGCGGTTCCAGAACGATTACCTTGTGCGAATCCGGTGAGTTGGAGAGCACGTGGTTGAGTCCGTAGCCCACGTTGCAGCCCACGATCAGCGTGGCGCTGGTGTGCGGCTTGTTCTGAGGAATCCAGTCCCGGTACAGCACGTTGGGCGTCATCTCGTCGAACATGCCCTTTTCCAGACCGTCCAGCCGCCAGTCGAGGATGCCGTGCGAGTTCTCGAAGAGCCGCTCGTTGAGTTCGTCGGCCTCGTAGTTCTGGCCGGAGAGCCACATATACACGGGCGGGCACATTTCCTTGAACCCTTCTATGTTGTCCTTCAGAAACGGAAATCCGATCATCCTAAGGTCCTTTGCTTGCGTTTGCCGGGCTGTGTCTCTGCTCGCCGCATCAACACGCGTCACCACAACTCGCATCACTGTTTACAAATAGCATGCCAGTTGCGCCGTGCCGGATTTTGGCCTATTGTGCTCGCGTTGAACGTGCCTGAAATGCTCATGATTCCGGGGGAATAAAATGGAAAACGGCATCCTTGGCCTTATCGGGAACACGCCGCTCGTGGAACTCAAGCGGCTCAATCCCAATCCGCGCGTCAGGATTTTGGCAAAGCTGGAAACCGCCAATCCCGGCGGCTCGGTCAAGGATCGCGTGGCGTGGGCCATGATCCGGCGGGCCGAGGAAAACGGCGAGCTGAAGCCGGGCAGGATTCTCATCGAGGCCACCAGCGGCAACACCGGCATCGGCTTGGCCATGGTCGCCGCGGTCAAGGGCTATCCCATCCGGCTCATCATGCCCGAGACCGCCAGCGAGGAACGCAAGATGATCATGCGGGCCTACGGCGCGGAGATCGAGCTGACCCCCGGCCATCTCGCCACGGACGGAGCCATCGAGCTGGCCTACCGCATGGCTCGTGAAGAGCCGGACAAGTACGTTCTGCTCGATCAGTACAACAATCCCGCCTGCGTCGAGGCGCATTACGACGGCACCGGCCTCGAAATATGGGAACAGACCGGCGGTGAGGTGACGCACGCCGTTGCCTGCCTCGGCACCACCGGCACCGCCATGGGCATGGCCCGCCGCCTGCACGAGATGGGCGGCGTGTTCGTGGCCGCGGTGGAACCATATGAGGGCCACCGGATTCAGGGCCTCAAGAATATGCATGAGTCCTACCCGCCCGGTATTTATGACAAGTCCGAACTGGACGCCGTGCTGCGCGTGGATGACGAGACCGCCTTCGATCTCTGCCGCAGACTGGCGTCCGAAGAAGGCATTTTCGCGGGCATGAGTTCCGGTGCAGCCCTCGGCGGCGCTATTCGGCTGGCCGAAGACATGGAGCAGGGTACCATCGTGGTCCTGTTCCCGGACGGCGGCGAACGCTATCTCTCAACCCCGCTTTTCGCGCCTCGCACCCGGCAGGGCGTACGCGTATACGACGTGGCCCGCGCCGGAAAGGAGCTGGTCAGGACCGAGCAGGGCACCGGCATCTACACCATGGGGCCGAGCCTTGACAATCCGGGCGGTCTGGATTCGTGGCGGCGTGTTCTCGTGGCCGACGTCCTGTCCCGGCATCTGGCCCTGCGCGGCGTGGACGTGACCCCGGTCGCCGGCCTGTCCGACATGGACGACCGCACCCTCGCCGCGGCCCGCGCCCGAGACGCATCCAGAGCCGAATTCGCCGATCGCACCCGACGGACGATTCTGGATACCGCAAAAGAGCTCGGTGTTTCGGAAACCATGCTTTTCCCCCTGACCGGCCACAGCGAAGGAACCGCCCTCGACCTGTGCCGCAAGATGCTCGGCAAAGGGTTGGCCTACGAAAAGCTCCGCAGCGTCTATTTCGACATATTCCGAGACCCCCGCTACGGAGCTTTCGGCCTGCAGGACCCGGAACATCTCTCCGCCGGAAAGACCGTTGATCTCGACGCCTACGTCAAGGACAATCCATTCGACTTCACCCTGCTCAAACGAGCCACTCTGCTGGATCTCAAACTCGGCGATGTGCTTGAAACCGAGTGGGGCAACGTCCGGCCGAGCTGGTTCCTGCAGCACGCCGCCTGCGCCACGGATGTCACCGGACGCACCGATATCTTCATAGGCAGCGAATCCCATCGGTTCCCGCATCTCGAAAACCTGCGCGCCATCTGGAGCAGCGCAGGACGCGAAGTGCAGGCATGGATGGTCGCCAACAGAACCGGCAGCGGCAGCCTCCACGGGGTGACCCAACTCATCGAGACCCTAGGCTCCGCCCACGCCGCCCGCATGTGGTTGCTCTCGACCCATTACCGCAAGCCCCTGACAGCCACCCAAGAAAACCTGCGCATGTGGGCCCGAAACTGGCACCGCGTTCAGGACGCCGCCGCCACCCTCGCCACCATGCAGGACGCCCCCGGCGACGACACCGACGACCGCGCAGAACAGATGGTCTTTGACCTCAATGCCGCGTTGCGCGAAGCCATGGACGACGACCTGGCCCTGCATCACTTCTGGCCCGCACTCTTTACCTTCGCCAAAAGCATCAACACTCTGTCGGCAGAGAAAAAGCTTTCGGGAAAAACCGCCCGGATGCTGCTCGAAGCACTTCAGTCCGCCGACCAGGTGCTCGGTATTCTCGACAATGACGCCCTGCCGTATTCGCTCTCGCAACTCCCCGAAGAGGTACGAGGGCTCGTTGCCGACCGCCAGAAAGCAAGAGCAGGAAAAAAATACGCCGAATCCGATCGGATCAGAGACATGCTGGCCACCAAGGGATTCAAAGTGGAAGACTCAAACCAAGGCCCCAGAGTATACCGGATTTAAGGCAATGCCTCCGGGGGGGCAGGGGCGCGCCCTGCCCGCCGGAGGCCTCTTTGGCGTATGAATGATGGTCTCTAGGACAAGAGAAAACGGAGCCGCCGAAGTGGCTCCGTTTTCCTGTGGGTGCCCCACGAGGGGGTGAGGGGCACCGAGATGACGCCATGCTGTCCTGGCGGGATATGGATCGGACGGATATCCCGCGACGGTTTGCACGGTAAAGCCGCATATCGACTTGTAGATACAAGGCTATCGTACAAACTCGCCCTTGGCAAGTACATACTCCGATCTTTTACGCCTTAGGCTATTATAATAAACACTCTAAATGCTACCTGAAAAGGTGTGAAAACTCCCCGTAGCCTTGTTCTTCCAGCTGGTCCGCCGGAATGAAGCGCAGGGCTGCGGAATTCAGGCAGTAGCGCAAGCCGGTTGGCTCCGGTCCATCGTTGAACACATGGCCGAGGTGTGAGTCGGCGTGCTTGGAGCGGACTTCGATGCGGCGCATGAACAGGGAGTTGTCTTCGTGTTCGGTGACGTTCTCGTCAACCAGCGGTTTGGTGAAGCTGGGCCAGCCGGTACCGGAATCGAACTTATCCGTGGAGCTGAAGAGCGGCTCCCCGGAGATGATGTCCACGTATATTCCGGGCTCGTGATTGTCCCAGTACTCATTGTTGAAGGCCGGTTCGGTGCCGTCTTTGCGGGTCACTTCGTACTGGAGCGGGGTGAGCGTCTTTTTCAGCTCCGCGTCGGACGGGATGGTATACTGCCCCTTTTTCTCGGGCTGTTCGGGCTTGGTGACGCTGACGGATTCCTCGCCTTCCCACTTGTTCTCCGTGTAGCGGTCCCGTCCGGAGAAGAAGCGGTAGGTCTTATAGCGCACAGGGTTCTTCTTGTAGTAGTCCTGATGATACTGTTCAGCCTCGTAGAATGTGGAGAAGGGCAGAACCTTCGTGGCTACGGGCTTGTCGAACCGACCGGATTCGTTCAGGGCCTGTATGGACTCCTGCGCGACGCGTTTCTGGTCTTCGTCGTGATAGAAAATGGCCGAGGTGTACTGAAAGCCTCTGTCGCCGAAGGATCCGCCTTCGTCGGTGGGGTCGTGATGTCTCCAGAATGACTGGAGGATGGTTTCGTAGTCGATCACTCCCGGATCGAAGTACACCTGTACGGCTTCGCGATGCTTGGTGCTTCCGGAACTGACCTGTTCATAGGTCGGGTTCTCGAGATCGCCGCCCGCGTAGCCGGAGACGGCCTTGGCGACTCCGGGCAGTTTTTCCATATCCGCTTCGACGCACCAGAAACAGCCTCCAGCGAGGGTGGCTACGGAAAGATCACTTTGTTGTCCGGGCATGCGTGCCTCCGATTGTTTCGCCATGGGAAAGGAAAAGGCCCCGGCGGTGAGCAGGAAAGCAAGAGCCGCAATGAAGGAGAGGGCTGTATGTCTGTTCATGGATTCTCCCAGTTGAGAATTTTTACCACATAAACAGAGTAACCGGATACGGGCGCAAGTCAACGTCGGGGGTAAAGAAAAATGCGTATCGTCCGATGGGACGTGTAAGGCAAGGTAAAAAAGCAAGGAGACCATCATGGAAGGTACCACTATCGCAGCACCCAGTAATCAGGGTACGGATATGGCCGAACAGATGAAGAGACTTGCCAAGCTGCGTATGCAGCGTCAGGTGTTCAAGGACCCGACCGTTGCCAGCGAGCTGGTCAAGACTCAGGCCACCGCAACCTACAACGCCGAAGCCAATCTCGTACAGTCGGCGGTATCCCCGCTTGGATCCGCCTAGTTTCGAGAAAGGCTCCGAATGAAGTGGCCCCGCCGGATCGTATCCGGCGGGGCCGCTTTCGTTTTCTCTGAAGGGCGTCGGGTTAGCCTTTCTTGGCGATCTTGGCCCAGCTGTCGCGCAGGGTGGCGGTGCGGTTGAAGACCAGCTTTTCGCCCGGCGCGTGATCCTTGGCGTCGGCGATGAAGTAGCCGGTGCGCTCGAACTGGAAGTGGGTGCCGGGTTCGATGTCGGCGAGTGCCGGTTCAACGAAACATTCGGTGCGCACTTCCTTGGAGTCCGGGTTCAGGCAGTCGATGAAGGTGCGCCCTTCGCCGGGGTTGCCGGGCCTGTCTTCGGAGAAGAGTCGTTCGTATAGCCGCACTTCGGCCTTGGCCGCGTGCGCGGCGCTGACCCAGTGGATGGTCCCCTTGACCTTGCGGCCGTCGTCGGACCATCCGCCGCGGGTGGCGGGATCGTAGGTGCAGCGAACAGCGGTGATGTTGCCGTCCTCGTCCTTGTCGCAGCCGGTGCAGGTCACGTAGTAGGCAAAGCGCAGCCGGACTTCCTTGCCCGGCGTCAGGCGGAAGTATTTCTTGGGCGCGTCCTCCATGAAGTCGGCACGGTCGATGATCAGTTCCCGGCCGAAGGGGACTGTGCGGGTGCCCACGGATTCGTCTTCGGGATGCAGCGGCATCTCGAAAACGTCTTCTCCGTCTTCGGGGTAGTTCTCGATGATCAGCTTCACGGGATCGAGTACACCCAGGTAGCGCGGAGCGCGTTCGTTCAGGTCCTGCCGCACGCAGTGTTCGAGCAGGGCGTATTCCACCATGGAGTCCGCCTTGGCAACGCCGATGCGGTCGCAGAAGTCGCGGATGGACTCGGGCGTGTAGCCGCGACGGCGGAAACCGGAGATGGTGGGCATGCGCGGGTCATCCCAGCCGTCAACGTGTCCCTCCTGCACCAGCTGGATGAGCTTGCGCTTGGAGAGCACGGTGCCGGAAATGTTCAGTCGCGCGAATTCGTACTGGTACGGACGCTCCTGCGGGGTGGCGCCCCCACCGAAGACTTCGGTTTCGTTCTCGCCGCAGGTCTCGGAGTCGATGCATTCGATGAGCGTGTCGAGTACCCAGTCGTAGAGCGGGCGGTTGTTCTCGAACTCAAGGGTGCAGATGGAGTGGGTGATGCCCTCGAAATAGTCGGACAGGCAGTGGGCGAAGTCGTACATGGGGTAGATGCACCATGCGTCGCCGGTGCGGTGATGGTCGGCGTGCTTGATGCGGTAGAGCGTCGGGTCGCGCAGGACCACGTTGGGCGAGGCCATGTCGATCTTGGCGCGCAGCACCCGTTCGCCGTCGCCGAACTCGCCTTTTCTCATGCGGCGCAAGAGGTCGAGGTTTTCCTCGACGGGGCGGTCGCGGTAGGGCGACTCCTTGCCGGGCTCCTTGAGGGTGCCGCGGTACTCGCGGATTTCCTCGGCGGAGAGGTCGTCCACGTAGGCCCTGCCGGAGCGGATGAAGAGTTCGGCCACTGCGTAGAACCGCTCGAAGTAGTCGGACGCGTAGAACTGGTTTTCGCCCCAGTCGAAGCCGAGCCAGCGCACGTCTTCCTTGATGGAGTCCACGTATTCCGTGTCTTCCTTCACCGGGTTGGTGTCGTCGAAGCGCAGGTTGCACTGCCCGTCGTAGTCGCGGGCGATGCCGAAATTGAGGCAGATGGATTTGGCGTGCCCAATGTGAAGGTAGCCGTTCGGCTCCGGCGGGAAGCGGGTAACGACCCGGTCGCCGTATTTGCCGTTTTCGAGGTCCTTGTCGATGATCTGGCGGACGAAGTCCTTGCCTTTCTCAGGTGCTTCGGGCTTGTTGCTCATGCGCTCTCCTAAGCTGTGCGTGCACTGGAAATATCTTGAGAAACCGCTGCGCGGCCGGGTGATTCCGTTGGAACACGGATACGGGAAAACCCCCTGTTGGTCAATGATCATGCGGGTTGCGAAGCGCGGACGAAAGAGGTAGGGGGTGCACCGATCAAATTGCAAGGAGACAACACATGTCGCTTTTCGTCATAGATGAATCGCTTTGCGCGCGCGACGGCCTGTGCGCAAGGGAATGTCCCGTGTCGTGCATCGACTGGGAAAAAGGCGGGCTGCCCGTGGAGAACGGCCGGACCGCCTCTCGCTGCATCGCCTGCGGGCACTGCATGGCCGTCTGCCCCAAGGGGGCGCTTCAGCTTACCGGGTTCGAGGGGACGGCGCGGCGGTATGCCAAGAAGGAGCTGCCCTCGCCTGAGCAGGCCGAGCTGTTGATGCAGACCCGTCGCTCCGTACGCGAGTACTCGGACAAGCCCGTGGACCGGGAGCTGCTTTCGCACCTGCTGAACGTGACCGAATATGCGCCCTCCGGTCACAACGCCCGGCCTGTCGGGTGGAGCGTGGCCGAAAGCCGCGCCAAGGTCGAGGCCGTCTGCGAGTCCGTGGCCGAGTGGATGGACATCGAGGTCAAGGCGCGTTCCGAAAAGTCCCGGGAGTACTTTCTCCCCGGCATCCTGCGTTACTGGCGCAGGGGGCGCGACCTCATATGTCGCGGTGCTCCGGCCCTGGCTGTCTGTCATGCGCCCCTGAACGGTCCCACGCCGCAGGAGGACGCCGTGGTGGCGCTGACCTATCTGGAGCTGGCTGCCCATGCCCACGGCCTCGGTGCCTGTTGGGGCGGGCTGGTCAAGTTCGCCTGCGACTCGCATGCGCCGCTTCGCGAACTGCTGGGCGTGCCCGAAGATCATGCCGTGCACGGCGTGCTGATGCTCGGCAAGCCCAGGGTCCGCTATGGTGCCGTACCGCCGAGACGCCCCGCTTCGGTGCGCTGGCTGTAGCGCATCGGATGCCTCACGAGTGAAAAAAGCGGGCTACTCTTTACGGGTGGCCCGTTTTTTTGTTCGCAAACCCTTTTCCCCATGACGGAGCGGGCGTGTCATTCGGCCTGCGCGTAACGGATTTCGTTCGAACACCCTTCATTATAAATGGAAAAATCATTCGCCAATTCCTCCGTAGCCGCTAAAGTGAATTCAAATAATGAATATCCGGGAGTGGCGCGAATGGATATATTGGCCGAAAAGCGTGTGGCGTGGGAACCGCTGTTGGGGAGCGCCTTTTTCATCAGCCTGACGCCCATGCTCTGTTACAGGGTGCGTCCTGACGGGAGCAGGGGGCGCATAGAGGTCGTCAATCAGGCATTTTACGAAAAGTACGGGTACTCCCTTGACGCACTGAACAACATGACGGTCAAGGACCTTGACGCTCCGGAAGTTCGTCCTGCCGTTCCGCCGCTGTCCACTCGGTTCCGAGCGGCGTCTTCCAGATCATTTGAAACGATTCACCAGACCGCGTCCGGGGCACGGGTGGCCGTGGAGGTCCGGGCCGGGCTGATCGAATCGGAGGACGGGCGTTTTGTGGTGGCCGGGATGCAGCCGCGCGAGGATTATGTCCCGTCCGAGGAGTCGGATCGGCGGCGCGAGCGAATCTGCTCCGGCGTGCGCGAACTGGAGGAGCTCAACGAGGACCTCGCCCAGAAGGATCTGGAATTGCGCCGCCGCGAGGCGCAGTTCGATACGGCCCGGGAACTCGGAGGCATAGGCAGCTGGAGCGTCAACCTTCAGACGGGCGAGAAGTACTGGTCCGATGAAGTCTACAGCATAACCGGCTTCGAGAAGGGGACCGGGCCCGTGGGTCGGGACGAGCTGATGCGGCTGGTCCGGGAACAGGACCGGGTCATGGTGGAGAAGAGTTTTCTGGAGTGCATCAAGGATGGGCGCGGAATGGATGTCCGGTTCGGCATCACCGGACATGACGGCGTGGAGCGGCATGTCCACGTCCGGGCGCTGGTGGAGCAGGACACGGATGAGAAGAGCGTCTGGATGCACGGCTTCGTGCGCGACGTCTCCGATGATTACCGTCGGGCAGCGCGGGCCCGCAGCAGCGAGGACATGTTCCGCTCGCTGTTTCTGAGCAGTTCGTCCGTCATGATGCTCATCGATCCCGACACCGGCACCATCGTCAGGCCGAACGCCGCTGCGTGCCGCTTTTACGGGTACAGCAGAAACGAACTCATAGGAAAGCCCATCGGCGAGATCAACATGCTCTCGGAGGACACTCTGGGCGAGCGCATTTCTCAGGCAGCTTCCGAGCAGAAGCGGCGTTTTCATTTCCAGCATCGGCTCGCAAACGGGGAAATCCGCGATGTGGATGTGTTCTCGGGGCCGGTGAACGTGCTGGGAAAGCGGCTGCTGTATTCCATTGTCATCGACATGACCGAAGAGCGGCGGGCCGAAGAGGAGCTCAAGCGGGCCAGAAACGAGGCTGTACAGGCCAACCGTGCCAAGAGCGAGTTCCTGGCCAACATGAGCCATGAGATACGCACCCCGCTCAACGGCGTGCTGGGCATGCTCCAGCTCTTGCGGCAGACGGTCCGCAGGGCAGAGGAGAAAGAGTACGTGGACACGGCGCTGGATTCCGGGCGCAACCTCCTGCGGCTGATCTCCGACATTCTCGACCTGTGCAAGGTGGAGGCTGGGCGCATGAGCGTGGAGAGCAACCGCTTCAACCCGCGCGAACTGGTTCAGAGCTCCACCGACCTGTTCCGGCGCGAAGCCCGAGAGAAGAATCTCACCCTGCGTTTCCGACAGAGCGGGCCGCTTCCCGAGTGGGTGCTCGGAGACGAGGTGCGCCTGCGCCAGATATTGTTCAATCTCATCGGCAACGCGGTAAAGTTCACTCATGTGGGCGGCGTTTCGGTTGAAGCCGGGCTGGTGAAGGACGCAAAGGGGCCGCTGCTGTGGGTCTGCATCAGGGACAGCGGGATCGGAATGCGCCCGTGGGAGGTTCCGAGGGTCTTCGAAACCTTTACGCAGGCCGACGGGTCGATTACCCGGACGTATCAGGGCAGCGGGCTGGGGCTGAGTATTGTCAGAAGGCTTGTGCAGCTCATGGACGGTACGCTCACGGTGGACACCGAGGAAGGCAACGGCACGACGATTGCCTTTACGGTGCGCCTGAAGCCTGATGAGGACGAGGCCGACAGCAAAGGCGAAAACGGACGCAGGAGCAAAGGTGAACACACCGCGATGACGGTTCTTTTGGTGGAGGATGAGCGGGTGAACCGAATCACCGCCAAAAGGATGCTCGAAAAAGAAGGGCATTCGGTTCTCTGCGCCGAGAACGGCAGGGAAGCGCTGGAGGTTCTCAACGGCACCCCGGACGTGGACTGCGTGCTCATGGACATCCAGATGCCCGTGATGGACGGCGTTGAGGCGCTGCGTCGAATCCGCGAGGGACGCACGGCCGCTTCCCCGGAGATCCCTGTCATCGCGCTGACGGCCCACGCCATGGCCGGAGACCGGGAGCGACTGATCGGCGAGGGCATGAGCGATTACATCTCCAAGCCCGTCGGAGCCATGGAGCTGCTCAGGACAGTGGATGCCGTCAAACTGAAGTAGCCCCCGCCTGACAGGAGGCGAGGGCTGCAAATGCGTTGTAAAGGCCGAGACTCCGTGGGGTCAGCCTTTTTTCCAGTACGGCGAGGACAGATCCTCGAAGGCGCTCATGGCGGCCACCGACCCTTCCCCTATGGCCGTGACGATCTGCTGCAATCCGCCCACGATGTCCCCGGCCGCGTAAATCCTCGGAATGCTCGTGCGCATGCGCGAATCCACTTCCACGAATCCCGCGTCGTCGGTCTTCAGGCCGATCATTCTGGCGAGGTCGTTTCCCGGAACCTGTCCTATGGCCATGAACACGGCGTTCACCGGGATGTCGGTTTGCGAGTCGTCCGCCACGTTTCGCACTCGCAGGTGGGTGAGTTCCTCGCTTTCGCCTTCGATGCTCTCCACCACTGTGTTCCAGAGCACGGGGATTCCCTGCTCCTGCACCGAATCAACAAGGGCCTGCTGCGCACGGAAGCTGTCGCGCCGGTGGATGATTGTCACGTCCACGCCGAGGCTCTTGAGGTGCAGGGCGTCGGTCAGTGCCGTGTTGCCGCCGCCGACCACCGCGGCCTTCTTTCCCTTGTACAGGAAGGCGTCGCATGAGGCGCAGAAGCTGACGCCCTTGCCCCAGTACTCGTCCTCGCCGGGGACGCCCAGCCTGCGGTAGACCGCCCCGGTGGACAGCACGAGCGCGCGGGCCACGTAGTGGCGCATGTTGCTGATGACCTCGATGTTGCGCCCCACCTTGATCTCGACGGCTTCCTCGCCTTCGCGCACGGTGGTGTACTCCCGGGCGTGCCGGGCCATGATGTCCACCAGCTGCATTCCCGGAACCGAGGGAAAGCCGGGATAGTTCTCGACCGTGGGGGTGGTCGCGATCTGCCCGCCCACGAGGTTCTTCTCCAGCACCACCGCGGTGAGTCCGGCGCGTTCGGCATAGATGCCCGCCGTGAGTCCTGCCGGGCCGCCGCCGATGATCACGAGGTCCACTTCTTCGGCGTTCTGCATGTCTCCCGCGCCGTGGCTGTGCGTGAAGTTCTCCGCGCTCTGCTTTGTCACCAGCTCCACCACGAACCGCTGTTCGGGAAAGAGCCCGTCCATGCGGTGTTCGCCGTCGTCCACCACGGTAAGTGGCACGGACCCGACGTTGTGGCTGCGCGAGAGCTCCTCGTTTTCTCCGGTTTCCACGCAGCGGGCGCGGACCAGCCCCGGCTTTTCGATGGCGCACTTGATGGCGTTGATCACCTGTCCCGGGCAGTAGGGGCAGGTTGGGCTGACGAAGACGTCCACGCTGCGCGGCTCGTCCAGTTCCGCCAACAGGTTTCTGGATTCTTCGGAAAGCCCGCTCTGCCCGAAGGATGCCAGCATGATGGCCGTAATGAAGGACTGCCCCTCCTCACCCAGCGGCGCACCGAGAAAACGGATGTCGTAATCATCCGGGTTAACCAGCAGGGTGGGTGATGCATCCACTTCGCGCTGGCGGGCCTGATCCGAGTCGAGGGAAAACTCCTCGTAGGAAATTTTGTCGCTCAACCTGTCGAGGTCCTTTACGAACTTCAGCAGGTACTCGTTGAACGGGGCGTTGATCTCCTCGCTGGTGAAGACTTCGAAGTGCACGTTGCCGGGCATCTTGGAGAAATGATCGGTGAGGTGCTTGCGCGAGTCTTCCGGGAGGAACCACTCCTCCTCGTCTTTGGTCTTATTGCTTTTAAAAAGGGACATCCATTTTCTCCGCTACGGTTTCTTGTATCGATACCCCATGACGCGCTCCAGAGACTCCTGAACCTTCTCCGGGTTCATGAGTTCGGCGAAGTCCTTGGCCGCCTGCTCCACATCGATCTTTTTTTCCTTCTGGGTGACCACGAGCGTGGGCCTTCCCTTTTCGTCCATGGCGTACCAGAGCGTTCTGGTGACCACCGAGTCCTCCTCGGTGAGCAGCTGTCGCCCTGAGTTGCCGAAAAAGGATTCCGCGAAAGCGGACTGCCTTTCGTGCCAGCTGTAGAGCACTTCCTCTCCCTGCGGCAGCGAACCTTCCACCTTGTTGCTCCAGGAGCATTCGTCGAATATGGCTTTGAGTCTGGACATGGCGACCTCCGTGCAAAAGTCCGGATTTTCGGAGATTGTTGCACAAAAGCGCGATCAGGGAAAGAGGCGGGACGTAAATTGATTGCCGAAAAAAAGGCTCCCCCCGGATTCGGGAGGAGCCTTGCGGATTCTCTTTGAAGAAAGCCTATTCGGTTTCCTTCTTCTTGCGGCCTTCCATGCGGTGGCGCTCGGTGCCCGAGAGGGTGATCTTGCGCAGGCGGATGTTCTGGGGAGTGACTTCCACCAGCTCGTCCTCGGTGATGAAGTTGAGGGCGCGCTCAAGGTTCATGGGTTTGACCGGCGTCAGCACCACGGCGTCGTCCTTGCCGGAGGCGCGGACGTTGGTGAGCTTCTTTTCCTTGCAGGGGTTCACGTTGATGTCGCCGGAGCGGTTGCGTTCGCCGACGATCATGCCTTCGTAAACGGACTCGCCCGCGGTGATGAACAGCTGGCCGCGCGGCTCGAGGTTGAACAGGGCGTAGGCCACGCCCTTGCCGGAGCGGTCGCTCACGATGGAGCCGGTGCGGCGGGACGGGAACTCGCCTCGGTAGTCGTCGTATCCCTCGAGGTAGGAGTTCATGATGCCGGTGCCCTTGGTGTCGGTCAGGAACTCGTCGCGGTAGCCGATGAGGGAGCGCGACGGCACGGAGAACTCCATGCGCACGCGGCCGGTGCCGTGGTTGACCATATTGGTCATGCGCGCCTTGCGGGCGGAGAGCTTTTCGGTGACCACGCCGGTGAATTCCTCGTCGCAGTCCACGAAAAGGCGCTCGATGGGTTCCTGAAGCTGGCCGTCCACCTTCTTGAAGATGACCTCGGGACGACCGACGGAAAGTTCGAAGCCTTCGCGGCGCATGGTCTCCACGAGGATGGCCATCTGGAATTCGCCGCGACCCTTGACGATGAAGGCGTCGCGGCCGTCCGCGTCCTCCACCTGGATGGCCACGTTCAGCAGCGTTTCGCGGTGCAGGCGTTCGCGGATCTTGGTGCCCTGCACGAGCTTGCCTTCGGTTCCGGCCAGCGGAGAGGTGTTGATGCTGAAGCGCATGGACACGGTGGGTTCGTCCACGGTGATGCGCTCGAGCGCCTTGGGGCTTTCCACATGGCAGATGGTATCGCCGATGCGCACGTCCTCGATGCCTGCGAGCACGATGATGTCGCCGGGCATGATCTTCTCCGCGGGCATGACCTTGGGGCCTTCATAGGTCTGGAGCTTGGAGACCTTGAGGCGCGCCGGGGTGCCGTCTTCGCCGATGCAGGCTAGCGTGTCGTTGGCCTTGACCGAGCCGTGGTGGACCTTGCCCACCGCGAGACGGCCGAGATAATCGGAGTAGGAAAGATCGGAGACGAGCATCTGGAACGGCTCGTCTTCGTCGTGGGCCGGGCCGGGAATCTCGTCGAGGATCAGGTCCAGCAGGATGTGCAGGTTCTCGCCGCGCTCTTCCGGGGATTCCATGGCGATGCCGTCGCGGCCGATGGCGTAGAGCAGCGGAAATTCCAGCTGCTCCTCGGTGGCGTCGAGGTCGATGAACAGGTCGTAGATTTCGTTGACCACTTCCTCGGGGCGGGCGTCCTGCCGGTCCACCTTGTTGATGACCACGATGATGTTCAGGCCGCGGTCCAGCGCCTTCTTGAGCACGAAACGGGTCTGGGGCAGGGGGCCTTCGGATGCGTCCACGAGCAGAATGGCGCCGTCGGCCATGGACAGGCTGCGTTCCACCTCGCCGCCGAAGTCGGCGTGGCCGGGGGTGTCAATGATGTTGATCTTGGTGTCTTTCCAATGGACCGAACAGTTCTTGGCGGCGATGGTGATGCCGCGCTCGCGTTCGAGGTCCATGCTGTCCATGATGCGTTCGTCCACTTCCTGTCCTTCGCGGAACAGTCCGGACTGCCTGAACATGCCGTCGACCAGCGTGGTCTTGCCGTGGTCGACGTGGGCGATGATGGCGATATTCCTTAAATTGTCGTTGCGCACGAGGTCCTTCATGTGCCTTCCTGCCTCTGAGATGTGAGATATTGGTCCGCCGGACGGCGGCGTGTTGGAGGTACGGCATATCGGAGACATTGTAAATATATTGTTCATGTCCTTCGCGTGACGGATTGCCTCCGTGACGATGCGGTCTGCCGCAAGCGCGGGCCGCTGCGCACATTCCGCGCCCGCAGGTTTCGCTTTTTGTTTGCAAAAATGGTAGAGGGGGCGCAGGTCCCGTCGGGGGGCGGAGCCTGCCGTAAAAAAGGGGGGAGTCATGGCGGTTGCAAGTCGACAGGCGGTGGTGACCAGTGCGCTGGTGGTGACGGGAAACATGGTCGGCGCGGGCATCCTCGCGCTGCCGGTGAATCTTGGACCGGCGGGCGTGCTCCCGGCTCTTTGCGGCATCGTGTTCATGTGGATGCTCATGACCACCACCGCGATCATCTATTCCGAACAGAAAAGCCTCGTGCAGAGCGAAACCGCGGACCTGCCGAGCTTCTTCGGCGCCGAACTGGGCACGGCGGGGAAGTGGGTCAGCATCGTCGCCAACCTCATCATTCTCTATGGGGTGCTGGTGGCCTATCTCGCAGGCGTGGCCTCCATCATCAACCACCTTTTCCAGATCGACCTGCCCGGCTGGGTGACCACGGTCGGCTACTTTGCCTTCGCAACCCTCATGACGAGCTTCGGCGCGGTGGTCATGGCACGCGGCAACGCCGTGCTCATGCTGCTCATGTGGGGCACCTTCGCCATGCTGGTGTTCATGACCGTGCCGACCATGAGCAATGCGAATCTCGGCTTCGCGGACTGGGGCTTTCTGCCGTCTGGACTGCCGGTGCTCATCACCGCGTTTCACTTCCACAACATCATCCCCACCATCTGCCGTACGCTGAAGCAGGACCGCGGCGCCATACGCACGGCCATCATCAGCGGCACCTCGCTGGGGCTCTTCATGAACATCGTCTGGGTCGTGGTCGTGTGTCTCGCCCTCCCGCTGGGCGGCGCGGACGATTCGGTGGTCTACGCCTTCCGCAACAACCTCCCCGCCACCATCCCGCTGGCCGAGATGGTCGCCTCGCCCGTGTTCATGCAGGCCGCGCTGGTCTTTTCCGTGGTTGCCATGACCACGTCCTTCATGGCCAACGGCACCGCGCTGCTGTCGTTCATCCGGGACCTGACCAGTACCTATATGGGCGTTTCCGGCATGAAGCTGGTCTGGCCGCTGGCGTTTCTGCCGCCGCTGGCCGTGGGCATCTTCTATCCCGACGTTTTTCTGATCGCCCTGAACATCGCCGGCGGGCTCGGGGAGAATCTGCTGTTCGGGATACTTCCCGGATTCCTGTTGGTGCGTTATTACGGCAGAGGGAGCTTCAGGCACCGGCTGGGCCTGTTCCTCGTGGCGGCCTTCTCCGCCGTGCTGATTATCGAACTCGGGCAGGAGTTCGGCCTGCTGAACATTTCGCCGAGCGTGGAATACTGGACCGCGCATCACGTACAACCGTAACGACGAAGAGCAAGGAGTGCCTCTCATGACCAACGAATGCCGCCTGGAACACGACTGCATCGGACAGCTGGAAGTCCCCTGCGACGCCTACTACGGTTGCCAGACGCTGCGGGCCATGCAGAACTATCCCATCACCGACATACCCATCTCGCACCATCCGCGCCTGTTGCGTTCGCTGGCCTACATCAAGATGGCCTGCGCCGAGGCCAACGCCTCGCTGGGCCTTCTGGACGAGCAGATCGCCCGGGCCATCTTCAAGGCCGGGGAGGAGATCGTGGGCGGCAAGCTGCACGACCAGTTCGTGGTGGACGTGATTCAGGGCGGGGCCGGAACCTCGACCAACATGAACGCCAACGAGGTCATCTGCAACCGCGCGCTGGAAATCCTCGGCTACGAAAGAGGCCGGTACGACATTGTCCACCCGAACAACCACGTGAACATGTCCCAGTCCACCAACGACGTGTACCCCACGGCGCTGCGGCTCGCTTTGATCCTCGAGATTCAGGACCTCATGGAGGCAATGGATTATCTCAAGGACGCCTTTGCCGGGAAAGGGAAGGAGTTCAGTCATGTCTTGAAAATGGGTCGCACCCAGCTTCAGGACGCGGTACCCATGACCCTCGGGCAGGAGTTCGACGCCTGGGCGATCATGATCGGCGAGGACATCGAGCGGCTGCGCGAGGCGCGGCATCTGGTGCACGAGATCAACATGGGGGCCACCGCCATCGGCACCGGCCTGAACGCGCATCCCGACTATGCGCGCACCGTGCTGGAGAAGCTGACGGCGCTGACATCGCTGCCGCTGGTCTGCTCGGCCAATCTCGTGGAGGCCACGCAGGACACCGGGGCCTACGTGCAGCTCTCCGGCGTGCTCAAGCGCGTGACGGTGAAGCTTTCCAAGATTTGCAACGACCTGAGGCTGCTTTCCAGCGGGCCGCGCTGCGGGCTGAACGAGATCAACCTGCCGCCCATGGCGCCGGGGTCCTCGATCATGCCGGGCAAGGTGAATCCGGTCATCCCGGAGGTGGTCAATCAGGTGGCGTTTCGCGTTATCGGCAACGACCTGACCGTGACCATGGCGGCCGAGGGCGGCCAGCTGGAACTCAACGTCATGGAGCCGGTGCTCGGGCACAGCCTGTTCGAGTCGCTCTCGATCCTCCGCCGCGCCTGCCTGACGCTGGCGGACCGCTGCGTCAAGGGCATCACGGCCAACGAAGAGCGTTGCCGGGAGATGGTGGAGCATTCCATCGGGCTGGTCACGGCCCTCAACCCGTTCATCGGGTACGAAAAATCGACGGAGATCGCCAAGGAGGCGCTGGAATCCGGGCGTTCGGTTTATGACATCGTGCAGGAAAAGGGATATCTCACACAGGAGGAGCTTGAGGATATTCTGCACCCGGACAACATGACCAAACCACGATATTTCTGTCGCAAGTAGTTGATTTGAAAGAGGTGGAGACCGGAGTGAGAGATGGCTCTCGTAAAGTGGTACGGCTCTTGAAAGGAAAGGGCATCTTTTGGAAAAAGCGTCGGAAAACCGTCGGCCCGGCCCAGGGAAGGGCAGGGAATAAAGGAGGCCATGGATGCGCCGTTTCACCATTCTCGTTTCGACCATGATCGCGCTGATGCTGCTCTCGGGCTGCGCCAGCCTGAACAAGCTCAATCCGTTCCCGCAGCACATTTATTCCCCGGGAGGGGGATACAGCTCCGGCAAGAGCGGCACGGTGGACCGCAGCGGCAAGACCAGGCCGTACACCATCGCCGGAAAGAGGTATTATCCCCTCAAGAGCGCGGCAGGCTACGACACCGTCGGAACGGCTTCGTGGTACGGCAGCGACTTTCACGGCCGCAAGACCGCCAATGGCGAGATTTACGACATGTACGGCGTTTCCGCCGCACACAAGACGCTTCCTCTCGGAACAAGGGTCCACGTGACCAACCTCGAGAACGGTCGCGACGTGGTGCTGGTCGTCAACGACCGGGGCCCGTTCGTGCGCGGACGCATCATCGACCTTTCCTACGGGGCTGCCAGACGGCTGGACATCGTCGAGCAGGGAACCGCCAAGGTCCGTGTGAAGGCCATTGGCACCGCCCCGTCGCCCACCGTCACCATGGCCTCTTCCCGAAAGGCCTATCAAGTCCGCGTGGGTGCGTTCGCCAACCGCAACAACGCCGTGCGAACGCACCGTGAGCTGCGACGCAGCGGACACCGCGACGCCCGCATCGCCACCATCCGAAACAAGGGCCGCACGCTGCACGTGGTGCAGGCCGGGACCTATTCGGATCGCAGGCAGGCCGAGCGGGTGCTGCGCAAGCTGCAGAGACAGTTCCCTTCCAGCTATATAACCAGCTGAAGACTTTGACGGAAATCAATGAAGACGCGGCCGGACGACAATCCGGCCGTTTTTTTTTATGCGGGCGGTTACCGGTAACGCCGGAGGATAGCCTTGAGCCTTCCGTCCTTCCGCATGGCGTCGAGTTCCTTGTTGATGCATTTCACCACTGGCTCCCAGCGTTCGCTGCGATGGAAGAGGTACCGGTACCATGCGCTCCCGACGGGCTCGGAGTAAATCCTGAACGGCTCGTTGCCGAGTGCCGGGTCCTGTTTGAACATCCACAGGGTCTCGCGGTAGTTGACCACAGCTGCGTCGGCGCGGCCTTCCATCACGAGATCGAGCATCTGCATGGGATGCGAGGCGTTCACCCGCCGCACCAGATCCTGCCGGAAAAGCGGCTCCAGCTCGGGGTACACGAAACTCTCTATGACGGCGACGCGCTTGCCGATCAGGTCTTCCGGGCCATTGTATTCGAAGTCTTTATTCTTGTACGTCAGAATGACGTCTACCGACTCAAGGAAGGGGTCGGTCCAGAGATAGTTTTCCGGATCGTGCGTCCACTCGACGGCTTTGGCGTGAGCGTCCACTTCACCGCTTCGCAGCATGATCCAGCCGCGCTTGTCCGGCAACTGGCGCACTGCGATGTCCAGGCCCATGGGTTCCACCGCTTCGACGAGGATGTCCACGAGGACGCCGCGCCCTGTCGAGTTGGGCGTGCCCGTGATGTAGGGCGGCCAGTCCGTGTCCGGGATGAAGAATTCGATGGTGTCGTCTGATGCCGCGGCTGCGCCGGCGGTCAGCATCGCGGCCAGCAGCAGGAAAAGAAAGGAGGCGGTCCGGAAAGACCGGGCGGAGGCGAGTGTCCCCATGACGGCGGCAGGCTCCCTGCTTGGTGGTTGCTGCGAAACGGGCCGTTGTCGCGAAGGCCGGACCCGTCAATGGACGAGTCCGGCCGGTGACTCTACTGCTTGAGCCGCCACTCGCCGTTGGAGTCGCGGTAGGCCTTGGCCATGACCTTGTCGCCGTCCGGGCCGCTCTCGCTGATGACTACATCGCGGTAAACCCGGTCGTTCTCCATGTACGGCGGGGAGGGGGTCGCGGAGTACTGCGCGCCCGTGTCGGGATTGACCCAGCTGTGGGTCTGGTGGGATTTGCCGCTCTCCAGCGTCTGCTGGACCTGCTGCTCGTCGTGCTTGTCCCACTCGTTGCCGACGATGTACCCCATCAGCAACCCGACGCCCGCACCGATGGCGGCTCCGGAAACCTTGTTCTTGAAGGTCAGGGCGCCGATGGTCGCCCCGGCCATCGCGCCGAGTCCGGCTCCTGACTGCGCCTTGTTCGCACAGCCGTAGCCTGCGGCCAGAAACGTGAGGAGCATGATGATTACCAGTGCTTTGCGCATACGTTCTCCTGCGTGTTGTTTGGTATTTTGATATATCATAGCCAATCACCACCAACCTGTCATCCTGAAGATGAAACGGCTTCCTCGCATTGACAAAAAACTCGTGGAACACCATCCTTACGGTTCGGCCCGTTCCGGGTACGGTCCACCCACCGGAGTATGAGGATGAAGAAGATTTACCTTGCGATGGCCATCGTGCTGATGACTGCCGTCTGCGCCCACGCCCAGCTGGAGAAGGTCAAGAAGAGCGTTCTCTACATCAACTCGTACCACCACGGATATCGCTGGTCGGACAGCATCTTCGAAGGCATCCGCGATGCGCTGGAGCAGAGCGAGTTCAAGATCGACCTGCAGGTCGAGTACATGGACACCAAGAAGTACGAGTACGAATTCTCCGCCGAGAGGCTGCTGCCTCTTTTCCGCGACAAGTTTCGCAAGGACAGCTTCGACGTTGTCATCGTCTCGGACAACGACGCCTTCACCTTTGCTCTCGATCATCGCGATGAGCTCTTTCCGGGCGTGCCGATCGTGTTCTGCGGCGTGAACGACTTCAGCCTCGAGGATCTGGAGAACGTCACCGGGGTGGTGGAGAATTTTCCGGTGGCGGATACGCTGGACATGGCCCTCGAACTCAAACCGACCATGGACAGGGTGATCGTTGTGGGGGACCGCTCCACTGCCGGCAGGACCATCCGAAGGCAGGTCGAGTCCGTGATGCCGTTCTTCGAAGGGCGCCTCGAGTTCGAATACTGGTCCGACCTGACCCTGAGGCAGGTCCTCGAACGCACCGAGAATCTGCCGCCAAACGCTTTCCTCTTCTTCATTCCGTATTACGTGACCCTCGACGGCCGCTCCTACACTTCCGAGGAGGTGGTGCAGGCCATATTCAACAGCAGCAACGTTCCCATCTTCACGGCGTGGGAGTTCCTCATCGGCCACGGCGCGCTCGGCGGCAGCCTGATAAGCGGATACGAGCACGGGCGGCTAGCCGCCATGCTCGCCCTGCGTATCCTGCGAGGGGAAAGCGCCGACGATGTCCCCATCATCCAGCGCCCTCAGGGTGATTACTTTTTCGACTACAACGTCATGAAAAAGCTGGGCATAGAGGAAAGCCAGCTGCCCGAGGGCAGCCGGGTCGTGAACATGCCCAAGGCGTTCTACGAGCTGCCCAAGCAGCTTTTCTGGACCATCATGATCTTCATCCTCGTGCTGGTGATCGTGCTGGTCTTTCTCACCTATACCATCGTGGAGCGCAGAAGGGTCGAGAAGCGCATCAAGGAGCAGCTCTCCTTTCAGGAAATCCTCATGGACACCATCCCGCAGCTGGTGAGCTGGAAGGACAGCCAGCAGCGGTATCTGGGCGCAAACCGTGCGTTCACCGAGTTCTTCGGCCTCGCCGATCCGCAGGCGCTCATGGGCCGCACCGACGCCGAATCCCTGCCGCAGCGCGATTTTGCGGAATGGGCGGGGGCGCTTGACCGGCAGGTCGTGCGTACCCGCAAGGCCTTGCGCAAGATTCGGCGCAACGTGCAGAACGGGCAGGGGCGCGAGGCGTGGCTCGAACTGAACAAGGTCCCGCTTTTCGACCAGAACGGCAAGGCCGTGGGAACGCTCTCCACCGCGGAGAACATCACCAAGGAGCGCGACCTCGAGAAGCAGCTCATCCAGTCCCAGAAGATGGAGGCCATCGGTACGCTCGCGGGCGGTATCGCGCACGACTTCAACAATATCCTTACCTCCATCATCAACTCCACCGAGCTGGCCATGCTCGACGTGGACCCGGACTCGCTGGCGGGCAAGGATCTGGACCGCGTTCTCAAGGCGGCCCGGCGCGGCGGGCACGTGGTCAAGCAGATACTGGCCTTCAGCCGCCCTTCGCAGGAAGGGTTCCGGCCAACCGACATCGGCGAGGTGGTCGAGGAGGTGCTCGGGCTGGTCAAGGCTTCGATGCCCGGCAACATTCAGATCAGCGCGGACATAGAGAGCAACGTTCCGGCCACCTGGGCCGACCCCACCCAGTTGCATCAGGTGGTGCTGAACCTGTGCACAAACTCCTTTCAGGCGCTGCGCGAAACCGGGGGCATCCTGCGTGTGGAGCTCGGTGGAGCCGACCTTGACGAGGAAGACGCGCGCACGGTCAACCTCGATCCCGGACATTACCTGCGTCTGGCGATCATCGACAACGGTCCCGGCATTCCGGCAGAAATTCTGGACAAGATATTCGACCCGTTCTTCACCACCAAGGGCAAGGCGGAGGGCACCGGCCTCGGCCTCGCGGTGGTGCACGGCATCGTCAAGGGCCACAACGGCGGCATCCGCGTGAGCAGTTCCGCGGGGAAGCAGACCGCCTTCGAGATTTACCTCCCGCTGCTGGACGAGGGGCAGGACGCACCCATGGCGCTCGTGGAGGGGCTGGTGCAGGGCGACGGACGAATCCTTTTCGTGGAGGACGACCCGGATCAGCTGGAGACCACGCCCCGGCTGCTGGAGAGCCTCGGCTACAGCGTGAGCGCCGCGGCGGACGTGATGCGGGCGCTGGAGCTGGTGGCGCAGGCCGAGGAAGACTTCGACCTCGTCATCACCGACTTCGACATGCCCGGCGCCAACGGCGTCGACCTGGCCGAGACGCTTGCGGACATAGTGCCGGGACTCCCGCTGCTGCTGGTTTCCGGTCGCGAAGATGCCGTGGGGGCCGCTTCGGGTTTGCCAAACATAAGGCGCGTTGTTATCAAGCCCTACGACAAAAACATCATCGCCGAGGCGGTGGCTACCGTTTTAAGCGATGCGAAACGAGGTGATACGTGGCCCGAATCCTGATCATAGACGACGATCCGCAAGTCTGCGGCACCATTGAAAGTCTCTCCACCCGGATGGCGCACAAGCCGTCCAAGGCGCTGACCCTCGACGAAGGGCTGCGCCGAGTGCGGCAGGGAGGGATCGACGTGGTGTTTCTCGATGTCCGCCTGCCCGACGGAAACGGGCTGGACATCCTGCCGGAGATCGTGTCGCTCCCCGAGGCCCCGGAGGTCATCATCCTCACGGGCCGCGGCGATCCGGACGGGGCAGAGCTTGCCATCCAGCAGGGCGTCTGGGACTACCTGCTCAAGCCGAGCTCCGTACGCGAAATCACCCTCACTCTGGGCCGCGCCCTCAAATATCGCGACCAGAAGCTCGCCAAGTCCGCGCTGGAGAATCTGGACCTGAGCGGGGTAATCGGCGAGAGTCCGTCGTTCAAAAGCACCCTTCGCCAGCTGGCGGAAGCGGCGCGTGCGGACTCGAACGTGCTGGTCACCGGCGAGACCGGCACCGGCAAGGAGCTGTTCGCCCGCACCATTCACCGCAACAGCGGGCGCAAGGGCGGCAGCTTTGTGGTGGTCGACTGTGCCTCGCTCACCGAGTCGCTCGTGGAGAGCACTTTGTTCGGGCACAAGAAAGGAGCGTTCACCGGAGCCCACTCCGACCGCACCGGTCTCGTGAAGCTGGCCGACGGGGGGACGCTCTTTCTCGACGAAGTGGGGGAGATGCCCCTTTCCATCCAGAAATCGTTTCTGCGTGTCCTTCAGGAGCGTACGTTCCGGCCCGTGGGCGGCACGTCCGAGCTGCAGAGTGACTTCCGCCTGCTTTCCGCCACCAATCAGGACCTCGAGAAACTCGTGGAGCAGGGCGAGTTCCGCAGTGACCTGTTGTTCCGCCTCAAGACCATGC
Source organism: Pseudodesulfovibrio halophilus DSM 5663 (assembly GCF_059568665.1). Taxonomy (NCBI): domain Bacteria; kingdom Pseudomonadati; phylum Thermodesulfobacteriota; class Desulfovibrionia; order Desulfovibrionales; family Desulfovibrionaceae; genus Pseudodesulfovibrio; species Pseudodesulfovibrio halophilus. The sequence continues at coordinate 40,382 of NZ_JCANTV010000012.1, read as the reverse complement.
AGATTCACCTGCCGCCGCTGCGTATGCGTCCCGAGGACGTGCGCATTCTCGCCCAGTGGCAGACCGAGCGCATCTGTCGCCGTTACGGCGTTGCCGAGAAGGGGTTCGGCTCCGACTTCCTGCCCACGCTGGAGAGCTACGAGTGGCCGGGCAACATACGGGAACTGCTGAACATCATGGAGCAGACCGTGGTCGGAGCAGGCGAAGAGAAGACGCTTTACTCCATGCACCTGCCGAGGGAACTGCGCATCAAGGTCGCCCGCGCGCAGATCCACAAGATGACCGGCTCAGACTCTTCGGACGACGTTCAGCCCGGGCGCAAGCTGGGGCAGGACATTTTCGAGGAGATATTCGAACAGCAGCTCCCGGCTCTGCGTGAATTCAAGTCAATGGCCGAGAAGGCCTACCTTGAGGAGCTCATTCGCCAGTGCGAGGGTGATGTCCCGAAAACGCTCTCCGTGTCCGGCCTGTCGCGCTCGCATTTCTATGCGCTGCTGAAGAAGTACGGCCTGTCACTCTAAATCCGTCGAAAAAAGCCTCTGTCCGAAAATTCGGACACAATTAATTCTTGCATTTCAGTGTTTTGCAAGTTTTGTTTTCCGTCTTGTGACCTTTGTCTTCTTTTTCACACAGTCAAGGGCCCGGAACGTGTCCGAATTTTCGGACTCGGAGGGTTATAGATGATGGCTGCGGGAGGTGATTATAATGCTACTCATTCGATTTTTCTGCATTATTAGATGTTGAGGAAGTTTGGCATGGTTCTTGGTAATGGGTGAAGGCCACCCACATCCGAAGTGTGATGACACCGTTTGTAAACCCATCGCCCGAAACGGGCGCAAGGAGAGTTGAATGGCTAAAAAAATGAAAACCATGGACGGCAATACCGCCACCACGCACGTGGCGTATGCCATGAGCGAATGTGCGGCGATCTACCCGATCACCCCGTCTTCCACCATGGGCGAGATCGCCGATGAGTGGGCCGCGCAAGGTCGCACCAACATTTTCGGACAGAAAGTGATGGTCCGCCAGCTGCAGTCCGAAGCGGGCGCCGCAGGCGCCGCACACGGCTGTCTGGCCGCCGGAGCCCTGACCTCGACCTTTACCGCGTCGCAGGGCCTGCTGCTCATGATCCCGAACATGTACAAGATTTCCGGCGAGCTGCTGCCGGGCGTGTTCCACGTGTCCGCCCGCGCCATCGCCGCCCACGCCCTGTCCATCTTCGGTGACCATCAGGACGTCATGGCCTGCCGTCAGACCGGATTCGCCATGGTCGCTTCCGCTTCCGTCCAGGAAGCCATGGACCTGGCGCTGGTCTCGCATCTGGCCTCCATCGAATCCAGCGTGCCGTTCATGCACTACTTCGACGGCTTCCGCACCTCCCATGAAATCCAGAAGGTCGAAGTCATCGACTACGAAGACATGGCCAAGCTGGTGAACATGGAAAAGGTGGACGAGTTCCGTCAGCGTTCCATGAACCCCGAGCACCCGCAGCTGCGCGGCACCGCACAGAACCCGGACATCTACTTCCAGGGCCGTGAAGCCGCCAACCCGTACTACGATCGTCTGACCGACGTCGTGGTGGCCGAGATGGACAAGGTCTCCAAGCTCACCGGCCGCTCCTACAAGCCGTTCGACTACGTGGGCGCACCCGATGCCGACCGCGTGATCGTTTCCATGGGCTCCTCCTGCGAGACCATCGAGGAAGTGGTCAACCACCTCAACGCCAACGGCGAGAAGGTCGGCCTGATCAAGGTCCGCCTGTACCGCCCGTTCTCCGCCGAACACTTCATGTCCGTTCTTCCGGAATCCGTCGCACGCCTGACCGTGCTGGACCGCACCAAGGAGCCCGGCTCCATCGGCGATCCGCTGTACGAAGACGTGTGCACCGTGTTCGCCGAAAAGGGCGGCGCTCCCGAAGTCATCCCGGGCCGTTACGGACTGGGTTCCAAGGAATTCGACCCCGCAATGGTCAAGTCCGTCTTCGACAACATGTCCGTGGACGCCCCCAAGAACCACTTCGTGGTGGGCATCGAAGACGACGTCACCAATACCTCCCTGCCCGTCGAAGGCGCTCTGGACACCACCCCCAAGGGTACCGTGCAGTGTAAATTCTGGGGTCTTGGTTCCGACGGCACCGTCGGCGCCAACAAGCAGGCGATCAAGATCATCGGCGACAACACCGACCTGTACGCACAGGGATACTTCGCATACGACTCCAAGAAGTCCGGCGGCATCACCGTGTCTCACCTGCGCTTCGGTGCAGAGCCCATCCAGTCCACCTACCTGGTCTCCGCAGCCGACTACATCGCCTGCCACAAGGCCAGCTACGTGAACCAGTACGACCTGCTCGACGGCATCAAGGACGGCGGCACCTTCGTCATGAACTCCTCCTGGAACACCGTGGAGGAAATGGACGAGCACCTGCCCGCCGCCATGAAGCGCACCATCGCCGAGAAGGGCCTGAAGTTCTACAACATCGATGCCGTCAAGATCGCCGGTGAAGTGGGACTGGGCAACCGCATCAACATGGTGATGCAGACCGCGTTCTTCAAGCTGGCCGACGTGATCCCGTTCGAGCAGGCTGTCAAGCTGCTCAAGGACGGCATCCACACCGCTTACGGCAAGAAGGGCGAAAAGATCGTCAACATGAACATCGCCGCGGTGGACAACGCCGAAGCTGCTCTGGTGGAAATTCAGGTTCCCGAATCCTGGAAGAACGCCGAAGACGCTCCCGCCGCCAAGTCCGACGAGCCCGCGTTCATCTCCGACGTGGTTCGCCCGATCCTGGCTCAGAAGGGTGACGACCTGCCGGTCTCCGCATTCAGCGCGGACGGCCTGTTCCCGGTCGCCACTTCCAAATACGAAAAGCGCGGCGTGGCCATCAACGTTCCCGAGTGGATCGCCGACAACTGCATTCAGTGTAACCAGTGCTCCTTCGTCTGCCCGCACAGCGCCCTGCGCCCGGTGCTGGCCACCGAAGAAGAAATGGCTTCCGCTCCGGAAACCTTCAAGACGCTGGACGCCAAGGGCAAGCAGATCAAGGGCCTCAAGTACCGTATGCAGGTCAGCACCCTCGACTGCCTCGGATGCGGCAACTGCGCCGACATCTGCCCGGCCAAGGAATCCGCGCTGGTCATGAAGCCGCTGCACACCCAGACCGAAGCCGAAGTGCCCAACTTCGACTTCTCCGAGACCGTTTCCTTCAAGGACGATCTCATGCCGCGCACCACGGTGAAGGGCAGCCAGTTCCAGCAGTCCCTGATGGAATTCTCCGGCGCCTGCTCCGGTTGCGGCGAAACCCCGTACGTCAAGGCCATCACCCAGATGTTCGGCGAGCGCATGATCATCGCCAACGCCACCGGCTGCTCCTCCATCTGGGGCGCATCCGCACCGACCACCCCGTACTGCGTGAACAAGGACGGACACGGTCCGGCCTGGGGCAACTCCCTGTTCGAAGACGCCGCGGAATTCGGTTACGGCATGGGCATGGCCATCGATCAGCGCCGCGAGCTGCTGGCCTCCAAGGTCCGCAAGGCTCTGGACGAAGGCGTTGACGCCGAAGTCGCCGCCGCCATGAACGAATGGCTGGAAGGCAAGGACTTCGCTGCCAAGTCCCGCGAAGCCGGCGACAAGCTCAAGGGCCTGCTGGAAGCCAAGGGCGGCCTGCTGGGCGAAATCGCCAAGGACGCCGACCTGCTGACCAAGAAGTCCATGTGGATCTTCGGCGGCGACGGCTGGGCCTACGACATCGGTTTCGGCGGCGTGGACCACGTGCTCGCCTCCGGCGAAGACATCAACATCTTCGTCATGGACACCGAAGTCTACTCCAACACCGGCGGACAGTCCTCCAAGGCTACTCCGCTCGGCTCCATCGCCAAGTTCGCGGCCTCGGGCAAGCGCACCGGCAAGAAGGATCTGGGCCGCATGGCCATGACCTACGGATACGTCTACGTGGCTTCCATCGCCATGGGCGCCGACAAGCAGCAGACCATGAAGGCCATCCAGGAGGCGGAAGCCTACCCCGGACCGTCCGTCATCATCTGCTACGCTCCCTGCATCAACCAGGGCATCCGCAAGGGCATGGGCAAGACCCAGTACGAGCAGAAGCTCGCGGTGGATTCCGGCTACTGGCCGCTGTACCGCTACAACCCCGAACTGGCCGACGAGGGCAAGAATCCGTTCATTCTGGATTCCAAGGCTCCCGACGGATCCATGCAGGAGTTCCTGGCGGGCGAAAACCGTTACGCACTGCTCGAGCGCATGCACCCCGAGGATTCCAAGGAACTGCGCAAGCAGATCGAAGAAGACTACAACGAGCGTTACGAGGCGCTGAAGTACATGGCCGAGGCCGATTACTTCACCCCCGCAGCGCATGATCCGGCCGAAGCTGGTGAAGCGGGCGAAGCCTGCACCACCATGGACACCCCGGAACAGGCCCGCCCCGACAGCGGCGAAGCCTGCGACGACGGCAGAGCCGGTAAATAAGTAAAGCCCAAGTCTCCGTCGGGGAGAGTCGGATGCGGACAGGGAAACCTGGCCGGCCTCCCCGGCGGATTTGGATATTCAGGCTAAGGTTGACGTAGTGTTTGATTTTTAAAGAGAGGAGTGAGGAATGTCTCTCGAACTGTTGGCTCTCGTAGCCCTGCTGCCGATTCTGGTGGCTCTCGTTCTGATGGTCGGTATGCGCTGGCCTGCCACCAAAGCCATGCCTGTTGCATGGCTCACCTGTGCCGCCGGCGCCGTTCTGGCCTGGCAGCTGCCCGCGTCGTATGTTGCGGCACTGACGCTTCAGGGCTTCATCACCGCCATCGGCATCCTGATCATCGTCTTCGGGGCGATCATCATTCTGTACACGCTGCAGTATTCCGGCGGTATGGAAACCATCCAGTACGGCATGCAGAACATCACCGCCGACCGCCGCATCCAGGCGATCATCATCGGCTACATGTTCGCCGCCTTCATTGAAGGCGCCGCAGGCTTCGGTACTCCCGCAGCCCTTGCCGCGCCGCTGCTGCTCACCCTCGGCTTCCCGCCGCTGGCCGCAGCAGTCATCTGTCTTGTCTTCAACTCCTTCCCGGTTACCTTCGGTGCCGTCGGTACGCCGGTCGTTCTCGGACTGAAGTTCCTGAACCCGCTCGTCGATTCCGCCGTGGCAACCGTCCCGGGTCTGAACTTCGCCTCCATGGGCGGCTTCAACATGGTCGTCGGCCAGTGGGCCACCATCATGCACCTGCCCATGATCTTCATCCTGCCGATCTTCATGCTCGGCTTCATCACCCGCTTCTTCGGCCCCGAACGTAGCTGGAAGCCCGGTTTCGGCGCTTGGAAATTCTGCATCTTCGCAGCTGTTTCCTTCACCATCCCGTACCTGGCCTTCGCATGGCTCGTCGGTCCGGAATTCCCGTCCCTCATCGGTGGTCTCGTCGGTCTCGGCGTGATCGTGGCCGGTGCCAAGGCCGGATTCTGCATGCCCGAAAAGGCATGGGACTTCGGTCCGGTCGACAAGTGGGACCCCGAATGGACCGGCTCCATCAAGGGTAGCGATTCCTGCGAATTCAAGTGCCACATGAGCCAGTTCAAGGCATGGCTGCCGTACATGCTCATCGGCGGCATCCTCGTGGTCACCCGTATCCCCGAACTCGGCCTCAAGGGCTTCCTTGCCTCCCAGGCCATCACCTTCAGCAACATCCTCGGCTTCGAAAGCGTCAACGGCGCCATCAAGTACCTGTACCTGCCCGGTACCATTCCGTTCATGCTGGTCGCAGTGCTGACCATCTTCCTGCACGGAATGCGCGGCTCGGATGTCAAGAAGGCATGGGGCGAATCCATCGCCAAGATGAAGAACCCGGCCATCGCGCTGTTCTTCGCAGTGGGCCTCGTGTCCATCTTCCGCGGCTCCGGCATCGCCGACGTCGCCCTGAACCCGAACAACTACCCGTCCATGCCGCTGGCCATGGCCAAGACCGTTGCCGAAATCACCGGTAACGCCTGGCCCATGTTCGCCGCATTCGTGGGCGGTCTCGGTTCCTTCATCACCGGCTCCAACACCGTGTCCGACCTCCTGTTCGCCGAATTCCAGTGGGGCGTCGCCGCACAGCTCGACCTTCCGCGTCAGCTGATCGTGGCCGCTCAGGCTGTCGGCGGCGGCATGGGCAACATGGTCTGCATCCACAACATCGTTGCGGTCTGCGCCGTTGTCGGCCTCTCCGGCATGGAAGGTACCATCCTGAAGAAGACCGTGTGGCCCCTGCTGGTCTACGGACTCGTGGTTGGTCTCGTGACCACCCTCATGAGCTTCGTGTTCCTGCCGCACCTCTTCTAGACACAAAATAATCACCCGGGGGCGGGTTACGGCCCGCCCCCGACATGATAAACATTTACCATTCATCACGAGCGCGTCCGCGCCTCAGGGCAAACGGGACGACGCCGATTCAGGAGAAATCATGACCAAGGAAGCTTTGACCAAGGAATTCGAGGCCATTGTCGGCGCTGATAATGTCCTGACCAGTGAAACCGACCGCCACACCTACTCTTACGATGCGGCCGTGCTTGATTCGGTCATGCCGGCTCTCGTGGTCCGTCCCACCACCAGCGAACAGCTGGGCAAGGTCACTGCGCTCTGCAACGAGAATGGCCTGCCGCTTACCGTTCGCGGGGCCGGCACCAACCTTTCCGGCGGAACCATTCCGCACCCCGGCGGCGTCGTCGTGCTCACCAACGGCATGAGCAACATCCTCGAGATCAACGAGGAAGACATGTACGCCGTCGTCGAACCCGGCGTCATCACCTCCAAGCTCGCCACCGCCGTGGCCGCCAAGGGCCTTTTCTATCCCCCGGATCCGGGCAGCCAGACCGTCTCCACCATCGGCGGCAACGTCGCCGAGAACGCCGGCGGACTCCGCGGCCTGAAGTATGGCGTCACCAAGGACTACGTCATGGGCGTGGACTTCTGGGACGTCAACGGCGAACTGATCAAGTCCGGCTCCCGCACCGTCAAATGCGTCACCGGCTACAATCTGGCCGGCCTGATGGTCGCCTCCGAAGGCACCCTCGGCGTGTTCGACAAGATCATCCTGAAGCTCGTTCCGCCGCCGCAGGCAGCCAAGTCCATGATGGCCATCTTCCCGTCCATGAAGGCAGCGTCCGAGACCGTCGCCGCCATCATCGCCAACAAGATCGTGCCCGCGACCCTCGAAATGATGGATAACTTCACCATCCGCACCGTGGACAACTTCCGCAAGGCCGGCCTGCCCACCGACGCCGCCGCGCTGCTGCTCATCGAAGTGGACGGCCACCCGGCACAGGTCGAGGACGACGCCGCCAAGGTGGAAGACATCTGCAAGCAGAACGGCTGCACCGAAATCAAGGTCGCCAACGACGCCGCCGAGCGCGACGCCGTGTGGCAGGCCCGCCGCGACGCACTGCCCGCGCTGGCCAACCTCAAGCCGACCTGCGTGCTCGAGGACGCCACCGTGCCCCGTTCCCAGATCCCCAACATGATCGCCGCGCTGGAAGACATCAGCAACAAGTACGATCTCACCATCGGTACCTTCGGTCACGCCGGAGACGGCAACCTGCACCCGACCATTCTGACCGACAAGCGCAACGAAAAGGAATGGGAGCGCGTCGAGGAAGCCATCGAAGCCATCTTCGAGCGCGCCCTCGCCATGGGTGGAACCCTCTCCGGCGAACACGGCATCGGCATGGCCAAGTCCAAGTTCATGATCGACGAGACCTCCAAGGGAACCCTCGAATACGCACGTCGCATGAAGTCCGTGCTCGATCCCAAGGGCATCCTCAACCCCGGCAAGATCATCGGGTAGGGGGCTGAAATGGCAGATATCAACAAACTTGCTCAAATGCTCAAGGAGCTGGACGACCAGCTCGTGAACTGCATGCGCTGCGGCATGTGTCAGGCGGTGTGCCCTCTCTTCAAGGAGACCGGACGCGAGTTCGACGTGGCACGCGGGAAACTGGCACTGCTCGACGGCCTTGCATCCGAAATGATCAAGGACCCGGACGGCGTCAACGAACGCCTGAACCGCTGCCTGCTGTGCGGCACCTGTGCCGCCAACTGCCCCAGCGGCGTGAAGGTCTCCGACATCTTCCTGAAGGGTCGCGCCATCATGACGGGCTACCTCGGCCTGTCTCCGGTGAAGAAGGCCATCTTCAAGGGAATGCTCGCCAACCCGAAGCTGTTCGACACCCTGCTGTCCTTCGGTTCCAAGTTCCAGGGCCTGTTCACCAAGGAAGCCGACGCTCTGCTGGGCAGCTCCTGCGCCCGGTTCAACGCTCCGGTCATCGGCGACAGGCACTTCAAGGGCCTTGCCAAGAAGCCGTTCCACAAGATCATCCCGGAGATGGACACCCAGCCGCGCGGCGACGCACCCCGTGTCGCCATCTTCACCGGCTGCGCCATCGACAAGATCTTCCCGAGCGTGGGCGAGGCCGCCGTCAAGGCGCTTCAGCATCACGGCTGCGGCATCTTCCTGCCCAAGGGGCAGGCCTGCTGCGGAATCCCCGTGATCTCCTCCGGCGATCGCGAGACCTTCGACAAGCTGGTCCGCAGCAACCTCGAAGTCTACAAGAACGCCGAGTTCGACTACCTGCTTACCTCCTGTGCCACCTGCACGGCCACCATCAAGGAACTGTGGTCCGACATGTACGGCGGATACGCGGGTGACAAGCTCGACATCGAGCGCATCGCAGAAAAGACCATGGACATCAGCCAGTTCCTGGTTGACGTCATGGGAGTGGAACCTTCCGAGGTCAACGGCGGCGACGTGACCTATCACGATCCCTGCCACCTGCGGAACTCCCTCAAGATAACCGCGCAGCCCCGGACCCTGCTCAAGGCGTCCAAGGGATGCTCGCTCAAGGAAATGCCCGAAGCGGCTTCGTGTTGCGGTTGCGGCGGCAGCTTCAACCTCAACCACTATGAGCTGTCGCAGCAGATCGGCAATCGCAAGGCCGACAACATCCAGGCTTCGGGCGCCAAGACAGTGGCTACCAGCTGTCCCGCCTGCATGCTTCAGATCACCGACATGCTGTCCCAGCGTCAGGCCGGGGTGGGCGTGAAGCACGTGATCGAGCTGTACGCGGACGGACTGCCCCGATAACCCAAACGACAAGGTATAGTTACCGCATGTCCAAGAACCTTTACATCAGTGCCACAGAAGAGCGCAGCGGCAAGTCGGCCATCGTGCTCGGCGTCATGCAGATGCTTCTGCGCCACGTCCGCAGGCCCGCCATCTTCCGTCCGGTCATCAACGACTGGCCGGAAGGGGTGCAGGATCACGACATCAAGCTGATCCTGAATGAATTCAACCTTGAGGTGCCGTACGAGGATACCTACGCGTACACCCTCAGCGAAGCTCGCGAGCTGATCAACAACGGTCAGCAGGCGATGATGCTGGAAAACATCCTCAAGAAGTACAAGAAGCTGGAGTCCGAATACGACTTCGTGCTCTGTGAAGGGACCGACTTCCAGGGCAAGGACCCGGCGTTCGAATTCGACACCAATGCGGAAATCGCGGCCAACATTGGCGCACCGGTGCTGGTGGTTTCCTCCGGACGCAAGAAGGACGAGGACGAAGTGGTGGGCATCACCCAGTCCACCATCGACGCGCTGGAAGAAAAGGGACTGGACGTGGTCTGTTCCGTGGTCAACAGGGCTCAGGTCGAAGACCCCGAGGCCGTCGCCGGCAGGATCTCCTGCGGCGTGCGGTGCGAGCAGCCCCTGCTGGTCTACGTGATCCCCGAGGACGAATCCCTCGGCAACCCGTCCATCAACGACGTGTGTAACTGGCTTGACGCCGAAGTGCTGTACGGTCACGGACGACTCGATACTCTCGTGGACAACTACGTGATCGCCGCCATGCACATCGGCAACTTCCTGAACTACATCGACGAGGGCAGCCTGATCATTACTCCGGGCGACCGCTCCGACATCATCCTGTCCAGCCTCGCCTCCAGGCTGTCCTCGTCGTACCCCGACATCTCGGGCATCGTGCTCACCGGCGACCTGAAGCCGTCTTCCAGCGTGCACCGCCTCATCGAAGGATGGACCGGCGTGCCGCTGCCCGTTCTCTCCGTGAAGGGCCATACCTATCAGGTGACCCAGAAGCTGAGCGAACTTTACGGCCGCATCGAGCCGGGCGACATGAAGAAGATCGCCTCCGCGCTCGGCTCCTTCGAGAGCCATGTGAACGTCCGAGAGCTGCGCGACCGCGTGGTCTCCAGTCGTTCCAGCAAGGTCACGCCCAAGATGTTCGAGTACAACCTCGTTGACCGCGCTTCCTCCAACAAGCAACGCATCGTCCTTCCGGAAGGCTCCGGCGAACGGGTCATGCGCGCTTCCGACATCCTGCTGCGTCGCGGCGTCGCCGACCTGGTGCTGCTGGGCAATGTGGACGAGATTCAGGCCAAGGCCTCCGATCTCGGCGTGCACCTCGACGGCGCTGAAATCATCGACCCTGCCGAGTCCGATGCCTTCCGCGGCTATGTCGACACCTACATGGACCTGAGGAAGCACAAGGGCATCACCGAGGACATCGCCCGAGACCGCATGGCTGACCCGACCTATTACGCCACCATGATGGTCTACAAGGGCGTCGCCGACGGCATGGTCTCCGGCTCCGTGAACACCACGGCCCACACCATCCGTCCGGCATTCGAATTCATCAAGACCAAGCCCGGCGCGTCCATCGTCTCTTCCGTATTCCTGATGTGCCTCAAGGACCGCGTGCTTGTCTTCGGCGACTGCGCCGTGAACCCGAATCCCACCGCACAGCAGCTGGCGGAGATTGCGCTTTCCTCCGCGGAAACCGCACGCATCTTCGGCGTGGACCCGCGTGTGGCCATGCTCAGCTACTCCACCGGCTCCTCCGGTTCCGGCGCGGACGTGGAAAAGGTCATTGAAGCCACCGACATCGCCAAGGGGCTCGTCGCCGAGCGCGGGCTGGATCTTCCGCTCGAAGGCCCGCTGCAGTACGACGCCGCCATCGACCCCAACGTCGCTCGCACCAAGCTGCCTGACAGCGCCGTCGCCGGTCGCGCCACCGTGTTCGTCTTCCCCGACCTGAACGCGGGCAACAACACCTACAAGGCAGTCCAGCGCGCCGCGGACGCAGTGGCCATCGGCCCTGTCCTGCAGGGCCTGAACAAGCCCGTCAATGACCTGTCCCGTGGCTGCACCGTGGCCGACATCGTGAACACCGTGGCCATCACCGCCGTTCAGGCGCAGGCCGAGAAAGGAAACTAAGCATCATGAAAACTCTCGTAATCAACTCCGGCAGCTCTTCCATCAAGTACCAGCTCTTCGACATGGCGGACGAATCCGTCCTCTGTTCCGGCGTCGTTGAGCGCATTGGTGAAAAGGAAGGCGTTCTGAACCACAAGATCGCCCCGGACACCGACAAGGCCGAAAAGGTCACCGTCGAGCAGCCGATCCCTGACCATGAAGTGGGCATGAACCTCGCCATCGACCTGATCTGCGGCGACAACGGCGTGGTTCAGGACAAGTCCGAGATCGACGCCATCGGCCACCGCATCGTTCACGGCGGTGAAGCCTTCACCGAGCCCACTCTCGTCAACGAGAATGTCTTCAAGGAACTGGAAAAGGTCGTGCCTCTGGCGCCGCTGCACAACCCCGGCCACCTCGCCGGCATGCGCGTCACCACCGACCTCTTCCCGGATGTTCCGCAGGTGGTCGTCATGGACACCGCCTATCACCAGACCCTGCCCGAAAAGGCATACATGTATGCGCTGCCGTACGAGCTGTACGAAGAAATGCGCATCCGCCGCTACGGTTTTCACGGCACTTCCCACAAGTTCGTGGCGCGTGAAACCGCCAAGATTCTGGGCAAGCCGGTGGAAGAGTGCAACATCATCACCGTGCACCTCGGCAACGGCTGCTCCATGACCGCCACCGAGAAGGGCAGGGCCGTGGACACCTCCATGGGCATCACCCCGCTGGAAGGTCTCGTGATGGGCACCCGCTCCGGTGACGTGGACCCCGCGCTGCACGCCCTGCTGGGCCGCAACAAGGGCATGGGCCTGGAAGAAGTGGATACGCTCCTGAACAAGGAGTCCGGCCTCAAGGGAATGTGCGGCATGAACGACATGCGCGACATCCATGAAGCCGTTGAAAATGGTAATGAGCGCGCCGAAATGGCTCTGGCCGTCCAGACCTATCGCACCAAGAAGTACATCGGATCCTTCATGGCCGTTCTCGGTCATGTCGACGCCATTGTTTTTACTGCGGGCATTGGCGAAAACGACCCGATCGTGCGCGAGAAGTCTGTCGAAGGGCTGGAGGCTCTCGGCGTCAAGATAGACAAGGAACTGAACGACCGCCGCGCTTCCGAACCCGTGAAGATCAGCACCGAAGACAGCGCTGTGCAGCTCTGGGTGGTTCCCACCAACGAAGAGCTCGCCATCGCTCGCGACACGCTCGCGGTAGTCAAGTCCTAACTGCCCAAGACAGGGGGGAAAATGGCTAAGAAAGAACAGAACACCGAACTGGTGGAACAGTTCCGCACCAAAGCGGAACTCGTCTCCGCCACCGTCAAGGACTTGTCCGGTATGGACGAGGCTCTACAGTACGTTGTGGAGCTCTGCGAAAGCAAGGACGCATGTCAGCTGCTGCTCTCTGGTTGCGGGGAGAATCTGTCTGACGGAGCGGAAGGTCTCTGCGAGACCATCGCACAGAAGACCATCTGCGCGCCCGAGCTGCCCAAGGCCCAGTACGGCAAGCTCAAGAAGCTGGCCGACGAGAAGGGCTTCAACTGTATCGACAAGGGCATGCGCGAGAACCTCGGCGGCATCGACATCGGAGTGACCCGGATCAATCACGGCATCGCCGAGACCGGATCCCTCGTGCTCGATTCCTGCAGGGAGGAAGTCCGTATCGCCTCCATGCTGGCCGAAATCCACGTGGCTATCCTCAAGAAGTCCGACATTCTTCCCGACGCCTTCGCCGCTCAGGACTACCTGAAGAAGGAAATGAAGAAGGATGCCGATTACCACGCCTTCATCACCGGCGCGAGCCGCACCGCGGACATCGAGCGGGTGCTGGCCATGGGCGTGCACGGACCTCTGGAACTCCACATTCTGCTCCTGGAGGGTTAAGACCATGCAGCATGCCAAAGATCTGAAAGAGTACCGCGAAGACATGCAGGAAGCGCTGGAAAACGAATTCCTGCGCACCACGCTCGACAACTTCGCAATCGCATACAAGGCCGGCCGCGCCAACGCATTCAAGGACTTCGACGTGGACCAGCTGGTCGAAGACGTCGCATGTTCCAAGGACAGCGCCGCAGCTCGTATCCCCGAACTCTACGAAGAGTTCAAGAAGGTCGCCGAAGCGGCCGGTGCCCACGTGCATCTGGCCAAGGACGCCGACGAGGCCAACCGCATCATCGCGGACATCGCCAAGAAGACGAAGTCCAAGAAGATCGTCAAGTCCAAGTCCATGACCGCAGAGGAAACCCTGCTGAACCATGTGCTTGAGGACGAAGGCCTCGAAGTCACCGAGACCGACCTCGGCGAATGGATCATCCAGCTGCGTCACGAGGGCCCGACCCACATGGTCATGCCCGCCATCCACCTTTCCCGCCATCAGGTGAAGGACCTCTTCACCAAGGTCACGGGCAAGGAACAGGACGCCGAGATTCAGAAGCTGGTCAAGGTCGCCCGTCGTGAACTTCGCCGCAAGTACGTCGAAGCCGACATGGGCGTCACCGGCGGCAACTTCGCCATCGCCGAGACCGGTACCATCGGTCTGGTGACCAACGAAGGCAACGCCCGCCTCGTGAGCACCCTGCCGCGCGTTCACGTCGCCCTGATGGGTGTGGACAAGCTGGTGCCCACCCTCGACGACGCGCTGAAGGTCCTCAAGGTCCTGCCCCGCAACGCCACCGGGCAGGCCATCACGTCCTACGTGACCTGGATCACCGGCCGCAACGAGTGCGCCTCCGCCGAAGACGAGAAGAAGGAAATCCACTTCGTCTTCCTGGACAACGGTCGTCTGGAAATGGCCAAGGACCCCGTCTTCGGTCAGGTTCTGCGCTGCGTCCGCTGTGGCGCCTGCGCCAACGTGTGCCCGGTCTACCGCATCGTCGGCGGCCACAAGATGGGTCACATCTACATCGGCGCCATCGGCCTCATCCTGACGTACTTCTTCCATGGGAAGGAAAAGGCCAAGAACCTCGTCCAGAACTGCATCAACTGCGAAGCCTGCAAGGACATCTGCGCCGGCGGCATTGATCTCCCGGGCCTGATCAAGGAAATCCACGCCCGGATTCAGGACGAAGACGGCCACGCCCTGCCCAGCGTGCTGCTCGGCAAGGTCATGAAGAACCGCAGGCTGTTCCACGGTCTGCTCAAGGCCGCCAAGTTCGCCCGCCCGGCCGTGTCCGACAACGACGGCTACCTGCGCCACCTGCCCATGATGTTCGCCAAGGACCAGGGCTTCCGCGCGCTGCCGTCCGTTGCCGACCACGCCTTCCGCGACCGCTGGAAGGAACTCAAGCCGCAGGTCAACGCGCCCAAATACCGCGTCGCCCTGTTCTCCGGCTGTGTTCAGGACTTCGTCTACCCCGAGCAGATGGAAGCCTGCACCGAGCTCCTCGGACAGAACAGCGTGGAAGTCGACTTCCCCATGGAGCAGTCCTGTTGCGGTCTGCCGCTGATGATGATGGGCGAAAAGAAGACCGCCGAAGATGTGGCCGTGCAGAACATGCGCGCCTTCGAAGGCGGACAGTACGACTACATCATCACCATGTGCGCCTCCTGCGCCGCGCACCTGAAGCACAACTACAAGAAGCTGGTCGGCAAGAACCCGCGTCTGTCCATGCAGGCTGACAAGTTCGGTGAGAAGATCATCGACTTCAGCACCTTCATGAACGACGTGCTCAAGGTCGACGCTGCCGACTTCACCGGCTCCACCGGCAAGGCCACCTACCACGCGCCGTGTCACCTGTGCCGCGGCCTGGACGTGCACGAAGCTCCGCGTGAGCTCATCAGCAAGGCGGGCCTGGAATACGTGGAGTGCGACGAAGAGGAAGTCTGCTGCGGCTTCGGCGGAACCTTCTCCGTGAAGTTCCCCGAGCTGTCCGAGCAGCTGCTCAAGAACAAGCTGAACAACGTTGAGAAGACCGGTGCCGGCGTCCTGCTGACCGACTGCCCGGGCTGCATCATGCAGCTTCGCGGCGGCCTGAAGAAGCGCGGATCCGACATCAAGGTGCGGCACGTGGCCGAGGCTCTGGCCGACGCCAGCAAGAAAAAGTAGCCGCGAACAACGAATATGGCACCAGGCCCGAACGGTTGGACCGCAATCCCTCGAAGCAACGCCACGCTTCCTCCGATGAGGGCCTGTGTCGGGTTCCCCGCGCCCCCGCGGGGAACCCACCAAATTTCCCGACCCCTGGCCGGGATGATCGAACCGGAGAGCCGGTCGTCTGACCGCACCTCCGGGAGACATCAAGGGGACTTGACGTAATGAAGACCGAAACCAAATTGACCCTTATCTATACCCTTGGCTTCATTGCATGCGGCACCGCCGCGATTGTCATTGCCGAGGACACCGTAATCATCGGAATCCTGCTTGGCGCCCTGGCCGCGCTGGCAGGCGGGGTCGGTTGGGCGTATCATCGTTTTCTTGTGAGGCCCATGGAAAGGCTTGACAACTGGGCCACGAAGGTGGCAACGGGCGATTTCGGGGAGGCGGCTCCCGAAATGGGAGGCAGCGCCGGCCGCTTCGCCGAGCATCTGAAGGATGTCGTGGATCAGCTCAAGCACAACAAGGGATACCTTCAGGGTGTCCTGAACGGGCTCCCGATCCCCTGTGCCACCGTGGACACGGACCAGAACATCACCTTTCTCAATCGCGAATGCCTTCAGATGATGTCCCTCGACAGGGATCCGTCCGAGTACCACGGCAGAAACCTCTCGCAGGTATTCTACAAGGACGATCGCGACGCGCTCATCAAGAAGTGCATGACCACCGGCGAAAAGTGGCACAACGTGGAGGCCACCTTCAGAGCGGACGACGGACGCGACGTCCCCGTTCTGGCGAACCTCTGTCCGTTGACCGATCTTGACGGAAAGATCGTCGGCGGAATGTGTCTGTATCTTGACATGACCGAGATGCGCGAGCGCGAGCGGCAGATAACCGAGCAGAACGAATGTCTCGGGACCGCAGCGTTCGAGGCGCGTGATATTTCCGACCGTCTGGCTGCCGCCGCCGAACAGCTTTCCCGAGCTGTGGCAAGCGCCCAGGAGGGCGCGGCGGAGCAGAGGGAACGGACCTCCGAAACCGCGACGGCGATGGAGGAGATGAATGCCACTGTCGGCGAGGTCGCGCAGCACGCCAATGCTGCGGCCGAATCCGCCGACGAGGCGCAACAGCAGGCTCAGAGCGGGTCCGGCATCGTGGCCGAGGTTGTATCGGCCATCCACGAAGTCCAGTCCAATGCCGACACGCTCAAGGAGTCCATGGTCGTCCTCGGTACTCAGGCCGAGGACATCGGCAAGGTCCTTGTCGTCATCGAGGACATTGCCGACCAGACCAACCTGCTGGCACTGAACGCCGCCATTGAAGCCGCCCGCGCCGGAGAGGCTGGACGCGGTTTCGCGGTGGTTGCCGACGAGGTGCGCAAGCTGGCGGAGAAGACCATGCAGGCCACCAAGGAAGTCGGCGAGGCGATCGTCGCCATTCAGGATGGTGCGAAGCAGAACGTGGGCGCCACGGAAAAGGCCGCCGCTTCCGTGTTGAGGAGCACGGAACTGGCGAACGATTCCGGGCAGGCGCTCGAGCGCATCGTGACGGAGTGCGAACAGACGGCCGACCGTGTGAGGAGCATCGCGACGGCCGCAGAACAGCAGTCCGCCGCGAGCGAGCAGATCAATCGCGCCACACTGGAAGTCAGCGAGATCGCCGGCAAAGTGGACGAGGCGATGGAGCACTCCGCATACTCCGTTCAGGAGCTGTCGGAGCTTGCGTCATCACTTGTGGGACTGATCAACCAGATGAAAACTGAAGAGTCCGCTGAAAAGAAATAACAGCGGACGGAGGTAGAATAATGACCAAAGCAATCCGCCCCTGCCCCATGATGAAGGGTGATCCCTGCTGCCTGGCAGCCAAGGAAATCGAAGGCGTTGCTGCCGCTGAAGCCGGCGCCTGCGGCAACCCGGCCGTGGTTCTGGATAACGAATCCGCGAACCGCGCCGTGGCCAAGGGCCGCTGCCCCTTCATGGGCGAATAAGTCTGTATACGGCCGGGGCGGGAGCTCCCGCCCCGGCGCTTTACAACCGGAAATAAAAACTTACATATGTAATGATCGGCTCCGCTGGGTGGTGGGGCTGACGGTGGCAGGGCCGATTCGGACGGCCCGACGCAATACAGGATGTGGGACGGTCCCTGCGCAAGCACGGACCGAGGCGGAAGGACGGCTTCCGCCGAGACAGAGGACCGGCAATCGCACGACGAAGGAGCACCCAAAGTGGTCAGACACGTAGTAATGTGGAAACTCAAGGAAGAGGCCGAAGGCGCGGACGCCAAGACGAACGCCGCCAAGATGAAGGAAATGCTCGAGGACCTTCAGGGTCGAATCGACGGCCTGTTGAGCCTGAGCGTTTCCACCGACGTCTTCCTTTCCGCACCGGAGACCGATGTGGTGCTCTTCTCCGAGCATGAGAGCCGCGAGGCCTTGGACGCGTATCAGACGCATCCGCTGCACGTGGCCTGCGTGGACTTCGTGAAGAAGGTCGTCAGCGAGCGCCGGGTGGTGGACTGCGAGCTGTAGCGTCTGAAAGACCTGCGGTTTGCCAGCTCCTCCCTAGTGTTCAATTCCAGACCCCCGGGCGGGGGCGTAAGGAGAACCGCCATGACCTTACGGTATGATCAGGACAGGCGGCGAATCATCTGCCGCTGGGAGGAACCGACCCGCATCGTCATGAACAAGCGTGAAGGTACCATAAAAAGATCGCGCGCCATAAGCGTGAAAGTGAGCGAAACCGGCAAACTCAATGCCAAGGACACGAGGCGGCATCAGGGTCATCCCATGTACCGCCACATTTCGCTCTTCAATAACAAACTGAGGAAAATGAACTTCTTCCCCAGTCAGGACGGCTACAAGTGCAGCGTCTGCGGATCGGAAGAGAGCGTCAATCCTCACTTCGACGTTAACGGCCAGAACATCATCTGGCTGTGCAAGCGGCACCAGCACGCCTCCCCCAAGGTGGACGCGTAGCAGCCGACAATCTCGCGCTCCCCCGGTGGGTGACGCGAAGAGTTGCCGAAAAACAAGGCCCTCCCGGAACGTCCGGGGGGGCCTTGTCTTTAGGGGGGAGGATGAAGGTATGGCTGCTTGAAATAAAGCAATAGCAATGCCAAAGTGAAAAATGGCGGCCAGCAGGCATATTATGGAGTCACTTCACGATCCGATGTGCAAAAATGGAAAAAATATGCCTCGCATCGGTCTTGCCGCTGACAAAAACGTCAACGAGAAAAAATACTGTCGCCCTTTCAGTGAAAATGTAAGCTGCAAAAAGGTGTGAACTGCAACCTACGGGGGAAACGTGAGGACCGGGGCAGAAGAAGACATTCGGACCGACGAACTGCTTTTTGCGGACGAGGAGGATCAGGGCGCCGCCGGGGCCTTTGAGCCGCATCCGTGGAAAGTGCTGGTGGTCGATGACGAAGAGGAGGTTCATCAGGCGACGAGGCTCGTTCTCTCCGACTACGAATTTGCTGGCCGACGTCTGGAATTTCTGAGCGCATACACCGGCGATGAGGCCAAGAGCCTCATCGACGAAAACGAAGACACCGCGCTGGTGCTGCTTGACGTTGTCATGGAGGACGCGAGGGCCGGGCTGGAGGTCGCCCGCTACATCCGTCACGACGCACAGAACCGGCTGGTGCGGATCGTCCTGCGGACCGGACAGCCCGGGCAGGCGCCCGAGCGCGAGGTCATCACGGATTACGATATCAACGACTACAAGCAGAAGACCGAACTCACCTCCACCAAGCTGTTCACCACCATCACCACTGCCATCCGTTCCTATCGCGACCTGCTCGCGGTGGACGAGGCCCGCCGCAGCATGAACCTGCTGGCCATGTCCGTGGCCCATCAGATCCGAAACAGAACCATGGCCATCGCCGGGTTCGCCAACATTCTCAAGCGAAATGCCTCGTCCGGAAACGGCGGGAGCAAATATCTCGAGTCCATCGTCGAGGAGTCCGGCCGCCTCGAGGAAGTGGTAGGGGCCGTCAATGCCTATTCCACGTGCGGTCCTCCCGATTTCTCCCGGATACAGTTGCTTCCGGCGCTGGAAAACGCTGTGGAACGCTTCGTGGCCGCTGCAGGACGTCGAGGCACGGAATATGCGCTGGACATGCGTACTTCCCCGGCGGTCGGCATGGCGGACGGGAAGATGCTCTCCATGGCGCTGGACGCGCTGTTCGACAACGTTCTGGACTTCGTTGAAGGCGGAGAGGTCGTGGTGCTCCTGCAAGCCGATTCCCACGGGACCGTGCTGGAGGTGCTCGACCGTGGACCCGGCATCGCCGATCAGCACATGCCGCATATCTTCGACCCGTTGTTTTCCACCAAGCCGGACGGCGTGGGCATGGGGCTTTGCATGATGCGCAAGGTGGGCCTCGAGCATGGGTGGGACGTGATCCTGTCGAACAGGCCGGGGGGCGGAGTCCGGGCGGGATACGTCATCCCCAGAGTGGAGGAGGTGTCATGACCTCCGCCGGCGACGAGCTTCTTTTCCAGGAGGATGGTGATCTCTTTGCCCCCGAGGAGTGGCCGGCTGAGAGCGAGGTGTCTACTACGGAACCGTGGAAGGTGCTCGTGGTGGATGACGAGGAGGAAGTGCACCACGCCACGCGGCTGGTTTTCGAAGACTTCGAGTTCGACGGACGCGGGATCGAATTTCATTACGCCATGAGCGCCGAGGAGGGGCTGCTCAAGCTGAAGGATAACCCGGACACGGCCGTCATTCTGCTCGACGTGGTCATGGAAACCTCTGACGCCGGGCTGGAGATGGTCAGAAGGGTTCGCCACGAGCTGGGCAACCGCCTTGTGCGCATCATCCTGCGTACCGGACAGCCGGGACAGGCACCCGAACAGTCGGTCATCGTCGAGTACGATATCAACGACTACAAGGAGAAGTCCGAGCTGACCGCGCAGCGGCTGTTCACCTCCATGATCGTGGCGCTTCGCACGCACCGGGACATGCTCGTTCTGGATCGAAACCGTCTGGGTTTGCAGCAGGTCATCGAGGCATCTCACGACCTCTTCGGCATGCGCTCAATCCGCCAGCTCGCCATGGGCGTGCTCAATCAGCTCACCGGGACGCTCGGAATGGGAGGCGATGCCCTCTTTCTGCAGGCGAGCATGACGGACGACTCACACGCGGACGCCGCGTACTCCATCGTGGCGGGGACCGGGAAATTCGCTCCCTGCACGGATAATCTGGAGGAGCGGTCCATCTGCCTCGAGCACGGCATGGCCGATATCGTCAACGAGGCCCTTGAGCGTCGCAGGAGCGTCATGCGAGGCGATGTCTACGTCGGCGTGTTCCCGTCGGAAGGGGACGTGCTGAACATGGTGTATCTCGAATGCAGAGGCGGGTGCAGGGCGAGTATGGACGAACGGCTTGTCGGCATGTTTTCCCGCAACGTCTCGGTGGCGGTGAGCAATGTCCGCCTGAACGACGAGCTGGTGCAGACCAAGCAGGACGTGGTCCAGCGTCTGGGCGAAGCGCTTGAGCGGCGCGAGCGACGTACGGGATGCCATGTGAGTCGCGTCTCCGAGATGGCCGCACTGCTCGGCAGGCTGGCGGGTATGGGCGAAGCGGAGGTGGAACGGCTCAGGCTCGCGGCTCCCATGCATGACGTGGGAAAAGTCGGTGTGCCGGACAGCATCCTCGGCAAGCCGGGGCCGCTCACTGAACAGGAGCGCGCGCAGGCGCAGCGGCACAGCCTCATCGGCTACAACCTGCTCGGCGGCAGGGACGGTTCACTGCAGGGCGACGCCGCGATAATTGCCGGGCAACACCATGAAAACTGGGACGGCAGCGGCTATCCCGACGGCCTGAGCGGAGAGGTTATACATATCTTCGCAAGGATCGTGGCGCTGTGCGATGTTTTCGATACGCTGCTGCACGACCGGGTCTACGCCTCTGCATGGAGCATGGAGGACGCGGTGGCGCACATCCTCAAAAACCGGGGTGTGATGTTCGACCCGCGCCTCGTGGAGCTGTTCCGGGATAATCTTCACGACTTTCAGGATATTCAGCGCCAGTACCCGGACACCTGATGCCGGTTGCGCGGCACACCGGATTTCAGTTCCGGGCGGTCCGCCAGCCCGGCCTTCGTTCATCCATCAGTGCCAGAACGGCGGTGCGAAGCGTCGGCTCCCCTGAATCGGCATAGGCATATGTCGCTCTGACCACCGGCTTCTTTACGGAAAGCACGCGCCGCAGGTCCGCAGGCGTCCCCAGCACCACGGCATCGCACTCGCAGGCGTCGATGGTTGCTTCAAGGTCGGCGAGCTGAGGCTTTCCGTAGCCCATTGCGGGAAGCACCGGACCGATGTGCGGATGCCTGTCCAACACTTCGCGTATGGATCCTCTGGCGCAGCCCCGAGGGTCCACCAGTTCCGAGGCTCCGGCTTTGCGGGCGGCGACCGCCCCGGCTCCGTCGGGCATCTCTCCGTGCGTGAGGGTGGGGCCGTCCTCAACGACGAGAACCCGTTTCCCGCGGACGTCACCGTCAGTCTCCAGTGTCACGGGAGAGGCGGCGCGAACCACCGTTGCACGGGGGCTTCTTTCGCGGATGCTCTCTTCAACGCGCGCGACACCGTCGGCTGAGGCGGTGTCGGTCTTGGCGATGACCGCCACATCCGCCATCAGCAGATTTGTTTCGCCGGGATAGTAGGTGTGTTCGTGTCCCGGCCTGTGCGGGTCGAGCAGCGTGACGTGCACCTCAGGAAAGAAAAACGGCGTGTCGTTGTTGCCGCCGTCCCAAAGTATGATGTCCGCGGCCTGTTCCGCCTGCCGCAGAATCGCCTCGTAGTCCACGCCGGACCAGACCGTGGCGCCCATGTCCACCAGCGGTTCGTACTCCTCCCGTTCTTCCAGCGTGCAATTGTGGGCATCGAAATCCGCGTGGCTGTCAAAGCGTTGCACCGCCTGTGAAGCGAGATCGCCGTAGGGCATGGGGTGGCGGACCACTGCGGGCCGCAGCCCCTCAGCCCGCAGCGCTTCCACGAGGGCCCTCGTGGTCTGGGATTTTCCGCAGCCGGTGCGGACCGCGCAGACCGCCACAACGGGAAGCCTTGATAGCAGCATGGTCGAGCGTGCGCCCGCGAGCAGAAAGTCCGCCCCGCAGGCCTGGACTCTGGAAGCGCGGTGCATGACGTGTTCATGCGTCACGTCCGAGTAGGCGAAGAGCACCGTGTCCGCCTCGTGGGCGGCGATGAGCTCCTCAAGTTCGGCCTCCGGCCGGATGGGAATGCCGTCGGGGTATCCCGGTCCGGCCAGCGCCGGCGGGTAGTTCCGGTCGTCGATGCCGTCGATCTGCGCGGCGGTGAAGGCGACAACGCGGTATTCGTCCGAGCCTCTGTAGAGCGTGTTGAAATTGTGAAAGTCCCTGCCTGCCGCGCCCATGATGATGACCGTTTTCGACACGATAGCCTCCGGAGTCGCTGAGTGGGGTACAGTGGGCGACAAAGATACCTCACGGAGCGGACAAAGGAAAGGCGCGGGGCGTTTCCGAATTGTCCCTTGTGGAAGTGCCGGGACTGGGCTAGCGTAAAGATGGACGCTTCAATCTGGACGGAGTGGAAATGAAACGCGTCATTATGCTGTTCTTTCTGGCTGCATTGACTGCACTGGCATCGCCGAACATCCTGCTGGCCGCCGAGACCGTACGTTTTGCCACGCTGGAATGGCCTCCTTATGCCGGGGAGCACCTCCCGGGGCAGGGGGCCAGCGTCGTGGTTGCGAAAAAGGCCTTTGCGGCTGTGGATATACAGCTCGAGGTCACTTTCTACCCGTGGAAGCGCGCCGTGGACCAAGGCCTGCACATGCAGGGGTATCTCGGATATCTCCCCGAATACGACGCCGACCGGCTGGACATGGTCTGCTACCTCTCGGACCGCATGGGCGACAGCCCGCTGGGGCTTGTGGAGCGTGTGGATGAACCGCTGGAGTGGGAGACGGTCGAGGACCTTGCAGTGTACACGCTGGGCGTGGTGGACGGATATGTCAACACCGCGCGTTTCGACGAGCTGATGGATCGCGGCGTGCTGGACGTTGAAGGGGTGACGGACGACGCCACCAACATCAGAAAGGTTCAGGGCGCACGCATAGACGGGGCGGTGATGGACCGAAACGTCTTTCTCTATCTGGCGGACACCGATGACGCGATCCGGCGTGAGCGCTACCTCGTGCGTTTCGGTCCCAAGCTGCTCGCCAACAACGGGCTTTTTGCCTGCTTCCGCAAGACTCCCGAGGGGCGCCGTCTGCGTGACCTCTTCAATGAGGGGCTGTCACGCATCGACTACCGCGCCATTCAGGACAAGTACATCGAGAACGCGCTGGGCGACTGGCGCTACTGATCCCAGTCGAGCCGCACGATTGTTTCCGCGGTTCGAGCCAGTGCGCCGGAGAGCAGATGCTCCGAGAGCCTGCGGACATCTTCGGCCAGATACCTGTCGCGCGTCACGGTCGGGAACAGCTCGCGCTGCTCGATCTCGTGCATTATCGCTTCCGAAACCGGGCTCAGTTTCTTCTCTTCGTCATCAAGCGGATATTCGCGCGTCACCGTGGCCTCGAAGCGCACACCTCTTCCCGTGCCGTTCATCCGTTCCTTGAGTCTCGCAAGTTCCGTCGCGACCCATTCGGGCAGCTCGGCTTCCGTAGGGATGGCGTCCAGCCGTCTGCGCACGGCCACGGCCTGAAGAACGTAGGCCAACTCGATGGACAGCACCGAGGCAGCCTCCGGCAGGCAGTCGTACAGGCGAACTGCCAGCGCGGTCCCCATGCTGACGTGGTCCTCCTGTCCCGAGTTGGTGGAAATGTTGAACAGGTGGCTCGGAGCGGCCTTTCCCCAGATGTCGTTGGTCATGGAGGCGGAGGCGTATTCAAGCATCATCATGCCGCTGGAGACGGCGCGCTCTTCGCCGGAGAGTCCGGGCCACTTCAGGTCGCGCCCCAGCCCCTTGTTGCGGGCCGGGTCCACGAAGCGCACCGAGCGCGTGTGCGACAGGCTGGTCATGATGGAGAGCGCCTGCATGAGGTTGTACGCCTGCACCGCCACCGGCATGCCGTGAAAGTGGCCGCCGGAGACGATGTCCGTGTAGAGGCCGTCGGCGTCCGGGAGCAGGATGGGGTTGTCGGTGGCGCTGTTTATCTCCACCAGCAGGGCGGATTCGGCCTGCGAGATGAGGTCGTGGCAGGAGCCGAGCACCTGTGCGGCGCAGCGGATGTTGTAGGGGTCCTGCACCTGACCGTCCACCTTGAAGTCCTTGTGGGAGTTGCGGATGGGCGAATCCTGCATGAGCCGCCATATCCAGTCCGCCACGCGCACCGCGCCCGGATGCGGGCGCACGGCGTGGAAGTCCGGGCGGAAATACGTGTCCGGGGCAAGCATGACCTGCGCGGTGAGGGCCGTGTTCACGGCGGCGGTCCGGAGCAGGTCCTTGAGCCGCAGGCAGGCCAGCGCCGCGAGCCCGGCCATGAATTGCACGCCGTTGTTCAGGGCCAACCCTTCCTTCATGCGAAGCTCCACGGGCTCGATGCCTACGTCGCGGAGCGCTTTGGCGGCGGGCATGACTCTGCCGTCCACCCGCACTTCCCCCTCGCCGATCATGGCCATGGCGATGTGTGAGAGCGGGGCCAGATCCCCGGACGCGCCCACGGAGCCCAGCTCCGGTACCAGCGGCACAATGCCCGCGTTGAGCATCTGCACCAGCGTGCGCGGCAGCACGGATCGTACCCCGCTGTGCCCTTGCGAAAGCGACACGGCGCGAAGCAGCATCGCCGCGCGCACCACATCATCCGGGGTATTATCGCCCTGACCGACGGCGTGGGAGAGGATCAGGTTGCGCTGAAGGTCCTTTAGCCCCTCGCGCTCCACGGTCTGGTCCACGTTGTGGCCGAACCCGCGGTTGAAGCCGTAGGCCGGAACGTCCTGGGACTGGACGAAATCCTCCACCTGCCGACGTCGTTCGTCGAGCATTTCGGATGTGTGTTCGGCCAGCTCCACGCGCTCGCCGCGCTCGGCCACGGCGGCCACGTCTTCGAGGGTCAGGGGCTTGGTGTGATCTATGACGACGCTCATGCGTACTCCGTTCAGGAAAGGCCGTAAAACCACGACAGGGCCACGTTTGCGGCAAGCCGCACGGTGCGCCCGTCAATGTCGTGCTCGGGGTTGGTTTCGGAAATCTCGAATATCCTCGCGCCGTGGCGACAGCCGGAAGCGAACTCCATGGCCTCCCACCCGGTCAGCCCCACGGGGGCGAGCGCGCTGACGCCTGGGGCATCCGAGGCGCGTATGGCGTCCATGTCCAGCCCGGCGAAATAGGGTTTCTGCTCCAGCGCGGGCAGCAGCGTCTCCAGCACGGCCATCCATCCATGGCGGCGAACCATGGCCAGCGTGCAGATGTTTACGCCCATGTCCTGCGCCTGTTTCAGGTATTCAGGAGAGTTGGCGTGGGGCTGAATGCCTACCTCGTGAAAAGCCTCCGGTTTCAGGAAGCCGTCTTCCAAAAGCTGCCGGTAGGGAGTGCCGGAGTGCGGCTCGGAGGCCTTGCGCATGTCCAGATGCGCGTCCACGTTCACGGCGGCGATTTCGCCTTCCGCTTCGGCCAGAGCGCGGGCGTCAGGATAGGATATGTCGTTGCCGCCGCCGAGGACCAGTACGCGCTTGCCGTCCTCAAGGATGCGGCGCACCACGCGGCGCTGACGCTCGTGAATGGTCTCAAGTTCACCCAGCACATCCACGTCACCCATGTCGCAGAGCTTCACCCCGGCATGATCCACCGGAGCCTTGCAGCGGTAGAGCGCCTTGCGGATGGCGGTGGGAGCGCCGGCGGCCCCGACCCTTCCGCAGTTGCGGCGCACACCCTGATCCTGCGGGCAGCCGATGATGACGTGCGTGGCCTCCGCGTAGCCTTTCATGCCGAAGGAAGTGATGTCCTTCATGAAGACGTCGTTGGCGTCATGGCACTTGAAGCGGGCTTCGAGCGGTTTGAGTATCTTCAGCGGATTATCGGAACTCATGGACGGTGCCTCCCTTGATGACGGCGCTGACGTGCCGTTCCCCGTAGAAGTAGACCAATTCTTCGTATTTGTCCGCATCCAGCACGGCCATGTCTGCCCGGAGTCCTTCGGCGATGCGGCCGCGGTCGTTCATGCGCAGGGCGTGGGCGCCGCCGCGGGTGGCCATGATCAGGGCCTCGTCCGTGCTGACACCGGTTTTCATGCACAAAAGCGACATCATCAGCGGCAGGTTCATGGTCATGTTGGAGCCGGGGTTGAAGTCCGTGGCCACGGCCACGGCGCACCCTGCGTCGATGAGTCTTCGCACTGGCGCGTAGGGGATGTCCAGAAAGAGGGATACGCCCGGCAGGGCAAGGCCCACCACGTCGGTCCCGGCCAGCTTGACGGCATCCTCGGGCCGCATGGCTTCCAGATGATCCACGGACACCGCCCCCAGCTCCACGGCAGCCTCGATGCAGCCGATGGAATGGAACTGGTCCGCGTGCATCTTGGGCAGCATGCCGCATTCGCGGGCCGCCTCCAGTAGCGAAACCGATTCGGCAGGCGTGAAGTATCCCTGCTCGCAGAAGACGTCGCAGAACCGTGCAGTTTTGGCGGCTTCGGGAAGCAACTCGCGCATGGCCGCGAGGTAGTCGTCCTTGCCCATGCCCTTGGGGACCGCGTGCGCGCCGAGGAATGTCGGCACCAGATCGATCGGATGCTCGGCGTCCAGTTCGCGGATCACGTCCAGCATCTTGAGCTCGCTCTCCGGTGTCAGCCCGTAGCCGGTCTTGGCCTCAAGGGTGGTGACGCCGTGGGCCATGGCGCGGTCCAGACGCTTGCGGGCCAGCTCCTTGAGCGCATCCTTGGACGCCTGCTGCGTGGCCGCCACGGTGCGGGCGATACCCCCGCCGGATGCGGCGATTTCCTCGTACCCGGCTCCGGCGGTGCGCATGGCGAATTCGTCGGCTCGGTCGCCGGCGAAGACCGGGTGGCAGTGGCTGTCCACGAGGCCCGGAATCAGTGTTTGGCCGGATGCGTCATACCGCTGCGCACCGGGCGCTTCGGCAAGAAGTTCGTCGAGCGGGGCGATGCGTTCGATAAGGCCGTCGCGACAGAGTACGGACATGCCGGTAAAAACCTCGAGACCGCCGAGGCCCGCGCCCCGTTGGTCACCGGGGCGGGGCGTGACGATGCGCGCCGGATTTTCGATGATCAGGGCCATGAATGCTCCTTGCTATTTGTCGAAGTCCACCATGGGCAGGGCGAGGCCTTTGTCTCTGGCGCAGTCCACGGCAATGTCGTAGCCCGCATCCGCGTGGCGCATGACGCCGGTGGCCGGGTCGTTCCAGAGCACGCGGGATATTTTCTCATCCGCCTCCTCGGTGCCGTCGCAGAGCATGACCAGCCCGGCGTGCTGGGCGTAGCCCATGCCCACGCCGCCGCCGTGGTGGAAGCTGACCCATGTGGCGCCGGAGGCGCAGTTGAGCAGGCAGTTGAGGATGGGCCAGTCGGAGACCGCGTCGGAGCCGTCCTTCATGGCCTCGGTCTCGCGGTTGGGGCTGGCCACGGAGCCGGAGTCGAGGTGGTCGCGGCCGATGACCACCGGGGCCTTGAGTTCGCCGTTTCGGACCATCTCGTTGAAGGCCAGCCCGAGACGGTGCCGGTCGCCGAGGCCCACCCAGCAGATGCGCGAAGGCAGTCCCTGAAAATGAATCTGTTCCCGGGCCATGTCCAGCCAGTTGTGCAGGTGCTTGTCGTCCGGGATGAGTTCCTTGACCTTCTCGTCGGTCTTGTAGATGTCATCGGGGTCACCGGAGAGCGCGGCCCAGCGGAAAGGTCCTTTGCCGGAGCAGAACAGGTCGCGGATGTATGCGGGCACGAATCCGGGGAAGTCGAAGGCGTTTTCGAGGCCCATGTTGTAGGCTTCCTGCCGGATGTTGTTGCCGTAGTCGAAGGTGGGGATGCTCATCTTCTGGAAGTCGAGCATGGCCTGCACGTGAGGCACCATGGATTCTCGCGCGGCCTGCATCACGCCGTCGGGGTCGCTCTGCTGGGCGGATTCCCACTGCTCCACGCTCCAGCCTGCAGGCAGGTAGCCGTTGAGCGGGTCGTGGGCGCTGGTCTGGTCCGTCACCGCGTCTGGCTTCACGCCCATCTCCACGAGTCGGGGATAGACTTCAGCAGCGTTTCCGAGCACGCCAACGGTGACCGGCTTCTTCTCTTCGCAGGATTTACGGATGAGCTCCAGCGCGTGCTCGAGGCTGTCGGCACGCATGTCCAGATACCCGGTGTCGAGCCGCTTTCGGATGCGCTCCTCGCGGCACTCCACGGCCAGCATGGAGGCTCCCGCGAATTTGGCTGCCAGCGGCTGCGCTCCGCCCATGCCGCCGAGCCCCGCGGTGAGAATCCATCTGCCGGAAAGGTCGCCGTCGAAATGCTTCTTTGCCATGCTCACGAAGGTTTCATACGTGCCCTGCACGATACCCTGCGAGCCGATGTATATCCATGACCCGGCCGTCATCTGGCCGAACATCATCAGCCCCTTGCGGTCCAGCTCGTTGAAGTGCTCCCAGTTGGCCCAGTGCGGCACGAGGTTGGAGTTGGCGATGAGCACGCGCGGTGCGCCCGGATGCGTGCGGAACACGCCCACGGGCTTTCCGGACTGCACCAGCAGGGTCTCGTCCTCTTCGAGCGTGCGCAGGGTCTCGCAAATCTTGTCGAAGCACTCCCAGTTGCGCGCGGCGCGGCCGATGCCGCCGTACACGATGAGGTCTTCGGGCCGCTCGGCCACCATGGGGTCGAGGTTGTTCTGGATCATGCGCAGCGGTGCCTCGGTCTGCCAGCTCTTGGCGCTGATCTCGGTGCCGGTGGGAGCCTTGACGGTTCGCGTGTCGTGGCGTGTGGTCATGTCGCTTTCTCCAATGCCTGTCGTTATGAAGATTGTCCGCCGGTGCCGTTCGGGGTGAACGTGCCGCCGAAGGTGAAGCGGCTGGCGGGGTAGTACAGTTCCGCGTAGGAGACGAGCCTGTCGCCGGACCACGTCTTGCGGCGCAGCAGCAGGCAGGGCTCGTTTTCGGGGATGTCCAGAAAGTATTGCTGCTCCGTGCCGGGGAGCACGGCCGTGAGCTCGTGCTCGGCCTTCATGAGCGGCGCGGCCCGCATCAGATAGCGGTGTGCGGTGGTTTTCGAGAAATCCAGCCCGAGATAATCAGGGGCCATGCGCAGGTCCACCCAGCGGTCTTCGAGCTGGATGGGCTGGCCGTTCTCGCAGTGAACCACCTTGGAGCGGGCGAGGCTTGCGTCCGCGCCTTCGCCGAAGACATGGGCCGTGAGCGCGGTCATGGGCTCGGCGGCCAGATATTTGAGGTCGCTGAAGTAGTCGCCGCCGCGCTCGCGAATCTGCTCGGCGATGTCGGCCACCACCAAAAGGTCGCTTCTGGGAATGCGCCGGGCCACGAACGTCCCGCGGCCCCGCTCGCGAAAGACCATGCCTTCGGTGGCAAGCTCCTTGATGGCCCGGTGCACGGTCATGCGGCTCGCGGAGAACGTCTCCATCAGCTCGGACTCCGCCGGGATGCGGTCGCCGGGCTTCCACGCCCCGTTTTCGATTCTCTCAACTATATGGTCGCGAATGCGTGACCCGAGTCCCTTGCGTGCCATTGAGGCTCTCCTGTATATACAAATTTTGACTATGTATATACATTTAAAGTGGGTCAGGTCAAGGGTGCAGGAGAGGAGAATGGCGCAACGTCACTGCGTCCTGTTCGCTTTTCGGAAAAGGATTGTGGCGGCCACCGGGCCGAAAAGGGTGGGCGGAGTCTCGTTCGCCGTTAGCCGAGCTTGACCTTGATCCACTCGCAGACAGCCATTTCGAGCATGGTGTCCCAGTTCTGGAATTCAGTCCTCAGGCAGATGAACTCGTCGAACCCTTTGGGGCGGCAGGCTTCAAGGTCGCTCTGACAGCTGATTTCGTGTCCGCTGGCGTCCAGCAGCTCGCGGATGGTGTCGTACTGTGTGTATTTCCGGACGAACGGGTCCGGAAAGAGCGTACTGAGCGGCAACTCCTTGGTTTCCGCGATGGTGTCTATGGTTCTGGAGATACTCTCCAGTTCCTCGTGCAGTTCGTTGTCGTCAAGAAAATGCTCTTGCATGATTTTTCCCCCTCTAAAACAAACACTACAGCCCGTGTAGAAGGGAAAATGAAATCCGGTCAATAGGACCTGAAGTGAAATAGGGGATTCTCCCGGAAAAAAGCGGAAAATCCCTTTCTGAGAGGCGCTACATGCGCTGGAACGGGATTCCAAGCGCCGACGGGGCGTTCCCGCGGCCGGATGTGCCGAAGCGCTTGACCAGAACCAGCACCACGATGGTCAGCACGTAGGGCAGCATCTTGAGGATCCAGGCCGGAATCAGCTCCGAGCCGTTTGCCTCGAAGTTCCACTGCAGCGCGGCGAGCGCGCCGAAGAGCAGGGCGCCAAGCGCGGCGCGTCCCGGACGCCAGCCCGAGAAGATGACCATGGCGATGGCGATCCAGCCTTGCCCCATGGTCATGCCGTCTTTCCAGCCCGGCGTGTAGGCAAGGGACAGATAGCAGCCGCCGAGGCCCGCCAGCAGGCCGCCGAAGAGCACGCATCCCCAGCGGACGAGCGTCACGTTCACGCCCATGGCGTCTGCTGCCGGAGCGTCTTCGCCCACCGCGCGTATCTTGAGGCCGAGGCGGGTGCGGAAGAGCGCCCACGCGGTGAGGGGGACGAGGAGGTAGGCGACGTAGGCCAGCGCGTTCTGTTTGAAGAGTATGCCCCCGAGAACCGGGATGTCGGACAGCACGGGCAGCGCCTCGATGCCGAAGCGCACGCCCCGTTCACCGATGATGGCACGCCCGAGGAACCCCGCCAGCCCGCCGCCGAAGATGGCGATGGCCAGCCCGGAGAGCGTCTGGTCGGCCTTGAGATTGATAGCGAAAAACGCGTGCACCGCCGCAAGGGCCGCCCCTGCCAGCATGCCGCATCCGGCGGCAATCCACGGGTCGCCCCATGCTATGCCCGCGGCCGCGCCCACCATGGCGCCGGTGAGCATCATGCCCTCCACGCCGAGGTTCAGGACGCCGCTTCGTTCGGCGAAGACCTCTCCAACCGCCGCAAAGAGCACGGCTATGGACGATTTGATTGCGATGGTGGCGATGAAGATGATGTCCTCAAACATTGTCGTCCCCCTTGCCCGAGGCGATTCTGAAGCGCGTCACGGCCTCCGCCGCCAGAAGGCCCAGCAGAAGCGCGCCTTCGAGCACCAGTCCGATGGATGAGGGGAGCTGCATCGCCGACTGCAGCCGGTCCGCGCCGATCAGGAAGGTGCCGAGGACCACGGCGTAGACCGGAACCAGCGCGGGCCGAAGCCCGGCAAGGCAGGCCACGATGATGCCGTCATAGCCGTAACCGGGGTTGATGCCTTCGCGGATAAGATAGTGGATGCCGCAGACTTCGCCCATGCCCGCGAGGCCGGCCAGCGCGCCAGCCGTGGCCATGACGGCATAGGTCTGGCGCGAGGTGTTCATGCCCGCGTACCGTGCGGCCTGACCGCTGCGGCCGGTGACCCGGATGCGATAGCCCCACTTGGTCTTTGCCAGCAGCAGATGCAGGCCCGCCGCCGCAAGCACGGCAACCAGCGCACCGAGGTGCAGGCGGGTCTTGCCGAGTCTCGGCAGCCACGAAGCCTCGGGAAAGGTGGGCGTTCCCGGAAAGCCGAAGGCCATGGGGTCGCGCCACGGGCCGAAATAGAGATGCTCCATGAAAATGATGGCCACGTAGTTCAGCAGGAGCGTGGTCAGGATTTCGCTGACCCCGTATCGGACCCGCAGCGCCGCGGGAATCATGGCCCAAAGCGCCCCTGCCAGCGCTCCGCAGAGCAGGCAGGCCGGAATGACCAGCGCGGTGGGGAGGAAGGGTGAAAGGTAAAGGGCGGCCCAGCCTGCGCCGATGGCGCCCCAGACGAACTGCCCTTCGGCGCCGATGTTCCACAGAAGCATGGTGGCGGCCACTGCCACGGAAAGCCCGGTCAGAGTCAGCGGCACGGCCTTTACTGCGACCTCCGCAAGCCCGTTGAGGCTGCCGAGGGCACCGGAAACCATGACGGCATAGGCTTCAAGGGGATTCACGCCCTGCCCGGCAAAGACCAGCGCACCGGCGACCAGCGCGAAGCCGACTGCCAGAAGGGCGGTGACGAGCGCCTTGTAGCGAATGGGGCGCGTCCGTCTGACTATGCGCATTGCGAATCCCCCTCGGCGGTTTCGCCGCCCGCCATGAGCAGCCCGATGCGGGCCACGGCGTCGGCGTCGAGGGCGTCCAGCACTTCGAGGATACGGCCCCGGAACATGACCGCGATGCGGTCAGCCAGTGTCAGCACTTCCTTGAGGTCGCCGGAAAAAAGCAGGATGCCGGAATGCTTGCGCTGGCGAATGAGCGCGTCCCATATTTCCTCGGTGGAGGCGATGTCCAGCCCCTGCGTGGGTTGCTCGGCAACGAACAGGGCCGGCTTGCGCGCCAGTTCCCGTGCGAGGATGAGCTTTTGCAGGTTTCCTCCGGACAGGCTGCCGGCCATGTCATTCGGGCCCGTGGCGCGGATGGAATAGTTCTCAATGGCCTTTTGCGTTTTCTTCGCTATGCGCGAGAGGTCGAACCACGGTCCGTCCCCCGCCGCGTCGAGGCGCGTCAGGGCGTAGTTCTCGGCCAGCGTCATGTCGTGCACGCTGCCGGTGGTGTGCCTGTCCTCGGGAACGTGGGCGATGCCGCGGTGCCCTTCCCAGTCGTCGGCGTTCACGGTCTCGCCGCGGAAAGTTACATGGCCGGATTCGGCCCGGCCCGCGTCCGTGTTTCCGGTAACGGCGGCGGCAAGCGCCGACTGACCGTTGCCCGCCACGCCGATGATCGCGAGAATCTCCCCCCGGCGCACCGAGAGGGTCACATCCTCGAAGCCGCTGCGCCCGGAGGCGCCGCTGCCTGCAAAACCCTGCAGCTCCAGCACGGTCTCACCTGGCTCCATCTCGGGCTTGTCCACGGCGAGCACGAACTCGCGCCCCACCATGAGCCGGGCCAGCTCCCGCTTGCTTTCGATTTCTCCCGGCGCCACGGAGGCGATTATTCGGCCGCGCCTGAGGATGGAGATATGGTCGGCGGCGGCCATGACCTCTTCCAACTTGTGGGTGATGAAGACCACGCCGCAGCCGTTCTCGCGCAGCCTGTCGAAAATCTTGAAGAGGCCTTCCGCCTCGGGCTGGCTCAGGACGGCGGTGGGCTCGTCGAAAATGAGAATGTTGGCGTTTTGCACCAGCAGCTTGAGAATCTCGGCTCGCTGACGTTCGCCCATTGAGAGCGAGCCTACGGTGCGCGAAGGGTCGACTCCGAGGCCATAGCGGTCGGAAAGGTCGGCCATGCGTCTGTCGGCATCGCGGGAGCCGATGCCGCAGGAATGTGCGGAGAGCCGGATGTTTTCGGCCACGGTGAGGCGTTCCACCAGCATGAACCGTTGGTAGACCATGCCGATGCCCATGCGCATGGCGTCCGCCGGGCGCGAAAACTGCACGAGCTCGCCGCGTACGCGAATCTCTCCGGCGTCCGGCCGGAAACGGCCGGCAATGACCGACATGAGCGTGGACTTGCCCGCGCCGTTCTCGCCGAGCAGGGCCTGCACCTGACCGGCACGGACATCAAAGGTGATGTCGCGGTTGGCCACGACCTCGCCGAAGCGTTTGGTTACCCCCCGGCAGGAGAGCAGCGGTGCGTTTTCGGACATCGCTATCGGCGGATCGGTTTGGGCAGGGTGGCGAGGGAGTGCAGCGGGGCGGGCAGCAGCGGGTGTTTTTCCCCTTCCTGCGCCACGCAGTAGATCCCCGCGATCTCGGGTGGCTCGATGCCGCGCTGCCTGCCGATTTCGTCCATCAGGTCGGCAAGCCCGAGGATGGTGCCGCCGGAGGAGACAACGTCGTCGATGAGGATGACCTTTTTGGCCTGCGCCAGCAGGTTCAGGTCGCGCTCGTACACGGCGAGAAACTTGCTGCCGCTGGTGATGGAGTCGCTGCCCACCTGGATGAAGGGCCTGCGCTCGGCCTCCATGTGCGGCTTGACGCGGTTGTAGGCCACGGCCACTGCTTCCAGCCCCAGATCGTAGGCGGCGACCTGCGTGAGCTGCAGCGCTTTCTCCACGACGGTCAGGATGGCGAGCCCTTCGAGGTCGCCCACGGTTTCGCGGATCTGGCGGGCCATGAGCCTGCCGAGGTCCTCGTTGAGCCGGATCTGGCCAACGAGGTTGAACGAGGCGATGGAAACCGGGCCGTCCTGCGACTTGAGCGTGACGTAAGGGATCTCCACGTCGTAGGGCAGTCCGTCCACCGAGAGGCGGTATTTTTCTCCGGACTCGGGAGCGCCGAGAACGTTCATGGTGCTGCTCCGTAAATAGCGCGGCGCCCGCTCGGGGCGCCGCGCCGTGTTGATGTGCTTATCGTGCGAGCTTGCCCTGCACGCCCTTGACGAGCATCTGCATGGACAGGAGCTGCCCGTCGTCAAACCTTTCGCCCTCGGCCAGAACCTTCTTGCCGCTCTGGTCGAAGATCGGGCCGGTGAAGATGTCATCCTGACCGTTTCTGAGCTTTTCCATGGCGGCCAGAACCTTGTCGCGCACGTCCTGAGGGACGGACTCGTTGAACTCGGCGAGCTTCACGCCGTTGGCTTCAAAGCCCTTCCAGTAGGAGCCGGTTTTCCAGGTGCCGTTTTGGAGGTCGCGGATGGCCTTGACGTAGTAGGGGCCCCAATTCAGCAGAGCGCTGGAGAGCACGCATTCCGCGCCCCAGCTGGAGGCGTCGGTGCCGTAACCCATGGCCGGGACGCCGGCTGCGCAGGCTGCGAGTGAGCTGTCGGGAGTGTCGGCCATCTGGCGGATCAGATCGTGATTCTTGGCGATCAGGGTCTCGGCGAGGGTGGTCTCCTTGACCGGATCGGCCCAGGAATTCAGCCATGCCACAGTGTTGACGGTTTCACCGTGCTCCACGCCGGCTTCCATCAGGCCGCGCTGCAGGCCAAGGGTGAAGGCGTTCACGCCGCGGACCGGCTCCGGGATCGGGTGGGTGCCGACGGTGCCCACGTCCTTGAATCCCATGAGGCCCGCAAGGTATCCGCAGAGATAGTCGGCCTGATAGATGCGAACCATGTAGGTGCGCACGTTGGAGGCCGTCTTGTAGCCGGAGCAGTGTTCGAATTTGATGTCGGGATAGTCGCGCGCCACGCGGAGGATGGGCTCCATGTGGTCGAAGGTGGTGCCGAAGATGATGTCGCAGCCCTCTTCTGCGAATTCGCGGAAAACGCGCTCGGCATCCGGGCCGAGGACCTTTTCCTTGTAGATGACCTCGACGTCGTCGCCGAGCTTTTCTTTCATGTGCTGGATGCCGTTGTAATGTGCGGTGGTCCAGCCGCGGTCGTCGATGGTCCAGAGCAGGGCGAACCCGGCTTTGATCTTTTCCTTGGCCATGGCCGCGCCGGGTGCGGCAAGCAACATGCAGAGCATGGCGAACACGCACAGGGTCACGAAGCGTTTCATCCTCTATTCTCCCGTTGATGGTGAAGCGTTGGCGGGAACCTCCATTCCCGAAAGACGGGAAAGTTTGCCCCGAATTTCACAGGTCCGTCAAGCGGCTTGGCAGGAAAGTGCCACTGGCGTTCTGCCCGGATTTCAGGAATCTTCCGAAAAGATTGAAATGAAGATTGACAAGCTGGAGTCATGCAGATATAAGCTCCCTTCTCCATGGGCGGTTAGCTCAGTTGGGAGAGCATCGGCCTTACAAGCCGAGGGTCGCAGGTTCGAGCCCTGCACCGCCCACCACAGAGAGCAAAGCGCTGCTTAACGCGCTTGCCCAATAAAGCGGAGCCGTAGTTAAGCTGGTTATAACGCCGGCCTGTCACGCCGGAGGCCGAGGGTTCGAGTCCCTTCGGCTCCGCCATTAAAATCAAAGGGTTACACGAAAGTGTGACCCTTTTTTTGTGCCGTTTTCGCGTTTTGTGGCTCGTCTTCGTGGCTTCAGGTGGCACACAGCTTTTTCGGCACTTTTCTCAACTTGGCTGTACCTCATCAGCTTTCGCCCTCTGCCTTGTCCCACAAACCGTGTTCGCTCGACGGCGTCCGCATAGCCTTGTCCAAAGCGCTCACAGCCCGGTTGTTTCTGGTGGTGCGGTGGATGTACCGTTCCGTCGTGCGTGTGGAGGTGTGGCGAAGCAACTGCTGGATGTCCAGAATATTTGCTCCGGTCTCCATGCCGATGCTTGCCGACAGGTGGCGGATGCCGTGAAACCCGAATTGCCTGACCCCGGCTTTGTCACACAGCTTGCTCAGCCACCGATTATGGCTGTCCCGGACCACCCAAAGCGACTGGTCAAACACAAATTCCGTTTTTCCGGCTCGTAGCTTGCGCTTGGCAAGCTCTGCCCGGAGAGCGTCAGCCATGGGAATCTCATCAAATTCCCAGTTTCCGCCACGGCGCTTTTGCGTCCACAAGCCGACAGTGCCTTTGTCGAAATCCACCTCGCTCCACTTGATGCGGAAGATTTCCGACTTCCGGCCAGCCGTGAAGAAGGTGGTCAGGAGCACGAACCGTTCATATTCGTCAGCAGTGTCCAGCACCGTTTTGAAATCCGCAAACGGCGGAACATAGCGGGGGTGCGCTTTTCAGGGAACTTGTCGACAAGCTGAAACGGGCTGACCCGATTCATGTTGTGGTATTTGGCTCCCCAGTTCCACGCGGCGACGAGATTCTTGCGGTCCTTGTTTGCCGTATTGCCGTTCTTTCGCCGGTTCAGCTTGCTCAGATGATCCAGCGCAACGGCGGGGCTTATCTCGCCAACCGGCATTTCCGGCCTGATGCTGTCCCTAAACAGCCGCTTGAAGGCCCGACGTTTTGAATCATACGTCTTTTCCGACCAAGTTGCCTTGGCGTAATCCAAATACCGCTCGGCCCATTCCCCGGCAACAAGGAGTCTGCCGACAGTGTCCATGTCCTTGCGCTTTTGACGATCGGCCAGTTCAAGCGCCTTGATGGTTTCACGTTCCCACGCTTCGGCTTCTCGCTTTCTGTCAAAGAGCTTTGTGCGTCGAAGTTGCTTTCCAGCCGACGGGGTAAAACGCACTGCGCCCCGCCACTTTTTTCCTTCCTTGTAAGGCATGTAGGCATCCTCTTCTCGGAAAGCCGCTTATTTACCTGAAGATATTACCAAAGATCATGTAAAGACGTCAATTTCCGCTTGCGCTGGCGAGGAGCGTCACAACCCCTTGAAACCTCACGCTCGGAAACATTTACGCACCCCTGACGCATGTACGCCTCCACAGCTTGACGATGAAAGCGAATCCCTCGCTTTCCCACCGTGAACGCACCAAGAAGCTGCTTCATGTCCGCACGCCGCACAAGGCTTTCGGAGCAATTCAGCATCTTCGCTACGTCTTTGACTTTCAACACTTCGGGCACCAAACGACCATCCTGATTGTTGGTTAACCCGCCTGCTTACAACGTACGAAACGAAAATCTCTAGGTTCAGGGGTAGGTTTTTTGAAAATTTATATTCATTCAAATCATAGAGTTATGAAAATCGTCAAAAAAGATCGTTTTGAAAGATGCTTTTATGCTCATCCGGACCTTCTCCTGACTCGTTAGGGAAAAAACTGAAAAGCCCCCTTGCGGGGGCTTCTGTCATCTGGTCTTGCTTGACCCAAGGTAGGCATCAGAGATGTCTCGCCGGCCCGGGGAATGGCCAGCCATGCCCTCGATCTGGTCCCGGGCCTCGCTGTCCAGTGACGGCCAATTCGGTCCAGCGCTTTTTTGCGCTTCTTGTACAAAGTCTTCATGAGATCGGTGCTGGTTTGGTGGCTGGAAGCCTGTGTGTTCCACGTAAACCTGCCTGAAACGCTCGTGCCGGTTTCCATGGAGCGTGTAGCCCAAGTCCTTCTTCGTCAGACCACTTTTTCGTGCCGCGTAGTCTAGGCGATTCAGCCAGGAGTCACCCATTCCCAGGGGCATCAAATTGAAACCCCCTTTTCGGTTTGATGGCGAAATGAACTCTTCCGCACGTTCCAACGCAGCTTCTTGTTGCTCCGACAAGTGAAGGGTACGAGGCCGTCCTCCCTTGGTTCCATTGTGAACCAATAGGGTCTGTCGCTCCCGGTCCCAGTCATTCACCAAATCGACCTTTGCGGACTCTTCTCGGCGAAGACCTAATTCATATTGAAGCTCAATCTGTGCAGCGCATCGGGCGGAATGCCTGTAATTGTCATCGTTACGCAACTCCTTGATGATTTGGACAACTCTTTCAGGATCGGCGGCCCGTGAATTGTTGTTGGCAATCCGCCCACGTTCAACACCGAACTCTTTGTTTTCGCGTGCAATACCGTCGTTTCCATATGCATTACATACGTGACGTGCTGCAGAGAAGACCTCAGCGATGCGCCCATCTCCAATCCCTCGGGCTTTCATCGAATCCGCCGCACGTTGAAAGTGCTTATTGGTCAGATTTTCCCATTTTCTCACGCCCAGTCCTACTCTCTGAAGCTCAGTTGCAAACGCCTTTGCATTGTTTCGAATTCGATACTGCTTCGATTTTGGCCCAGACAGGCTTGCTCGGTTGACCGCAAAATGAAGGCCCTTTGTGTTTTTCTTCATGGATGTCCCCATGGTTATTGGGTGACTCGGGATAGGGCCAACCCATCATCATAACCATGTGCAAAGTCGAAAAATCAAGGGCGCAGACATGGAAAATGCATCATTCTGTGTTTTTCTTCTTTCCGGGTTTCTTTTTATAACCACCTTGTCATTTGGTGCGTGTGCGGCTGTTTGCTGAACGGCTTGCCGGAAGCAAACAGCCGCACATCGGGACAAATGACGCTGGCGGGCGCGGCCAAAACCGCGCACGTGGGGGCTGAAAAGTTGGACTTTCGAGATTTTTCTCGATGCCGAAGGCGCCGAAAAAATTCCGAAAGCCCAACTTGAAGGGGGCGGCAAGACGCCCCCTTTGTCTGACAGGCTCATGGCGCGGAAACGACAAAAGCCCCCTGAAGGGGCTTCTTTTTTCATGGATAAATGACAGGACGCGACCATGCTCGGGGCAAGGTGTGTACTCAGAATCGGTCGTCCCTGTCCGGGACGCCTGAAATTACGATAAATAAAACAATCGGCACAGGGCCGGAACGCCGAACGGACACAAGGAGATCTGCTTTCAATCCCTCACTCTGGAAAGGCACTACCGCTTCAGAGTAAGGAGGGCCAAGCCGCCCAAATAGGGCAACCTATGGCGAAAGTCGCACACAAACAAAATACGGGATGAAGAATGCCCTGTTCCCAGTGAAAAGAGATCTCTTTTCAACTGTCCATTTAATAGTGGATGTCACGCATAAGTGCATATGTCTTAAGCCTGCAACAAGCAGAAAGTGACCTTCGGGGACGCTGACAGCGGCAGGTGCGTAGTCCTGTCGTTCATCTGGCAAAGTTTGATGCGTTTAACCGGCGTTGGTTTCGGAAAGGGTGCCGTTTGTTTCGGAAAAACGGCGGTAAGCGTTGAAGCCCTAGGCTTCGTACGTCGTCATCAGTTCGGATTTCATCACGAACTTATGACGACCAGGTCGTTGGTAGTGCCTCCTTCTGTCTAGGTTTATGGTTTTCCATACCACGGCACTTTTGCAGATTTCCACTCGGAGGCCCGACTTTCTGAAGATTTCTTATTGCCGCCCGTCGTCTTGTAAAGTCCCCGTAAAGTAGGGCCATTGCCAAGTAGAGACTTCTGGCTCAAACTGCGCCCAGGAGTTTCGTATGCGCAAATCAAAATTCACTGAGCACCAGATCGTCAGGATCCTCAAGTCTGTGGAAGGCGGACGGACCGTCAAGGACGTATGCCGTGAAAACGGCATCAGCAACGCCACCTACTACAAGTGGAAATCTAAATACGGAGGCATGGAGGCATCCGACATCCAGAGGATGAAGGATCTCGAAGCCGAAAATCGCAAACTCAAGCAGATGTTCGCTGACCTCAGCCTGGAAAACACTGCGCTCAAGGACATCATCGAAAAAAAGCTCTGAAGCC